>JAXDCM010000200.1:0-3911 GCA_034677965.1 Syntrophales bacterium
GAGGGGGCGGGGGTGAGGATCTACAATCGGCTGCAGCCTGGGCGTGTGACCATCGATTCAAGGCGCCTGCAGAAAGAGCAGCCTGAGGTATGGGCGAGGTATGCGAAGACCGGAGCGCCCTTCCGGACATTCAGGCAATACTTCCTGTTTGGAGGTGGAGAGTGACGGACCCCTCGAAGAACAGGCAGCGTGGCAAGGCAACCGAGCGGGCGATAGCGAAGCGCCTGGGCGGCACACGCCGGGGGATCCTGGGCGGGCATGACATCGATGCGGGCCCCTGGGCGGTTGAGGTGAAGGACCGGGTCAAATTCGTGGGGAGCACATTCATGGCGCAGGCCGAGCGGAACTGTCCGCCGGGCAAGACGCCGTTGGTGGTCGTCCATGTAACAAACAAGCGGCATTCCGATGACCTCGTAATGCTCAAGCTGTCGGACTGGCTGGATCTTCACGGGCCCCTGATCCGGGGACTGGAAAGCAGAATGGAGGAGTTGCAATCATGAGTGACGAACAGCAGGAATTTCAGCGGAAACCCCTTTTTGGTCAGCGCCTGGGGAGCGTGAAGGTTCACAGAAACCCAGACCGGCAACCGAAAACCGGGGACAGATTTTTTTTCCATCATCCCGATGGAACGATCAACCAAACCCAAATTTTGAAGGAGGAAACAATTATGGCATTCACGAGTAAAGAGGATCTTAAGAAACGGCGGCCCGACCTGTACAAGGAAATCATGGACGAGGCATACGCCGAGGGCTACCCCATCGGTTTTGAGCAAGGCAAGGAGTTGGCAAGAAAAGCGCGGGCCGAGGAGCAGGCCGCCGTCGCGGCTGCTGCGGCGGCGGAGGTCCAGCGGCTGCGCTCAATCGAGGAGGCGAACCGTTTTGAATCGAAGGTGGCCAAACTCCGAACCGAGGGGATCAGCACCGGCGCGGCGATTGTCCGGGTCGCGATGGAAGACCCGAAGGCGCACGAGGATTATCTTGAGCGCGTCCAGGCCGGCGAAGCCGGCCCGCTGAAGTAGGAGGTGTGCGATGAAGAAAGCGATCATTGATGCCCTTCCCGAGAATTTCAAGGTGTTTCAGCAGGAGCGCGAGGCAGCCCGTGAGAGGGTCCAAACCCTTTCAGTGAGGCTTCAGGAGCACTTGAAGCGTATCGCCGACCATGAGGAAACCATCCGGCGGATGGAAGGCGAGATCAGCGAAACCGTAAGCGCGGGTGGTGATCCGGCAGCATTGCTGAGGAAACTCCGGAGCAGTCGTGACGCCCTGGGTGACCTGAGAAGCGTTGTTGAATTGGCGTCACGTGCGGTTGAATTGGCACAGGCCGGACAAGAGGAACACGTCAAGGCGATGAGCGAGCTCTATCAAAAAGCCGTGATCAAGGCCCGTAACGAGATAACAGAGCATTTTCAGACCGAACTCGATAACATCATCGGGAAGCTCGACGTATGGCACACCGTTGCGCTCGAAACCGCCGACGAGCTGGGCCTGCCTGCCCCGGCAGCGGGGACGGAAATAATCTTGAACGGTCTGCGATGAATTGAAGCGCCCGTGTCGTTTCGTCCGGCACGAGCGAGCCCACGCCCCGTCAGCCTCCGCGGGGGTGTGGGCACATATGGCGCCGTGAAGCTGCCCATTCCCAGTAACACGGGGCGATCCCCTCACCGACCTTAACGGCCACGGGGATCAACAGGGGCCGTCCCGCCCTCACCTGCGGGACGGTCCCATTCAAGGATGAATAGCGCTCGTGCCGCTTCATGTGTCGGCATGAGGGCGGTCCCTCGCTCAACCTCCGAGTCACGGGACTATCGGGGCCGTCCCGCCCTCACCTGCGGGGCCGTCCCGCCTTGATCGACCAGGGGGGCACGATTGGATGACGGGAGTTTCTCCAGAAGGAAATGGCGGGTGAGTGGGGAACCTTGCCTAAACTTATACAAGGTCTGTTCGACAGCCAACGGGGTTTAGAAACATCAAAAGGCATGGGCATCGGTTGGCAGACCATCCTCAAGTTCCTCGGCGGGTCGTGGAAGGCGCGAACGGCTTACCAGGATCGATCAGGTGACACGATCAGACGACGACAGGTGCCAGACCATTACCTATGAGCCGGTAGGTTCTTCCCGTCGTACATTGTCATACGGGGCGCCGAGCCCAAAAAGACACCCAGGCATAGACCTCTAATTTAACGACAATAGAATCAATTATTTACATACTATGCTTAAAATAACACTTAAAGAATACGCGACACACCAGAAGATGACAGAGCGCTCCCTGCGGAAGCACATCACGGAAGGTCTGATTCCGGCGGCAGCGGTCTCTCATGAGGGGCGGAAGATGATGATTGACGTGAAGGCGGCGGACAAGGCGCTTTCCTGCCGGATACCTCGCCGGGTTTCCCTGGCAGCCACGTCCGGCACACCGAAAAAGGCGGCGGTCCGCAAGGTCATTGAGAAGGCGGGAACGGCGAACATCACTTACGCTGAGGCGAGGCTTCTGAAAGCGCGGTACCAGGCAGCGCTGCTGAAAATTGACATCGACCAAAGGACCAGCAAGCTCGTGTCGGCGGAACAGGTCAAGAAGGCCGCCTTTGATCAGGCCCGCATGCTCCGCGACTCGCTCTTGAACATACCGGAGCGGATCGGCGCGATTCTGGCGGCTGAATCGGATCAAGGGAAGATTACCAGCCTGCTCACAACGGAAATTCGGCAGGCATTGGAGGGATTGAGCGAATGACGGAAAGGACAATTTTGGGAATTTTCGGCAGCAGGTCTCTCAATGACGAACGGGTCAAGATCCTCATCCTGGACGCGATTGCACAGTGGCAACCGGCCTATTTGGTGACGACTCAGGAGCCGCAAGGCGTGTGTGAGGTTGCGCAGCGGGTAGCGAAAGAAACTGCAATCCCGCTGATCCTGCATTTTCTCAATTTCCGATATCTTCGCGGCGCATTTGAGCACCGCTCCAAAGAGGTCGTGAAAGAATGCAGCCATTTTCTCCTCATTCATGACGGGGTGTCAAAGGGGACCGCCAACGAGCTTAAACTTGTGAAGAAATCCGGGAAGCCGTATCTTTATGAGATTTTAAAAGTGACACCATATCAACGATCCGTTGGATTCAACATCAAGCAAGATTGGGGAACAGATGAGAACGAGTCGGAGAGTGGGGAAGTAAAGCCAAACCTTGAAAATTTAAGCATCGATGACATCATAGGGGAGCTTCGGTAGGCAAGAAACACCCGTTGTTTGCCTCGAAAAGTGACCAGAAAACGCTCAATTTCCGGCCCTTCGGGTGCCTTTTTCCAGCCTGAAACGGACATGAAAATCATCATTTTGAGGCCATTTCGAGGGTCACAGAAAGGAGAAAAAGGCCATGAACATCCCAAATATCGGGAAAAATCTGTCGCCTCGGCGGCAATTACGCGAGGCTGTTGAAGCCTATGCCGCACTAACCGGCCTGGATGCCCGGGCGGTGTGGTTCCGCCTCGAAAGAATGTACTTCCACAAATACGGAATCAACCTGACCGATCAGCGCAAGGCCTACGCAGCCAAGCATGGAACCCTTCCCACGGTCGCACTGTGGATTGAAACGAGCGGGATCATGGAACGCGCGCTTGCCCTGGCGATGACCATGAGGCCGTCGTGTTAAACGGTGCGGAGATATATTTCTCCGCCTTCAGGGACGGTCTCCGGCCTGATCCTGATCTTACGGTTACCGAATGGAGCGATCTTCATCGCATGCTGCCGAAGAAAAGCAGCAGCGAGCCGGGCAAGTACCGCAGCAGCCGGACGCCATATCTCAGGGACGTAATGAATGACCTGTCTCCGGCGAGCGGGGTATCCGAAATCGTTGTGATGAAGGCGACGCAGCTCGGGTTCACTGAGTGCGGCAACAACTGGTTTGGCTTCGTGGCCGATGCTT
>JAXDCM010000201.1:0-4379 GCA_034677965.1 Syntrophales bacterium
GCCTGCTCGCCGTTTTCGGCCGTGGTCACGTCGTACCCGTATCCCTTCAACAGGGTCTCCAGCATGTACAAATTGTCGCTGCTGTCGTCCACAACCAGGACTTTTCTTTTCATCACACCTTCCTCTCCCGGGGCAGGGTAAAACTGAACCTGCTTCCCGAGCCCCATTGGCTTTCCACCTCGATCCGTCCCCCCATGAGCTCGACCAGCCGTTTGCTGATGGGCAGACCCAGCCCCGTCCCCTCGTACCTGCGGTTCGTGCCGGAATCGACCTGGCAAAAGGCCTGGAAATCGTCTCCTGGTCCTCCGCACGGATGCCGATCCCCGTGTCCGTGACACTGACCCGGACGCCGTCGCCGTCGGATTCGCATTTCACCGTCACCGACCCCCGTTCCGTGAACTTGACGGCGTTGCCGATCAGGTTCAAAAGAACCTGCTCCACGCGACGCCGATCGGCCCGGATCGAACAGATCCCCTCGGAAACGGCGCAGGTTACAATCCACTATTCATCTGTTGCTGATGCATCAGACTCTCTTTGTTTTTCTTGTTTTTGAGTATGCACAGTCCATGAAAAAATCAAGGAGAAACTCCATGATCCTTGTCCGGACAGTGTGGTTAAGGCTGTGTCGGCACACGGCGCCAGCGGCGTCGCAGGCGAAGCGAATTGCCCACGACCGAAACGGAGCTCATCGCCATCGCGGCGGCGGCGAATTCCGGATTCAGCAGAATGCCCCAGAGAGGATAAAGGACGCCGGCGGCAACCGGGATGCCGATAATGTTGTAGATGAAGGCCCAGAAGAGGTTCTGGCGGATGGTCCGCATGGTTTCGAAGGAGAGGCGGATCGCTCGCGGCACGGCCAGAAGATCGTCCCGCATCAATGTGATGTCGGAGGCCTCGATCGCCACATCCGTCCCCGCGCCGATCGCAATCCCGATGTCGGCGGCCGCGAGCGCCGGGGCGTCGTTGATCCCGTCTCCTACCATCGCCACGATCTCGCCCGCCTCGCGGAGTCGATGGATTTCGGCGGCCTTGTCGCCCGGAAGCACCTCCGAAAGGATGCGGTCGATGCCCAGGGTCTTGCCCATCGCGTTCGCCGTTCCCCCATTGTCCCCGGTGATCATGGCGACCTTCAGGCCCATCCCCTTCAGCTCGGCGATCGCCGCGGACGCGGAGGATTTGGGTTGATCGGAAAATCCCAGCAAGCCGAGGAGGCGGCCCCCCTCTGCCACGAAGACGGAAGTTTTCCCGTCACCGGCAAGCCGCACGGCCTCCGAGTCGATATCCCCCCCGCCGGTCACCACCCCCTCCCCTTCCAGAAGACGACGGTTTCCCAGCAGCAGGGCCTTTCCGTCCCGGAATGCCTTTACGCCGAGGCCGGACAACGCCTCGAACCCCGTCACCGCGTCGGCAACGAGGCCTGCCCGCATTCCCCGTTCGAGGACCGCCCTTGCCAGCGGGTGTTCGGACGCGGCTTCGATGTCGAGGGCCGCCTGCAGGAGGTTTTTGGGATCGACTCCCCGTGCGGGAATCATGTCCGTCACTTCCGGCTCTCCGCGCGTGAGCGTTCCGGTCTTGTCGAAAACGATCGTCCGGAGGCGGTAGGCGTTTTCCAGGCTCTCCCCCCCTTTGATCAGGATGCCGTTTTCCGCCCCGAGCCCCGTCCCGACCATGACCGCCGTCGGGGTCGCGAGTCCCAGCGCGCATGGACAGGCAATGACGAGAACGGACACGAAATTGAGGAGGGCGCGGCTGAACATCGCATCGGGAACCCAAAAATACCAGACGGCGAACGTGACCACGGCGATCCCGAATACGGCGGGAACGAAGATCGATGCGACCCTGTCCGCAAGACGCTGAATCGGGGCCTTCGACCCCTGCGCCTCCTCCACGAGCCGGATGATCTGCGCCAGCGCCGTTTCGGCGCCGATCCGCGTCGCCCGGAACGTGAAGCTCCCGGTCCGGTTGAGCGTCGCGGCAAAAACCTCCGCCCCCTCCATTTTAGCGACCGGCATGCTCTCTCCGGTCAACATGGATTCATCGACGCTGGAGCTGCCGGAGACGACCACGCCGTCCGTGGAGATCTTCTCCCCGGGTCGAACCACGATCCAATCGTCTTTCACGACCTGATCGATCGGAATGTCCCTCTCCACACCTTCCCGGATGACATGCGCGGTTTTCGGCTTCATCTCCATCAGGCGCTGGATCGCCCGGGAGGTCCGTCCCTTCGCCCGGGCCTCCAGAAGCCGGCCGAGGATAATCAGCGTCACGATGAAGGCCGCCCCGTCGTAATAGACGTGGGGCAGGATTCCGGCTTCCGAGAAGAAGCGCGGGAAAAAGGTCGCAAGCGAGGAATAGAGCCAGGCCGCCAGCGCCCCGACGGCCACCAGCGTGTTCATGTCCGTGGTCTTCTGCCGGGCCGCCTTGATCGCGCCGCTGAAAAACCGGTTCCCGACCCAGAAAACGACCGGCGTGGTCAGGAGGAAGAGGGCTATGAGGAGCGGCTGCCGGGGGATCCCCATCAGAAAGGGGAACCAGTGTCGCATGGAGCCGACGAAGATCACGACGCTGAGCACGATTCCAACGGCAAAGCGGATCTTCAGATCCCGGATCTCCTTTTCACGGGCCGCACCGATCGGATCCTCCCGGGTGTCGTCGGGAATCCCCAGGTAGTCATACCCCTGTTCGGTGATGACCCGACGGACCGCCTCGATGCCGGCCCATCCCGGAATGTGAGACACCGTGGCCCGCGCGGTCGCAAGGTTGACCGCGACGTCGGTCACGCCCGGAACCTCCCGGATGGCGTTCTCCACACGGCGGACACAGGCGGCACAGCTCATCCCCCCGACGGAGACGGTCGTTTTCAGATCCCGTTTATCCGACAACCTCGTACCCCGCTTTCGATATCCTTTCCCGGATCAGCGCCCGGTCCACCGGCATCTCCTCCGTGAAGGACGCCTCCCCCGTTTCCAGGTTCACCTGCACATCCCGGATCCCGTCCATGCCGCTCAGCGCTTTGGTCACGGCCATGACGCAGTGTCGGCATGTCATCCCCTTGATTTTGATCGTCGTCATTTCATCCTCCATTGTTTATTTCTATCACATCCCGGTTCATTTCGACAGCGGGAATCGTCCCTTCCGATGTTAAAAAGTTCTTTTTTTACGATGATATCCACGGATGAGTCCGTTATTAAATGCTTGACAGGAGGATTTCGACCCGATATTTTACAGCCGCTCGCGATTGTCCGGTATTTTGGAACAGCGCCGTGAATCCTGCTGATTTCGGAGCGGGAAAGACGGATTGGTGACATTGATGCCCATGATCCGATCCCTGTTCAAAAGCAAACCCCGCCGCCGGTCCCTGATCGCCTTCCTGCTGGCGCTGGCGCTCCTGCTGCCGGCCTGGTGGTATTGCGGCCTATGGCAACAGGAAAGGCTCGTCGTCGAAAAAAAGACCCAGACGGCCGAACTGCTGAAGGTCCAGGGCCGTTCCCTGAGCGCGGAAATCGGCGGCCGAACGGCCCTCCTCAAGGCGCTTAAAGCGTTCCTGATCGAACGGATCCGCTATGACCAAGAAATCGCTCCGGCAGAATTCAACAACTTTGCCGCCAGCATCAGCAGCGCCGCAAGCGGCATCCGCGCCATTATTGTGGCCCGTGACGGAATCATCCAGTGGATCTACCCGGAAGGGAGCCCCGACGGCCGTGCGGGCCGGGATCTTCTTCGCGACGCCCGACCGCCATTCCGCGCCGACGTTCAGCGCGCGATTCGTTCACGCAAAATCGTGATCGGCGATCCCTATCCGCTTCGTCCCAAGGGATTCGCCTTTGCGGCACAAGAGGCCATTTACACAGGAGACCGTTTCTGGGGGATGATATCCGTCGTTCTGGATCTTCCTCCCCTGTTGTCGAACGCAGGGATGGACTCCCCTCCCCAAGGTCTTCAAATCGCCCTGCTGGACCGTTCCGATCATCTGTTGTTCGGGGAGAAAACCGTCCCGACGAAAAACCCGGTTTTTCAACAGGTCGACACCCCGGACGGAGCTTGGAAGCTGGCGGCGCTGCCCGCCGAAGGATGGAGCGCGTCCGTGAAAAAGCCCCTCCTCCTGTTCCGCGGGATCACCCTGGGGATCGCGCTTTTGACCGCCATCCTGATCGGACTGGTGGCCGGTTATCAGGCGCACCTGACCCAGGCCATCCGTCGGAGAACCGGCGTCCTGCAGCGGTCGCTCACCGATCGCCGGGAGACGGAAGAACAACTGAATCTGACGTTGAACAACCTTCGGCAGGCGATGGGGGCGGCGTTGAATACACTCGCCCTGACGGTGGAGTCAAAGGATCAATACAAAACGGGCCACCACAGAAGGGTCGCCGATCTGGCAA
>JAXDCM010000202.1:0-3676 GCA_034677965.1 Syntrophales bacterium
GTTACGGCATTACGCCCGGCAGCGGTCCGGCCCATTTCGCCCTTTTCGGATATGACCCCATTCAAAACAGTATCGGCCGCGGAATTCTGGAAGCGGCGGGAATCGATTTCCCGATGACGGACCGGGATCTCCTGATCCGGATCAACTTTGCCACAATTGACGCCAACGGGATCATCATTGATCGTCGAGCCGGGCGGATCGACAACGAGACCAACAAGCGGATCTGCGGAAAGCTTCAGGAAAACATCCGAAATCTTTCCGGCACGGAGATCATTTTTGAACCGGTCAAGGAGCATCGCGCGATGCTGGCCTTGAGGGGAGAAGGTCTCCGGGAGGAAATTCTGGAGACAGATCCCCAGAAAACGGGGCTTCCTCCAATATCCGCGAAGGCGCTGGTTCCCGAGGCGGAAGAGACGGCGGCCATCCTCCGGGAACTGATCCAAAAGGCCGGGAACATACTTTCCGACGAAGAAAAAGCAAACATGATGCTTCTCCGCGGGTATTCCCGGTATCGGCGCTACCCTTCCATGCAGCAGCGCTTCGGCCTCGATGCACTCGCCATCGCCGGTTATCCCATGTACCGCGGGATTGCCCGTCTTCTGGGGATGATGGTGGGTCCGCAGCCCTCATCCATCAGGGAAGAATTTGATGCGCTTCGCGATCACTACGGGCAATACGACTTCTTTTTTCTCCATATCAAGCCCACGGATTCCCGAGGCGAAGATGGAAGTTTCGACGCGAAGGTCGCCGTGATCGAGGAGGTGGACAGTCTGATCCCCAATGTGCTTGCATTAAAACCCGATGTTCTCGTCGTCACCGGGGACCATTCGACGCCGGCCGCCCTCGCCTCTCACAGCTGGCACCCGGTGCCGGTTTTGCTCTCATCGGCGGATTGCCGCCCGGACCGTGTGGACCGATTCGGCGAACGGGACTGCATTACGGGAGGTCTGGGAAGAATGCCGATGATGCACCTGATGGGTCTGGCCCTCGCCCATGCCCGCAGGCTGGAAAAATTCGGGGCGTGAAACCGGATAACTTTCTCTGATCCCGCAGGGGACAAGATGCATCAATGGCCCCCTTCGCGGTTTAATGATCGCAGACATTGGCTCCGGTCGCCAGTTCGCCCCTAAGGTACTTGCCGATAATCGTTGCCAGGGCCTCCGGCGAAGCGCCGGTGACCACATGAATACCTTTGCCGAGAAAAAGTTCCTGCGCACGCGAGCCCATGCCGCCGGCAATGATCACATCAGCCCCCTGTTCATGCAGCCAGGTCGGTAAAAGTCCAGGCTCGTGGGGTGGTGGTGTCACCATAGTCGTTTTGAGGATGGTTTTGCTTTCCGGATCCACGTCAAACAGCGCAAACTGTTCACAATGACCAAAATGCGGGCATAGAGACCCGGCCGCCGTGGGCAAGGCAATTTTCAGGGATTTCATGTTTTTCTCCTTGATGTCTTGAGGCATCGGCTGAACTTTATCCGACACGATTCTTTCCTGGTTCCGAAGCTTTAAAACGGGTTGGATCGCCTGGATGAAGGCCTTGCCCGCTTCCGTATCGGCATACCGGCGCACAAACGGAAGCCCTTGGTCGGAAGTTTCTACAATTAGGGGATCGATTGGAATTCGGCCCAGGAAGGCAACGCGCATCTGCCGGGCCATCGTTTCTCCGCCGCCGCTTTTGAATACCTCGATCATCTTGCCGCAGTGCGGGCAGACCAGGCCGCTCATGTTTTCGATCACCCCTAAGACGGGAATGTTGAGATGGCGGCAGAAATTGATGGACTTGCGCACATCCTGAAGGGAGAGATCCTGGGGCGTCGTAACAATCACGGCCCCATCACTCTCGGGGATCAGCTGCGCCACGGACAGGGGTTCATCCCCCGTTCCGGGAGGGAAGTCGACGACCAGAAAGTCCAGCTCTCCCCACTGCACGTCTGTCAGCAATTGTTTGATCACGCCCATTTTCATGGGTCCCCGCCAGATGACAGCTTCATCCGAATGGCCGAGCGCAAATCCGAGAGAAACCACCCGGAGGCCATCCGCCGTGACCAGAGGCAGGATCCCGCCCCCTTCGTCGGATTTAAGCAGCTCCCCTTGCATGTTCAGGAGCGTAGGAACACTGGGGCCATGAAAATCGACATCCAGCAAACCAACCTTCATCCCTGCCATGCCCAATGCGATCGCAAGGTTCACGGCGACAGTGCTCTTCCCCACACCCCCCTTCCCCGAAAGGACGAGGATCTTATGCTTGATGCCGGACATACGTCTGACGAGCGCTTCGTCCTCCGTAAACATTTTCAGCTTGTCATCGGCCGGCCGGCCGCCACTTGTTCCACAACCACCTTTTTTTTCACCGCAGTTCATCTCTACCTAAACCTCCCCCAGTCTTGTAACCATCGACCGCTGTCCATGGCGGATACCGTAAGAACACATGTCGTCGACACCGGTATCTTGTGTCTAAATAAGTTATAATCATAATCCATGCCATGAACAATTGGTTAGAGAAATATTTGCAATTCTTAATGAAAATAAACAGATGAATCATGGTAATCTCAGCCTTTGCTTACAGGATAGCAATAATGCTACTTATTTTACTTTGTTGAAGTGCAAAAACGCAATCAACAAAAAATGACCGGCTTTAAGATCATAACCTTCTGAAAGTCAGATTCAATGCATACCTCCACGCTTCACGTTGCGGATGCTGATCACGAACAGACTCGATAGAGGTGAGACTCACCACAGTCAAGACATTAGGGAAAATGCCCGACCAGATCTCTGGGGACAGAATCGGTGGGTGGCCTGGAGAAAATTCCGATAGCGTACCTGATGACACCGGACCTCGCCCATGCCCGCAGGCTGGAAAAATTCGGGGCGTGAGATCATTCGACAGCATCGCTTCAATCACGGCCGCACCAACCGGGCGGCGCCGGCCATGGTTTCGAGAATCTCGCACATGTTGGATACGCGGCCCGCGCCGAGCTGCTCGACGAGACCGAAATGCCTCAGGCAGCTGCCGCAGACCAGGATGTCCACGCCCGTTTTCTCCAATTGCTGCAAATCCTCCAGAACGGCCGAACCCTGCACGGCGAGTTTGACCCCGGCGTTGTAACAGACAACGGCGGTCGGCAACGGATTGATCATCGACAGGGTGTCCATGAAGGCTCGAATCAGGATATCCCCCAGCCTGTCGTCTCCCCGGCCCATGCGGTTGTCCGCAAGGACCACCACGTATGGGCCTGCTTTCCCGGCGGGCGCGACGCTGCAGGCGAGTTGCGGTTCCGGATCGGGGGAATCGGCGGCGCCCGGAGCCGCTGCGTCCGTCCTGCTCAGTTCCACTTCCCAGATGCCTGCCTCCTTCTTCACCGAAAAATCGCAGGACATCTTGCCGGCCAGGCGGCGGATGTTCTCCACGGCAATTTCGTTGTCCACGATTATGGCGACCTCGTCCGTCTCCGCAATCGCCTCCTTGGCCAGCAGCACGGGCTGCGGGCAGGACAGACCCCTCGCATTGATCGTCTTTTTCATGTCTTAGAACCTCGATTGTTATGAATGCGTTACAACGTTATCGGATCTTTTTGCTTTTTCCCATTCATGCCGTACCGCCTTCTTTGATCGCTTGCCGAAGCGCTTTTGGAATGTGCCGGATGATCTCGGCGATCTGCGTGGCCGGTGTGGGTTT
>JAXDCM010000203.1:0-12048 GCA_034677965.1 Syntrophales bacterium
TCATCGCCTCCACGGCCATGTCTATGGATCCCTCGGCGGTCACAATCACGATATCGATCTCGGGATTGATCCCTTTCACGGCGCGGAGAACCTGCATTCCATCCATGCCCGGCATCCGGTAATCCAGAAGAATCAGGTCATAATGGCCTTCACGGACGGACCGGATCGCCCGTTCGCCGTCCTCGGCCTCGCCGACCACATGCCCTTCCTTCCTCAGGAAATCCCGGAGCATCTCCCGTTGCGACCGGCCGTCCTCCACCACCAGGATGTTGAGCGTTTTCATAAGGTCATTTTCCTTTTGCGGTTTGCCTTCTTTCGGACGGAAGGAGGATTTCGAAGGTCGTGCCCTGGTCCTTGCGGCTCAGAACACGGATCTCACCGCCGTGACCGCGGATGATCTCGTGCGCAAGCGGCAGGCCCAGCCCAAGCCCTTTTTCCTTGGTCGTGTATTCGGGATTGAAGACCCGATCGACCTCTTCCGTGGTCATGCCGCAACCGGTGTCGGTTATTCGGACGCCGACACGGCCCTTTTCGGCATTCCGCACGGAAAGCGTCACAATCCCCTCGCCGGTGATCGACTCCATCGCGTTCTTGACCAGGTTGAAGACCGCCTGCTGGAGTTTGTCCCTGTCCATCGGGATCACAATCGGCTCGTTTCCCCAGTCTGTCCGGAGGCTGATGCCTTTGGCGGAGGCCTCCTCCGAGATCAGGGTCACGATCTTCCCGAGGATCTCCTGAACCGGACAATCGCGCAGTTCCAGTCGCCTGCCCTTCGAAAAAGTCAGAAACTCCTCGATGATTCCGTTGAGGCGCCGGATCTCGTCCCGGATCACCCCGGCAAGCGTTCCGAACTCCGCCCTCTTTTCCTCATCCGCCGGCACATATTCCCGCTTCAGCCGCTGGCTGGCCATGCTGATCGCGTTCAGGGGATTGCGGATCTCGTGGGCCACCCCGGCGGCAAGCTGTCCCAGCGAAGAGAGCCGTTCCGCCTTTTCCAATTCCCTCGTCATTTCCACAATCCCCGCCAGATGGCGGTTCTGGTTTTGGTAAAGCAGCCACATCGACAGAAGCGCAATCACGACGACGAAGGCGAGAAAAATGAACATGTTCCGCCGGTTCTTCTCGAGAATCTGATCGGTGTTGCCCCGATCCAGGCCAAGGCGGACCACCCCGGCGATTTCCCCGCCGATTCGCAGCGGGGCGACAATCTCCAGCAGGTTCTTCTCACCGATGTTCACTTTATGGCTTTCCATCGGCACGGTTCCGGACAGGATCTTCGGGAGCAGCGGATTCGTCTCCTTCCAGTCCGTGGGAGGGATTCCGGTTTTCCCCAGCGGCAACGCATTCTTATCCCGAACGGTCAAATAGACGATCCCCTGTCCTTCTCCAAGTTTTTCCAGCGCCTTTTCGACGGAGACCCGTCTCCCCCAGTACCGGAGACTCTCGATGTCCAGGGCAATGATGATCGTCCCGCTTTTGTCCTTTCGGCTGAGCGCGATAAAACCGATTTTCTTCAGACGGTTAAGATGATTGAGCCGATCGATCAGCTCGGCGCCCGTCCGGCCGATCCCGTTGATCGTGGGCCCCTTTTCGCCGGACCGATTCTCCGGGACCGGACGGCTCTGAAAAATCACATCCCCCCAGCTATTGAGAACGGCCACCAGCCAGAGTTTTTTTTCCTCGGCATATTTGCGGATGTAGGACTCGCTCAGATGTTCCTTTTTCCAGTGTTGATCGATTTCCCGCCCCATGGCGATGATCTCATCCGTGAGAAACTTCTGGGGGGTGAAAACCTGTTCGCTCAGCGGGACAGAGGGGCCTCCCGCCGCTTTCTGCGATGCAGAGATCATCGTTTTCAGGTTTTCCTCGGTGAGGCGTTCGACCACCTCGATGATTCGTTCACCCTGATCCTCCATGAAGCCGATCAGTGTCCGGTCACTCCGATGGATGTCCATGATTCCCATGAACAGGATGAGCACAATGAAGATTGCGCAGACGAGACCGACAGCCAGAGGCTGCAGAAAGGGACGGTTGAAATGGGGGGATGGATGCTGCCAGACGATCTTCTTGTCAGGGCTCATCATGCTATCCTTGAACAACAAAAAAGACGGCCCCCGATCGCTTTTTCAAGGTCATCTCCGGACCGGCTCGCGAACGATGTCAGTCGCCTATTTCCAAAATGGTGGACCCGTTTGAATATGTGCCTGTCATCATAGGTCATTCGTCCGAAAAGTCAACGCTTTCTTGCATCATGCCTTTTCGCGTCCCTCTGAGGCATCGCAGGATCGGATTCCTTCTCCCGGCGGCCTTTCGACATTTTTGTCGATTGCCCGCCATAAACCGTTGGCATATGCAAGAGTTTGATTTTAAATTAGTTTTTCAGATAGAACCCGGATGGAGCGACATTTTTTGCCGTCTCTCTTCCACTTTTCGATGACCGGCAGAAGCAACCGGTTTTTCATAAAATTCATTGATTCCAATGCATTAAAAGCTTTTTCCCATGGATGGCACAGAACGTGCATTACTCTTATGTAAAAAATACCTGTTGTCTGAACGCGGGCACGATCAGCCGACAGCAAAACGACCAAAGGAAAACCGGCAGGTTTTCCACTCCTGACAGAGGGGAGGTTCTCGAAACCTCCCCTTTTTTATGATTCAAAACACACATCGGGCACCCTTTGCCTCTATAAACATCCATACAAGAAAAATACCAACGGACATCGGGAAGACGGTTCCTATTCCAACCCTACACGCCCCGGTCTTTTTGGCAGCCCTTAAAAAAACCTTCTTTTCTGTCCGGTTCTTCCGGGCATCCTATTTTTTCGGATGGGACTCGCGGATTTTCCGCCAGGCTTCGAGCCGTTCGCCGATGATCTTTTCATATCCCCGATCGGTCGGCCGGTAGAACCGGCCTTCCTTCCCCCGAATCTGGTCCGGCAGGTATTCCTGCGGAACATAGGCCTCGGCATAATCGTGGGCGTAGCGGTAGTCCTTGCCGTAGTCCAACTCTTTCATCAGCTTCGTCGGGGCGTTTCGGATATGGAGAGGGACGGGCAGGGTCCCCGTCTTTTCGATGGTCGCGTTGACCTGGCCGTAACCCACGTAAAGCGCGTTGCTCTTCGGGGCGGTGGCCAGATAAACGGCCGCCTGGGCAAGGGCCAGTTCCCCTTCCGGGGATCCGAGAAAATGGTAGGCCTGCATGGCATCGACCGCCACGGTCAGCGCTCGCGGGTCCGCATTCCCCACATCCTCCGACGCGAAGCGGACCATGCGCCGGGCAAGATACAGAGGGTCCTCGCCCGCCTTGAGCATCCGGCCCAGCCAGTAGAGGGCCGCATCGGGATCGCTCCCCCGAAGGCTTTTGTGGAGGGCGGAAATCAGGTTGTAGTGTTCCTCGCCGCTCTTGTCGTACTGGAGCGCTTTTTTCTGGATCGCCCGCTCGACGAAGGCGAGCGTCATCCTGTGACCCGCTTCCCCCGCCTTGTCGGCCAGCGAAGCCGCGGCTTCCAGACTGTTGAGGGCGGCGCGGGCATCCCCGTCCGCCGACCAGACGATCCGCTTCAGGGCTTCCGGTTCGATCTCGAGACGCAGGCGGCCCAGCCCCCGCTCTTCGTCGGCAAGGGCGTTTTGCAGGATCCGCTCAAGATCTTCCTCGGTGAACGGCTTGAGGATCAGCACACGCATCCGGGAGAGAAGCGGCGAGATCACCTCGAAGGACGGGTTCTCCGTCGTGGCGCCGATCAGCGTGATCAGTCCGCTCTCCACGTGTGGAAGAAAAGCGTCCTGCTGCGCCTTGTTGAAGCGGTGGATCTCATCGACGAAAAGGAGGGTCCTGCGCCGGTGCAGCCGCCACTGTTCGGCCGCCTCGTCGACCACGGCGCGGATCTCCTTCACGCCGGAAAGCACCGCGGAGAAACTGACAAAATGCGACTTGGTCTCGCCGGCCAGGATCCGGGCAAGCGTCGTTTTTCCCGAACCCGGCGGCCCCCAGAAGATCACGGAGAAGAGACGGTCCTCCTGAACCGCCCGCCTCAGAAGACTGTCCGCGCCGAGGAGGTGATCCTGACCGACGTATTCGTCGAGATTCCGCGGCCGCATCCGGTCGGCCAGTGGCCTGTTGTCGTTCCTTGCCTCCTGCTGATCGAACAGATCCACCCCAACCCCTTTTCTATCTCTTCCTCTGCCCGGCCGCTTCCACGACGTCGAGGATTGTGGATAGGCGATCCTTCGGAACCCGGCCGTGGAATCGCTCCCAGGCGTCAGGCGTCAGAGTTCCACGGAGGTATTCCTCCACCGGAAAACCGTTCTCCCAGCAACGGATGATTTGCCCGCAGGGGAGATCGCCCGCCTCCCGTTCGCAATAGGAAAACGGAACCTCGCCGCCCAACCGCGGACAGCGTATCACCCATTCCCGACAGGGCCTCATCTCGATTCCCATCCAATCCCCGGCTGGCGCGACTTTTCCCCGGCGCCGCCCATCCCTCCGTACAAACGCCTTCTTCCCGGCCCCGCTTTCGAGGATGGGCCCATCCCCGGCCGAAACGGAACTTGCCCCTGTCTCAGGTTAAATCCATCCACCCAGGAAAGTCAACCGGCGCCTTTGATCTTGTCAAGCCAAAGTAGAAATGTCCTGGCTTCTTTGACACCCGGTGCCTTTGCTCGCCGTACTATTGATCGACCCGCGTCACAACGCATTTCGGCAATCGACAGTTTTGTCACGGTTTCGGGAACCCCTCTATCGATTTCAGCGCCCGGGCGATCTCGTCGTCGGGGAGGCAATACGGCATGAGCTTCCCCGCGAGATAGGCATCATAGGAGGCCAGATCGACCATTCCGTGGCCGCTGAAGTTGAAGAGAATCGTCTTTTCCCTGCCCTCCTCTTTGGCCCGTTTTGCTTCCTCGATGACCGCGGCAATGGCATGGTCGGTTTCCGGCGCAGGGATGACCCCCTCCGTGCGGGCCCACTGGACGCCGGCCTCGAACGTGGCGATCTGATCGTATGCCGCCGCTTCGATCAACCCCAATCTCAGCAGATGGCTGACGATCGGCGCCATCCCGTGGTAGCGCAGCCCGCCGGCGTGGATCGGGGCCGGAATGTAATCGTGGCCCAGCGTGTACATCGGCAGCAGAGGGGTCTTTTTCGCCAGATCGCCGAAATCGTAGGCAAAGGGCCCTTTTGTCATCGTCGGGCAGGAGGTCGGTTCGGCGCCGACAATCCTCAGCCGCTTCCCGTGGATCTTGTCGCGGACGAAGGGCAGGGAGATGCCCGCAAAGTTGCTTCCGCCGCCTGCGCAGCCGATGACCACATCGGGATAGATCCCGATCTTCTCCAACTGCTTCTGCGCCTCCAGACCGACAATCGTCTGGTGCAAAGCGACATGGTTCAGGACACTGCCCAGCGAATAGCGGGAATTCTCCCGGGAGACGGCGTCCTCGACCGCCTCGCTGATCGCAATTCCCAGGCTTCCCGGAGAGTCGGGATGCGCGGCCAGGACCTGGCGGCCCGCCTCCGTCCGTTCGCTGGGGCTCGGGATGCACTCGGCGCCCCAGGTGTTCATCATCATCCGCCGGTAGGGTTTCTGTTCATAACTCACGCGGACCATGAAGACGCGGCACTCCAGGCCGAACATCGCGCAGGCCATCGCCAGCGCGCTCCCCCACTGGCCGGCGCCGGTTTCCGTCGAGAGGCGCTTCACCCCGAAGACCTTGTTGAAGTAAGCCTGTGGAATGGCCGTGTTGGGTTTGTGCGACCCGGCCGGACTCGACCCTTCATATTTGTAGTAGATCTTCACCGGGGCGTCGAGAATCTTCTCGAAATTGTGCGCACGGCAAAGGGGGCTCGGACGCCAGATCAGGTATTTGTCGAGGACGTCGTCGGGAATGTCGATCCACCTCTCCCGGCTCACCTCCTGCTCGATGAGGTTCATCGGAAAGATCGGCGCCAGGTCCTCCGCCGTGACCGGTTTCCCCGTTCCCGGGTGAAGCGGAGGGCTCATCGGTTTGGGCATGTCCGCCTGGATGTTGTACCACTGCTTCGGAATTTCGTGATCCGCCAGTACGACCTTGGTTGCTTTCATCGTCTCTCTCCTTCGTGTTCCTTCGTTGAGTTCCCGCACGGACAAAACAAAAAACCGAATCGGGAACTTTTAGAATCCGACCCAGCGGGTGTTGTTTTCAAGGGATTCGCGATCGCTCACCAAAGCATTGGCCGGAAAACCCCAGTCCGGGTATCCTATGGCAACGGCAATGACGATCTTCTTGTCTTCCGGGAGATGGGCGATCTCTCTCAAAACCTCGGGATACGTCGCCCCCTGATCTTCAATGCAGGTGCCGAGGCCAAAGTTCAACGCGGCCAGGCAAAGGGTCTGCATGGCCGCGCCGAGATCGAGCAGGGGGCCGGTATCGCTCAAGCATCGATCCGTCAGGATCAAAATCGCCGCGGGGGCATCGAAAAAACGGAATCCCCGCTCCAGCCATGCCGCCCTGCTCTCCCGATCTTCCCGGCGGATGTCCATAAGCCGGAACAATTGCTTCGCGAGCTCGACTTGCCGCGTCCTGTAAATGCTGTCACTGGGCCAACTCTCTGATACATCGAGGTCGGGATGCATGGGTTCCTTCCTTTTGACTTTGCCCACGATGGCCGACCTCGCACGCTCCAGCGCATCACCCGCGAGAACAACAAATTCCCAGGGCTGCGAGTTCAGAGCGGAGGGCGCCCTGCAGGCCGCCTCGAGTATTTTGGTTAAAATCGCCTTCGAGACAGGATCCGGCTTGAATCTCCTGATGCTTTTTCTCCGGGAAATCGCTTCCATCACATCCATGGCATTTCTCCCGTTTGCGGGTCGAGACCATCCGGCAAACAAACGACATCCGGGGCGCGCATCATCCTTGCATGGGAATCGGCCGTTACAGACGATTTCATGTGCCCCGGTTGCCGGAACGAACCGTCCGTCAACCCGATTCCGACCATCGGAGCATCCGATCATCCCGTATCGTCAGATCCTGGGGCGGAGAGAGGATTTGCATCACCAGGACATGGTGATTTCTCTGCCCCGTTCTCTGATGATTGCGGGCCCGCGGACCGGGACCGGCAACCATCTCAAACCGGTCGGTCGGCTACAGCGGTCCGTTTTTCCCCCGGTGGATGACCAGCGCATTTTCGATCAGTCGGCTGATGATCATGCCGGGGAGCATCCCCTGGCAGGCCGCCTGCTCGAAAAAAAACGACGACGGGGCCATGCCGGAAGCGGAGTTGGGATCCGTGATGAGAATCCGGCCGTCTTTCAGATAGAAACCGTCAATCCGTCCGTAGGAACGGAATCCCAGCGCCTGATAAGCGCGGACCGCCTCCTTCTTGATCGCCTCGACCGCCTCCGCAGGGATGTTCTTGGGCGGTGTGAATTTGCGGCACCGGCCCGGCATGTACTTGTCGTCGTAAGTGAAATAGTCGCTCTGCGGCGTGATTTCGGTAACCTCCAGGGCCTGAGGCTGTCCATTCTCCTCCAGGATGATGGAGGAAAACTCGGTCCCGTTGAGGAACTCCTCGACCAGGATGGCGCGGTCCCACTTCAGGGCCTCTCCGATGCCGCGGACCAGGGCGGCTTCGTCGCGGACGAGGGTGACGCCGATACTCGACCCCTCCCGTGGAGGCTTCGTAAACAGTGGAAATCCGAAACGGTCACGGAGGGCCTTGGCCACCCCTTCCGGGTCGCTTCGCCACTCCTCCTCGCGGACCAGGATGCTCTCGGGAACGCCGATACCCTCGGCCCTCAGGATCATCTGCTGGATATGCTTGTCCATGCCGAGGGCCGAGGCCAGCACGCCCGGACCGGTGTAGGGGATCTTCAGCAGCTCCAGGAGTCCCTGCATGCAGCCGTCCTCCCCGAACTTTCCGTGCAGAGAGATGAAGGCAAAGTCGATCTCCTCCTTCAGCGCTTCATAGGAAATCCGGCGCGCCTCTTTTTGCAGCCGCTCGGAGATGTCCGTCGTCGTATTCTGGGAGATGAGCTGCCACGGGATCTGCCAGAGCCCGCCCCGGTCGTCCATGAAGATCGCCTTGGGATCGTATGCCTCCCGGTCGAGGTGATCGTGCACGTTTCTGCCGCTGTTGAGGGAAACCTCCCTCTCCGAGGACATGCCCCCCAAAATCACACCCACACGCAGTCGCTTCATCTCATCCATGCCTTACAGATCCCACACAAAGGTCACGCCACTAACCGGAAAGATCCATGCGTCATTCCCGAGGCGGAGCGTCACCGATTGCCCCTCTTCCCGACTTGTCTCCGGATAGGGGTGTTTCCCGGCGAAAAAGCCGATCTCCCGGACGTTTCGAATGCCCGTGCCGCCGTACTGAAAAGAGATCTCCATCCCCTGGGTCGGATAGACCAGATACGCGGAGAAGAGCCGGTTGCTTTTGCGCTGTTTCGTTTCGATCTCGATCTCCATTCGGGCCTGGCAGTTCAATTTCTTCCGGAGGTCTTCCGAACCGCACCACACCTCGCGGCCGCGCCGGGTGTCCTCCGTGCGGATCAGCGGGACGGCTTCCCCGTCGATCCGGACACGGCTCACCCGGAAGTCCCGATCGGGGACGAGCCCTTCGCCGGGATTCAGCAGCCACCGGTATTCGCACCTAGGGTCCTCAAAAAACGCGGCAAGCTGTTTGTTGTCCGTGGCGCAGCCGATCATGAAAACAGGGTTCCGGATTGCCTTCATATATTCGACACGGGTCGTGACCCGGAAGTAATCCCTGCGGACCGGGTCGGATACGCCTTCCTCGGACGGAAATCCGGTCACACGGATGTGATAGCGAAAATCGCTCCGGAGTTCGAGCTGACGGTCTTTCTTGCCGAAGAGGGTTTCAAACATCTCGTAGTAGATGGCGTCCCCAAGCTCGTCGTTGCGCGCCCGAGTCTGGAAACAGCGGCGAATGATGCCGTCGATCCGGGAGATCGATTTTTCTTCGTCCGGTATGTAGATCCGCCGGAGACTCGGCTCCACGCGGTCCGCCTGTCCCTTGTGCAGAAACACCCGCGGCGCCCGTTTTCCGAGGGCACAGAGGATCTCGTAGTGAATCGAGCGGACCTTTTCCGCAATCTCGTCGGCCGTGATCCGCTCGCCCCCCTGCTCCCCCATCAGGACGACTTCGTCGCCCACTTCACACCCCGGAACCTTGCTGATGTCGAGCGTGCACATGTCCATGGAGATCCGGCCTGCAACGGGAACCCTTTCCCCCCGGATCAGCGCCTCCCCCTGATTGGAAAGCATCCATCCGAAACCGTCGCCGTATCCGACCGGAATCGTGGCGATGCGGGTCGGCCGCCGCGTAACGAAGGTCCGCCCGTATCCGATGCCGTATCCTTCAGGGAATTCCTTGACCAGGACCACCCTCGTTTTGAAACTCATGACCGGGGAAAGGGATATTTTGTCCCGCGTTTCTGCGGACGGATAAAGGCCGTAGGTGATGATGCCCGGACGCACCATGTCCAGGTGACAGGCGGGGTAGTTCAGCATGGCCCCGCTGTTGGAAATATGGCGAAGCGGGATCCGGATGCCGTCCGCCTCCAACTGCTCCAGAACCTCCCGGAACCCTCTCCATTGCAGATCATTGTAGTAGGAGAGGATTTCGCTCTCGGAGAAATGGCTGAAGATCCCTTCCAGCATCAGGTTGGGAAGGGAAGCGATTTCATGGATCATCCGTCGGGCTTCGGCCTGAATTGTGCCGCCCCGCCCCATCCCCGTGTCCACCTCCACATGGATCGTCACGCGGATGTCCGCCCTGCGGGCCTTTTTCTGAAGCTCCCGCGCAAAGCCGAGGTCGGACAGAGACGGGGTCAGGTTGTACTTGATGATCTGGTCGATCTCGGAGCCGGTGGCGGGAGAAAGGATCAGGACGGGGGCCGTGATCCCGCTCACCCGGAGCTGAACCCCCTCGTCGGCATTCGCCACCCCGAGGCAGCAGGCGCCGTTTTTCAGGGCGGCGTTGGAGATCTCGATCGCTCCATGGCCGTAGGCATCCGCCTTGACCACCTGCATGATCTTGACGTCGGGGCCGACCCGACGTTTCATCTCCGCCCAGTTTGCCGCGAAATGACCGAGATCGACCTCGACCCAACTCCGGTATTTCTGATTATCCCTCAAACGGATCACCCTGCTTGCCGATTGCATCGAGAGGCCATGGCACAACAGCCTATTTTGTCCTTTTGACCATTCTTCTTGTCATTTCGACCGTTCTTCTTGTCATTTCGACCGAGGGGTGAAATCTATGAGAAACCGCCATCATTCAGATTTCGCGTCGCTTGCGCTCCTCGAAATGACAGGATGCGAAGGTCTTGTCGATTGATTCAAGCGGCCGGAAATATATCAGAGAGGAACCGAAAGTCAAGGCGGAGGCCGGTAGAGGCCGGCAAAAATCCCGAGATGTTCCATGCCTTCGCAAGTCGCGCCCGATCGAAAATGAGCGGGGAACTGATCCTGGACGATCGAGCGGCTTCTACTCCGTTTGCTTCTTTTGAAGCTCGATCCTCTGCCTTTCAAGTTCCAACTGATGCTGTTGCCGTTGAATCTCCAGTTGTTGCCGCTGCAGTTCAAGCTGTTGCTGTTGCATCTCCAACCGCTGCCGCTGCAATTCGAGCTGTTGCTGATGCATCTCCAGTTGCATCTCCAGTTGCCGGTGCCTGTACATCTCCCATGAAATGGCCTCCGGCGCTTCTCCTAATGGATTTGAACCCACAGTCTGTGCCTCAACTCCTGCCGTGAACAAAACCACGATCGCCGCGATGATTGCTGTCGCTGACATTCGAACCATAGCCGCCCCCTTTTTATGCCGGTTTGGTTACGCCGATTGAACTATGGCTCCGCATTCGACAATTGTCAACAAGATGCAGCGGTCATGAACATCCTCTTGACTTTTATGCAGATGTGGCTCACATATGCACCAACTGAATAAGGAATGGTCAACGGGTGAACAGCCGATTACGGCCCTTTCTGAAAGGGTGACGAAAAGATATGACCATTTAAACCCTGTGTCTCATTTCGAGTACGGGGTTTTTTATTTTCGAAAGAAAAATCTGAAGGGCGAAAAGGAGACCGAGGCGATGAAGACCAAAATGATCCTGTGCTCGTTTGTTCTTTTATTCTCGCTTTTTTCGCGTAATGCATCGGGAGCGACGGAGGGTGTATACAACACCTCTTATGGATGGCTCGCAGGGGCAAGCATCACCGACGGCACCTGCAACACTTTCCTCGGTTCGGGAGCGGGGACGATCAACGCCACCGGCTCTTACAACACCTTCCTCGGATATCAAGCCGGTGGCGTCAATCAACCGAGTGTGGGCGACGCCACCAGCGCCAGCAACAACACCTTTCTCGGATATCAAGCGGGGAAAACCAACAGCACGGGCAAATTCAATACCTTCCTCGGGAGTGATGCCGGATGGAACAACACCACCGGCATTGCCAATAACATCATGGGATTCGCAGCCGGCTTCCAAAACACCACCGGTTCTTACAACACCTTCATCGGATATGAAGCCGGTTACTCCAACTCCACCGGCAGAAACAATAATTTCATCGGGTATTATGCGGGTTATGCCAACACAGCAGGTTATTCCAACACCTTCATCGGACATTATGCCGGCTTTTCCAACACAACCGGCTCCGGAAATGTGTTCCTCGGCCATAACGCGGGAAAGAACGAGACCGGCTCCAACAAGCTCTACATCTCAAATTCGGACACTGCCGCCCCGCTGATCAAGGGGGATTTCAGCACCGGAACCGTTGTGATTCACGGGAAAATCACGCTCCAGTCCAGCCGGGAGGTCAAGGATGAGATCGCGTCTTTGACCGCGCAGGAGGCGATGGATGCGCTGGATGGGCTTCGCCCGGTGACCTTTGTCTACAGGGCCGATCGGACGGAGAGGCACATGGGATTCATCGCCGAGGACCTGCCGGAACCGGTTTCCACGAAGGACCGGAAGGGGGTCAACCCGATGGACATCGTCACGGTGCTCACCAAGGTCGTGCAGGAACAGCAGAAAATCGTTGACCAGC
>JAXDCM010000204.1:0-5138 GCA_034677965.1 Syntrophales bacterium
AAACCGTTCGCGAGGAGGAACGGACACGGATCGCCCGCGAAATCCATGATGAACTGGGGCAGACCCTGACGGCCCTCAAGATGGACATCGCCTGGCTCAAGCATCGCCTTCCGGCCGGGGCAAAACCTCTTCACGAGAAGATGCGGCAGATGTCCACACTGGCCGATACGACCATCGAGACGGTCGATCGCATCGCGACGGAGCTTCGGCCGGGGCTGCTGGATGATCTGGGTCTGGCGGCCGCCATCGAATGGCAGGCCGCCGATTTTCAGAACCGCTCCGGCATCGTCTGTTCGGCCGTGCTTGCGGCCGACGACCTGGAATTGGACCGAGATCTGGCGACGGCTCTTTTCCGGATTTTTCAGGAAACCCTGACCAACATTGCCCGTCACGCCGGAGCCACCCGGACGGAGGTTCGTCTGGAAAAGAACGAGGACAACATCGTGTTGACCGTGACCGACAACGGTCACGGGATCACGAAGAAACAGAGCAATAACGACCGCGCCTTCGGAATCATCGGAATGCGGGAACGGGCCCATCTCTGGGGGGGAGAGTTGACCATAGCGGGAAGCCGGAACGAGGGGACGACCGTTACGGTCGCCATTCCGCTGCCGCAATGCCTGCCGCCGAACGGTGGTGTCGCATAGACCCAGGGGACTGAAATCATGATCCGGATCCTGGTAGCCGACGACCATGCGATTGTCCGTGAGGGACTCAAGCAGATCCTCGCGGACGTGGGCGACATGACTGTCTGCGATGAGGCAGCCAGCGGCGCGGAGACCCTGGCGAAGATCCGGAAAAGAGAATATGACGTCGTGCTGCTGGACATCTCCATGCCGGGACGCAGCGGTCTGGAGGTCCTCAAGGATATCAAGGCAGAACACCCAAAACAGCCGGTCCTGATCCTCAGCATGCACGCAGAGGAGCAGTACGCCGTTCGCGCGCTGCGGGCGGGGGCTTCCGGATATCTGACCAAGGCCAGCGCGCCGGATGAGTTGATCGGCGCCATCCGCAAGGTCTCCTACGGCCGGAAATACGTCAGCGCTTCGCTGGCCGAGAAACTCGCCTTTGCGCTGGATATCGATACGAATAAACCACCCCACGAGACCCTTTCCGACCGGGAGTACCAAGTGATGCTGATGATCGCGTCCGGCAAGAGCGTGAAAGAGATCGCCGCAGAACTCTGCCTGAGCGTCAAGACGATCAGCACCTACCGCGCGCGGGTGATGGAAAAGATGAATATGAAAAAAAACGCGGAGCTCACCCTCTACGCGGTCCGGAACCGCCTCATGGATCCTTCGACGACAACCTTCTGATCTGCGCCCGTTCTGTCAGACAAACACCTTCATCAAGACCGGCCCTCGTCCGACATGAAAATCAGGAGCCGGCCGATAGATGTCGGTCGTTTGCCGTGACAGAATGTTTCAAAACCGAAAAGACCAGACCGCCTTTACGGAACGGCGGGTGCGTCGATGCGGCAAGGAACATGAGGGGGTGTCATGGCGCAAAGAGAGGCAAGATTGGAAACCCGCTTTCGTCATACCGCTTTCCCGGCAGGACTGGCCCTCCCGGATGCGGACGAGACGGCGAAATCGGACAAGAACGGCAGGTTTTCCGGAAGGGTTCCTGCGGCGGAATTCACCGAAATTCTGGGGCAGGCGCGCCGGGAAAACCGAACCTACCTGATGGAGCATGAATCCAAGGAAATCCTGGAGGCGATAGGGATCTCGACCACCGGCTGCCTCGTTGCCGGTTCCGAGGACGAGGCGGCCGGAATGGCCCGCGCCATCGGCTATCCCGTTGCGCTGAAGATTGTCTCCCCGGATGTCATCCACAAATCGGATTCCGGTGGGGTCCGGCTCAACCTGAACCGTCCTGAAGAGGTGCGGGAGGCGTACCGGGAAATCATCGGAGCCTACCGCTATCAGCACGTCGTCGGCGTTTCCGTGCAGAAGATGGCGGCGGCAGGCGTGGAGGCCATCATCGGGGTTACCCGCGATCCCAATTTCGGGCCGGTCCTGATGTTCGGCCTGGGCGGAATTTTCGTCGAGGTTCTCAAGGATGTCACCTTCCGGATTCTTCCCGTAACAGAAAGGGATGCGGAGGAGATGATCGGAGAGATCAAGGGGTATCCGCTACTCCGGGGCCATCGGGGCCGGTCGGTCGATATCGACGCGCTGAAGAAGCTGATCCTCGGAATCTCCGACCTGGTTACCGCCTTTCCCGAAATTCGCGAACTTGATCTGAACCCCGTTTTCCTCTACCCGACGGGAAACTGCATCGCCGACGCCCGAATGTTCATCGGAGAGAAGGCTGCGGAAATCTCCTCGAAACCGGTCACGGACCTCAAAGGCCTCTTCTATCCCCGCAGCATCGTCGTGATCGGCGCGTCCGGAGCGGAAGGCAAGCTGGGCTACAATGTTCTGCGGAACCTTCTGCACCACGGCTTTGCGGGTCGGATCTATCCGGTCAATGCCAAACATCCCGTGATCCAGGGCGTCCCGGCCTACCGGAGCATCGCCGATGTGCCGGACGAGATCGATGTCGCCATTGTGATCGTCCCGGCAGAGGTCGTGCCCGACGCCATCGAGGCTTGCTGTAAAAAAGGTGTCCGCTATGTCGTCGTGGAGACGGCGGGCTTCGCCGAGATGGGAGACGCCGGCCGGAGCGCTCAAGCCCGGATCCGCGAGATCATTGAGACCGGCGGCTGCCGCCTCCTGGGCCCCAACTGTTCCGGTGTCATCAACACCCACCATCGGATGGTCCAGTCGATCGGCCTCATGGAAGAACTGGGAAAAGGCAATATCGGAATGGTGGCCCAGGCGGGCGTCTATGCGGCAGGCATCCTGACGGGGCTTCGTCAGGTCATGGATTTCGGAATTGTCGCGACGATCGGCAATAAAATGGACATCAGCGAGACGGATATCCTTGAATTTCTCGGGAAGGATACAAACATCGACGTGATCGCGATGTACATGGAAGACGTCACGAGCGGCCGAAAATTTGTCGATGTCGCCCGCAGGGTAACGGCCGTAAAGCCGATCATCGCGCTGAAATCGGGGCGCACCGAGGCGGGGAAGAAGGCCGTTTCTTCGCACACGGCGTCATTGGCCGGCAATGACGAGATCAATTCCGCCGCCTTCCGACAGAGCGGAATCATCCGAGCACGGGACAACGAACACCTGTTCGGCCTGATGAAGGCCTTCTCCAAACAGCCGCTGCCCCCCGGAGACGGGGTACTGGTCGTGACCTACACGGGTTCGCTCGGGGTCGCCGCGACGGATACGCTCTATTTGAACGGTCTTCGGCTCGCCGAACTCGAACCGGACCTGAAAAACCGCCTCATTCAAATTCTTCCGGATTATGTCAGCACCTTAAATCCCGTGGACTATTCGTTCAGCATGGACGCGCGGCAGCTCCGAGAGACCATCCAAATCGGGGTGGAGAGCGAGGATGTCGGCGGTCTTATCGTGGTGATTCAGGGAGAAATCCTCGGCTCCTTCGTGGACTCGTTGCAATCCATCGACTATCGGGGGAAACCGATCCTTGGTTGCGTGGCCTGCAAGGAGTTTATGATGGAAGACGTGATCCGGATGGAGAAGGCGGGCATTCCCGTCTATTCAACAGTGGAAATGGCGGCCGAAGCGCTCTCGGCGATGCGGCGCTACCGCCTGTATAGAGAAAAGTTGCGCAGATAACCCCCCTGCCCCCTTTCCCGCTTCTACCTGTTCTCGGGGAGAGGGGGCAATCTTCACGGCTCCGCCTTGAGGACATCTCCTGCCCGTTCGATGTCCCGATGGATCTGCTCAATCAGCTTTCCGGAATTCTCGAAACGGACCTCGTCTCGAATCCGCTCGATGAAGAGAATCTCCAGATCTTCTCCGTAGAGGTCCCGCCGGAAATCGAAAATGTGGGCCTCGATGGTTTGTTCCTGTCCGGAGAAAGTCGGGTTGAAGCCGATGTTGACAATCCCGTCATGGCGATGCGCCCGGAACAGCACCCGGACTGCGTAAACGCCTCGTCGGGGGACCAGTTCCTTGACAGGAATGATATTGGCGGTCGGGAAACCGAGTTGGACCCCTCGGCGGTTCCCGGAGGTCACCCGCCCCCCGAGGTTGTAAGGCCGGCCCAGAAGGGTTGCAGCGAAACGGACATCCCCGGCGAGGAGGGCCTCCCGGATTTTTGTGCTGCTGATGACGGTATCGCCGACACAGAAAGCGTTCATCACATCGACCTCAAATCCCAGCCGGCGACCGGCTTCGGATAGGAAAGTCTCGTTTCCCTCCTTTCTCCGTCCGAAGGTATAATCGTGGCCGATGATGATCCGCCGTATCCGAAGCTGTTCCCAGAGGATCCCGTGGACGAACTCCGTCGCAGTCATCCGGGCATATTCGGCAGAAAACGGGATCAAGATGAAAGCATCCAAACCCAGTTCCGCCAGCAGGCGGATCTTCTCCTCCGTCGTGGTGATCAGATAGAAGGGCCGCAGCTCGGGGTGAAGGATCATTTTCGGGTGGGGATCGAAGCTGATCGCCGCCGCCGGACGACCTTCCCGGCGCGCCGCTTCGACCAGTCTTCGGAAGATAGACCGATGGCCAAGATGGACGCCGTCGAAATTGCCGATGGTTACAAAAGCGCCCTTGAGGTTTTCAGGAATCTCCCTGTTTTCTCGGATCACATCCATGATCAGTCCTGCTTTCCCTTACGGGGGCGATACCATAGCATCTATTCCGTCAATTTCAAGAACAATCGTTTCCGGTGTCAACCGCCTACGGCGGCGAGGCAACACTCTCCCGGAAGACCTGCCCGACACTCCCGATGCCGCCATCCGGCAATCCCATAGGGTGCGTTTCGCTCATGGTCATTTTTTCTTGACAATGGCGGCGCCGCCGGTGTAATGATTCATCACGTTTCCGTGATGCGGAGATTGCCGAAGTGGCGGAATTGGTAGACGCGCTAGGTTCAGGGTCTAGTGGGGGTTCCCTCGTCCCGGTTCAAGTCCGGGCTTCGGCACCATAGGAAAAACGGAGGGTTGGCTGAGACATCGGTTAGCCCTCTTTTACTTTTAGGGGCACTTGGTCAACGGTTTGGTCAACACTTTTCAAAAAACCTTCCATGGGGTCAACGGCTTTCCGGAT
>JAXDCM010000205.1:0-4969 GCA_034677965.1 Syntrophales bacterium
ACCCCCGAGCGTGCGAGGGTGAAACCCTGCTCCCCGACCTGATAGACCGTCCCTCCGATGACGTCCTCCACCAGCGCGGGGTCCAGATCGATCCGCCGGACCGCCTCGTCCAGCACCGCCCCCAGCAGTTCCGGGGCCGTCCACTCCCGCAGATAGCCTCCCTGCCGCCCCACCGGCGTTCTCACTGCACTGACAACAAATACATCTTTCATAGAGCCCTCCCGAATAAAATTCTTATGATGTTATCGATATCGGAGTATATCATAAAATCATGTTTTTTCACTCCGATTCATGCAGGCCCCATAAAATCGGGATGGGCTGCTCGGAATGCGAGAGCCGGATGTATCTTCTTTTCCCCCGAAACCGTGCCGAATGCGTGCGTGCTTTCCATACAAGACAAGGGCGGCGCCTGTTCGGCGCCGCCCTTGTCTTAAAGAGTGGGAGACAGAATGCGGACGGGATGGAAAAAAATCAGGGAGGCAGGGGAAATCCTGCCTCCCATTTAAAAAACATGAATGGTGCGCTACTTCTTTGCCGAGGCTGCTGCAGCCGGCTCGTCCTCTTTCATGCCCATGAGCTTCTTGGCAATTTTCTTTTTCTTGTCGAAGTCCGTCAGAACCGTGAACATGAACCGCTGGGTCTGTGGAGCGCCGGCGCCGTGCCAGGTGCCCGCTCCGTGAAGACCCGCTGACCAGTGCTGGAGGAACTTGGCGACTTTGAGGCGTTTCTCGGCGGGGGCCGCGGCGCCGAAAACCTTCTTCAGTGTCGGGCCGACCTCCGGGTCTTTCAGATCCTTGAGCCTCGGCATCGTCACGACCAGACCGCCACCGATATCACCCGCATTCTTGATGATTTCCCAGAACCCGTGGGCGATGTTGAGCTTGGCCGCATTCCCGAAGAGATCGTCGGGCAGGTAAACGCCGGAGCCCTTCGGCTCTTCACGGCCGCGCATAGCCGCCGCAATGGCGCAGGCATGTGAAGTTTCGCTGAGGCGCACCATGTCGATGATCTTCTCCTGGATGTGGGGCACCTTCTCCACGCCGATGTACTCGGCGGCAAGCATCGTCCCGCCGATGATTGCGTCGGCAAAGCCGACCTTGCAGGCCCCGCCGCAGTTCATGCGGTGGGCTTTCGCGAACCGGGACACGAGCCGGCCGGCATACTTGGCCTCGCCGCACATGAACACGCGCTCCCAGGGGATGAAGACATTGTCGAAGACCATCGTCGACGTCTCGCGCTGGCCGTAGACAGGGTTGCCCAGTTCCTCGATCTCGTCGCCGAACATCTCGCGCTCGGCCGAGTAAGCGTTGTACTGGCAGATGTAGGACAGGCCGGGGACGCTGTTCTGTACGGCGAAGGCCAGCGCGCATCCGCTCTCGTCATCCTTGAGCCCGCCGCCGGGCAGGACCAGCGTCTCGTGGGATCCGATGGCGCCGCTCTGGCTGACCTTGTAGCCCCTGACGACGATACCGTCGTCGCGCTTCTCGACGAGGTGCAGGAAGACGTCGGGCTCGTCCTGCTGGGTGGGCCTCTTCTTGCGGTCGCCCTTGGCGTCGGTGATGGCGCCCGAGACGGCCAGGTCATTCTTCTGGGCATAGGCCAACCACTTGTTGAACCGCTCATTGTACTTGGTGCCCAGGGCCTGGTCCATCTCCCACGTTGTCGAGGCCAGGGCGTTGAGGGCGTCGCAGCCGACGCAGCGGTAATTGCAAGTGCCCACGGTCTGGCTTGTGAGCAGGGCCATCTCCTGGCGCATGTCGAGATCGTGAATGTTGCGAGCCACATTGAGGTTGCGGTTGACGGGCTCGCCCGTCAGGTGGGATTTGGCGACCATGACCTCCTTGGCTTCCGGCTGCTCGGCCAACTCATAGATGGCCGCATTGGCCATGACCATGGACTTCGTGACGGGATTGTCGAGCAGGTTCTTTACCCACTTCCCGCCGATGTAGACCCTGGGATTCAGCTTCCTGATGCTGTCCATATACTGCTGTGATGTGATCAAAGCCATAAAACTACCCTCCTTTTTTGGTTTTATGATCGGACTTGACCCATATGTTGAAAGCCGCATCGACTCCCTCGTACGGATAGGCCCCGATATTCTGCAAAGCGATGTCCATGATTTCAATCAGTTTCGGCCGGGTGTGATTGCCGGACAGCGTCAGTGACAGGGTCCTGCCCTTTACCGCGGCGCCGGCTATCAGACCCTTTTGATGGAAACCGGCAATGGTCTTTTTGCGAAGACAGCAGTCCACGAACGTGACAAACGTGCCTCCCAGACCCTGATAGGTGCCCACGACTTTTTCACCTATTTTTACGGCGATGCCTTCGAATGCCGCGTCGTATTTTTTAGAAGCCAATATTGTTCCTCCCTCTTTTCATCTCTTGCCTGTCATCACAGGGTCTTTCCGCGGGCAGCGCCTCTGCCGGCGCAAGGCGGTGGATGCTGCTGATGAAGATTTCGTATTGCCCGCCTTTAGCCCAGTTTCCTTGCCAGTCCCTGGGCCGCGATGTGGATGGCGTCCCAGGCCCCGCCGAAGACCGGCGCGTAGGGCAGATCCACATAGCCCAGTTCGTCAGCGGTCAGTCCTGACCACAGCGCCAGGGAAAGGGCGAAGACGCGCTGGACGGCCCCTTTCTCGCCGATGCACTGGCCCCCGAGCAGTTTGCCTGTTTTCTTGTCGCCCACCAGCTTGATGCCCAGTTTCTCGCCCTGCGACATAGGGCGGCCGATGGGGAGCCCCCAAATCAGGGAACTTTCGGGCTCGAAGCCGTTTTTTGCGGCTTCTTCTTCCGTCAGGCCCGTAGCGGCCACTTCGAGCTTGAAGACCCTGAAGGCCTGGGAGCCGACAATCCCTGGGAATTGGACCGGGGAGCCGCCGATGTTCTGGCCGGCCACACGGCCCTGCTTGTTGGCGATGTCGCCCAGTGGAAAATAGACCCACCGCCCGGAAACCTTATGAAAAACCTCGCAGCAGTCGCCCACGGCCCAGACGTTTTCCAAGGAAGTCTTCTGGTTGAAATCTACCTTGATGGCGCCGCTCTGCCCCATTTCTATCCCGATAGATTGCGCCAGCGCGGTGTTGTAGCGCGTGCCCACGCCCATCAGCAAGAGGTCGGTGTCCAGATCGCCGTTGCTCGTGGTTATCCTCAGCCGGGAAACGTTCCCCTTTTCGATTGCAATGGGCTTTGTCTCTGGAAGGAACTCGACCCGGTTCTTTCCGAGTTCCTCTACGATCAGCTTCGTGAACTCCGGATCCCACCGGAAGGCTGGCCGCGGCAGGATGTCGACGACTTTCACCTCGACGCCGATGCTTCGCAAGGCCTCGCACATCTCCATGCCGATATAGCCGCCGCCGATCAGGACGGCCTTCCTGACATCGCCTCTGTTGAGATCGTCCTTGATCTTCAGGGCCTGCATCAGGTCACGGATCACGTGGACGCCTTCCAGGTCCTTGCCGGGGATGTCCAGGCGTACTGCGTCGGCCCCGGTGGCCATGACGAGACAATCGTAGGGAATGCGCTCGCCACCGGTCAGGTAAACCAGCCCTTTCTGCGCGTCGATGCCCTCGACGTTAGTCCGGATTCGTGCGTCGATGCCCGACTTCTTGAACTCTTCCGGCGTGCGGATGACCAGCCTTCTGGATTCCTTGATTACATCACCGATGTAATAGGGCATCGGTCAGGCGGCATAGGAAACGAAATCACCCCGTTCGATCATGGTCACGTCCAGCGATTTGTCGCGACGTTTTGCCTCGGCGGCGCTCGACGGTCCCCCCGCGCCTCCGCCGACAACAACGAGCTTCTTGCTCATGATTGATCCTCCTCGTGAAAAATCCGGTACTTCATCGCTGTCAATCCTTCAGGTTTTCGACGTTTTCCCCGAATGGCTTCGCGGCAAGTTCGTCCCTGTCGGAAAGGATGAGTTCTGCGGCGATGCCGGCCGCTTCCGTGATCAGTTCCCGACAATACAGGGCGTGGTCCTTGCATAGCCAGGTCGTTTGCCATGCGGTTGTCAGGTCCCTGCAGAGGGTCTTTCCGTACTTGGCCTTAAAGCGGTTCGGGACCTGGTTGAAGATCCGGTAGACTCCGGGCTTGCCGTAGAACTGCTCCTTGGACTTCATGGCCTGCTCCTTTGGATCCGCTCCCTCGGGAAGCCCTTCCCGACCGTGGACGGCGCTCACGGCCATGACAGCCCCGGCCAGCGCCCCGCAGGTGTCGCCGAAGAGCCCGACGCCGCCGCCGAACCCGGTGGCACACTTTTTTACCGCTACGGGCATCCCGGTATCGATGAGGCTGAACACGGATTCGGTTACGCACTCGGCGCAGTTGTAGCCGAGGGAAAAGTTTTTTCTGGCGCGCTGACGGACCGCATCAATTTTTTCCTCTTTTGTCATAGGCCTTCCCTCCCTTTTTTGAGATTATTTTGACCCGGGACTCCCCCGGACCATGGAAAACGAATTTTATATAAACCATTCATCGTGTGAAATCACAATACGGAAAATATACGTATGGAAAACGCATGGCACATACGTATTACAACAGAGACAAAAGATGGGATCTCAGATTGGCCTTCCTGTTTTTCAAGCACATTTTCTTCCGAATGTTGTCTCGATGGACCTCGACCGTCCTGGCCGAAGCGCTCAGCAGCTTCGCCATTTCTTTGGTTGTTCGCCCCTCGCGAATGAAGTTGATGACCTTGATTTCCGTGGGTGTGAGATTGGGGTATTTCGAAGAGAGCGTGCGCAGAAAGGGGGAGATGATCTCGCGCGTGTGCCGCTCGAGGATCTCCAACTGGTTGAGCTGCTGACTGTCGATCCGGGTGATTTTCAGATTCTCGATGTGGGGGAGGATCAGTTCCCGCACATTGCAGATGACTTTCTCCTCGAGTTCGGTCTTGTCGTCCTCCCGCCGCTTGAGAAGGACCTTGAGGGCGGTGTTCGCTTCCTCCAGGTTCTTCGATTTTTCCTCC
>JAXDCM010000206.1:0-19778 GCA_034677965.1 Syntrophales bacterium
TGGAACTGGATTCCCGGTGGCGGCCTGTGGCCGGTTCGGAAAAAATCCTGGCGGTGGATACGGTGTGCATTGCGGTCGGCTTGACCCCGCTGACGGAGCTGGCCTGGCTGATGGGGTGTGAATTTGCTTTTGTTCCCGCTCTCGGGGGGCACGTGCCGAAACATGATCGGAACATGGAGACAACCGTGCCCGGCGTTTTCATTGCCGGGGACATCTCTGGCGTCGAAGAGGCCAGCACGGCGCTGGAGGAGGGGCGCCTCGCCGGAATAGCCTGCGCCGAATCCCTGGGGCTTTTGGAACCGGAGAAGGCACGGATGTTGAAAACCGTCATCTGGGAGCGGATGAATGCGCTGAGAACGGGATCCTTCGGGGAAGGGCGACGGCAGGCCAAGGAGATCCTGATCGGTTTGTCTGTCGGGGGGCGTGCATGAACAGCAACGGTCGGCATACCGGCATTCCTTCGGAGGGGGAACTCCTGGCCGGCCCGGGGATCCCGGACCGGGAAAGAATCGAAAAGGGGCCGGTAGCCTTCATCGAGTGTGTTCAGGACATCCCCTGCAATCCCTGTGAGGAGGCCTGTCCGTTCGGCGCCATCACGGTGGGGGAGCCGATCACCAATCTGCCGGTGCTTAACGGAGACCGCTGCACGGGTTGCGGCCTGTGCATCGCGCGATGCCCCGGCCTGGCCATCTTCAAGGTCCATCTTCACTACACGGAAAACACATCTCTGGTGGAGTTCCCCTACGAGTACTGCCCGCTGCCCCACAAGGGGGATCGTGTGCGCTGCGGGGACCGGAACGGGGAGGATGTGACGGAAGGGCGGGTCGTGAGCGTGAAAAAAATGAAGGCCAATGACGGGACGGCCGTCGTGGGTGTGGAGGTGCCCAAGGGATATGGCCTGGAGGTCAGAACCCTTTGCCGGAAGGGGGACCGCAGACATGGCTGATATGCGGGAAACGGTCTATATCTGCCGGTGCGAGGAGGTGACCCGCGAGGAGATCGAACAGGCCATCCGGGACGGGGCCACCTCGGTTGCGGGCGTCAAGAAAAGAACCCATGCGGGCATGGGTCTGTGCCAGGGAAGAACCTGCCGGAAACTGATCACCAACATGCTGGCCGGAGGCGGCAGGGATGCGGCGAACCTTTTGCCTCCCACATTCCGCCCCCCCGTACGCGCACTCAAAATCGGCGAGGTCACGCAGGGAGACGAGGAATGACCGGCGGAGCGGACGTCATCGTGGTGGGCGGCGGGGTCATCGGCACCTCCGTGGCGTATCAATTGGCCCGGATGGGCAGAAAGGTCATCCTCACCGAATGGAGGGACCATGCCTCCGGGGCTTCCGGTTCCTGTGACACCGCCATCTTTCTTCAATCCAAGAACCCCGGAATCCATCTGGAATTGGCTCTGGCCAGTGCCGAACTCTTCAAGGGCCTGCGGGAAGAGCTGGACCATGACATCGAATACCACCGGAAAGGCGGCATGATCCTGATCGAGACGGCCGAAGAATTGAAGGTCATGGAGGGTTTCGTGGACCGCCAGAGGAAAACGGGATTGCAGGTCGAGATCATCGACCGAGCGGAGGCTTCCCGGATGCAGCGAGGTCTGGCGGAACACCTGGTCGGCGCCGCCTTCAGTCCGCAGGACGGCGACGTGAATCCCATTGAGCTCAACCTGGGCTTTGCCGGCGCCGCCCGCAAGCTGGGCGCGGAGATTCTGCTGGAAACGGAAGTCACCGGGATCATCCTGAACCACGGACGTGTCTCAGGGGTTGAAACGACACGGGGACCGTTCCATGCGCCCGTCGTTGTGAATGCGGCCGGCGCTTGGGCGCCCGTGATCGGAAAGAGGGTCGGGCTGGACCTGCCCATCCGGCCGCGGCGGGGGCAGCTCATGGTCACCGAACCCGTGGCGCCCTATGTGGCCAAGGGGATGCTCTCCGCCTCCTATATCACGGCCAAATACCATGCCGACAAACTGAAGGAATCGAAGAGCAGGGCTGTCCGGCTTGGCGTCGGCCTCTCGCTGAGCCAGACCCAGAAGGGCAACATCATTATCGGGGGGACCCGCGAATTTGTCGGTTACGATGTCCAAAATACGCGTGACGGCATTCAGTCGGTCCTTAAAAACGCTGTCCGGCTGGTTCCCGGGCTGGGGCCGATCCACATCATCCGCACCATGGGCGGCCTGCGGCCCTACACCCCCGACGGGCTCCCGCTGATCGGCTATGTGAACGGTCTGGAAGGGTATTTCATGGCCGCGGGGCATGAAGGGGACGGGATTGCGCTGAGCCCGGTGACCGGGAAAATCGTAGCCGACCTGATTGTTAACGGAAAGACCTTCATCGATGTTTCGGCATTGGACCCTAACCGGTTCGCCTTGTCCGCAAATCGCCCGGCCTGATCGGAAAGAAAACGGGAAGGCGATTCATGCGCCCCGGGACCCTCTCGCACCCCGGAAATCGAATGGCTTGGAAGTGATATTTGCCTTGACATCACTGTATTTTCTTGTTAGGTAAATCCCCCTTCGCGACGGGAGGATGATCTGTAGGCACGTAGCTCAGGGGGAGAGCGCCATCCTGACGCGGTGGATGTCCAGGGTTCAAATCCCTGCGTGCCTACCATTTTTTACAGTGGACTTGACCTTTCAGGGGATGATTTGGGGACCGAATCGGATCGCTGGAACCGTTTTTAGCGGTTGGCGGGGTTTGATGGGGGCATCATCGCATAATGCTGATGCCCTTTCTTCATAGGGACGGAGTGATGACGGAGAGGATCCAGATAACCTTGCCGGGCGGGAAGAAGGCAGAGCATGCCGTCGGCGCCGTCGTGGGGGATATCCTGGCGGGCGGGGACGAAAAGAGGAAGGGCCGTTTTACGGTGGCGGCGAAGGTCAACGGAGTGCCGGTCGATCTGAGCCACCGTTTGAACGCCGATGCCGTTGTCGAGCCGATCGATGCCGAAACGCCCGAAGGACTCTCCATTCTCCGGCACAGCATGTCCCATGTGATGGCCCAGGCGGTTCAGGACTCCTTCCCCGGCGTTCAGGTGAGCATCGGGCCGTCGATCGAAGACGGCTTTTATTACGATTTTCAATATGCGGAGACCTTCACGCCGCAGGACCTCGAAAAGATCGAGGAGCGGATGCGGCAGATTGCGGCGGCGGACATCCCCTTCGAGCGCCGCGAGGTGAGCCGGGAGGAGGCGCTGGCGCTCTTTCAAAAGAAGGGGGAAAACTACAAGGTCGAACTGATCAACGATCTCCCCTCCGATGTGAAGGCGGTCAGCCTGTATGCCGAGGACGGCTACGTCGACCTGTGCCGGGGGCCCCATATCCCGTCGACGGGCATGATCCGGGCCTTCAAGCTCCTCAACGTCGCCGGCGCTTATTGGCGGGGGGATGAGCGCAACAAGATGCTGCAGCGGATTTACGGGACCGGCTTCGCGACGCAGGAGGCGCTCGACGAACATCTGCGTATCCTGGAAGAGTCCCGCAAGCGCGACCACCGCCGTCTCGGAAGGGAACTGGACCTGTTCCAGATCAACGAGGAGGCGGGTGCGGGCCTGGTCATCTGGCACCCCAAAGGCGCCCTGCTGCGAACGATCATCGAGGATTGGGAGCGGAAGGAACACCTCAGGCGCGGCTACGACATCGTCATCGGCCCCCAGATCCTCAAGGCCGAGCTCTGGAAACGTTCGGGACATTTCGACCACTACCGGGATCACATGTATTTCACCGAGGTGGACGAGCAGTCCTACGGCATCAAGCCGATGAACTGCCTCTCTCACATGCTGATCTACAAGTCGAAGATCCGCTCCTACAGGGATTTACCGTTGCGTTACTTCGAGTTGGGGACGGTCCACCGCCATGAAAAGGCCGGTGTGCTCCACGGCCTTCCGAGGGTGCGGCAGTTCACGCAGGACGACGCCCATATCTTGTGTACGCCGGGGCAGCTCAACGGCGAGATCCGGGCCATTGCCGATTTCGTCGGCTACGCCATGGGCATCTTCGGTTTTGAATACGAGGTGGAGCTTTCCACGCGACCGGAGCATTCCATCGGATCCGACGAAGATTGGGATCTGGCCACCCGTGCCTTGGAAGGTGCCCTGAAGGACAACGGCATGGCCTACGAGGTCAACGAAGGCGACGGGGCCTTCTACGGACCGAAGATCGATTTCAAACTGAAGGACGCGCTGAAACGGAAATGGCAGTGCGCGACGATTCAGTGCGATTTCACGCTTCCGGAGCGGTTCGACCTGCACTATGTCGGCGAGGACGGCGAGAAGCACCGGCCGGTCATGCTGCACAGGGTGATTCTGGGGTCCATCGAACGGTTCGTGGGCGTTTTGATCGAGCACTATGCCGGGGCATTTCCATTGTGGCTCTCGCCCGTACAGGCCGTTGTGGTGACCGTGACGGAGAAACATATTCCCTGGGGAGAGGAGGTCCGGAAGCTGCTCCTCGACGGGGGCATCCGGGTGGAGGGTGATTTCCGGAACGAGAAATTGGGGTATAAGATCCGCGAGGCCCAGATGCAGAAAACGCCTTACATGCTTGTGATCGGTGATCGGGAGGCGGCCTCCCGCCAGGTATCTCCGAGGCAGCGGGACGGGAGGAACCTCGGTTCCATCGATGTCGGCTCGTTTATCGGCCTCGTTCGTGAACAATGTGAGGGGTTCAAATAATGGATTTCACATCCGGAGGTGACCTATAGCTAAGGATTTGAGGATTAACCGTGACATCAGGGCCATGTCGGTTCGTGTGATCGATATGGAGGGGAAACAGTTGGGGGTCATTCCGCTGGCGGATGCGCTGGCGGAGGCGGCCAAGGCGGGTTTGGATCTGGTGGAGGTTTCCCCGACTGCCACGCCGCCGGTTTGCCGGATCATGGATTACGGCAAATTCCGATATCAGCAGAGCAAGAAGGTTCAGGTCTCCAAAAAAAGCCAGACCGTCATTCAGGTGAAGGAGATCCGCCTCCGTCCGAAAACGGAGGCGCATGACCTCGATGTCAAGATCAAGCATGTTTTGAAATTTCTGGAGCAGCACAACAAGGTCAAGATCTCGATGATATTCCGGGGGCGCGAGATCGCCTATACGGATATCGGCCGGAAGATCATGGAGAACATCAAAGGGCTCCTTGGCGAAGGCTGCGTGATCGATCAGCAGCCGAAACTGGAGGGGAGGAGCATGGTCATGGTCGTCTCCCCGAAAAAGTAGCAGGATCGTCGGCGGATGTCCGTGGGATGTCCGGGGACGGTCATAACCCGGGCCGCGAAGCAGGCCCGGTACCTTAATACAAGCAGGGGTGAAACAATGCCGAAGATGAAGACACATCGGGGCGCAGCGAAGCGGTTCACCGTAACGGGGACCGGAAGAATCAAGAGGAGCAACGCCAATACCAGCCATATCCTGACCCCGAAAACGACGAAACGAAAGAGACAGCTTCGAAAATCGGTCATTCTCGACAAGGCAAACGAGAAGTCGATGCGGAAGCTGATTCCGTATCTGTAGAGGCGAAATCCGGATCCGGGCGGGGAGCGCGGAGGCTGGATCGCCTCGACCGCGGCGCCCCGCGCCGCACATGATGAAGATGAGGAGATAAGCCATGCCGAGGGTAAAGAGGAGTCTGACGGCTCATAAAAAACGGCGGAAGATCCTGAAAGCGGCCAAGGGATTCTTCCTTTCCAGGAGCAAACTGTTGCGAACGGCCACGGAGGCGGTCAACCACGCCATGGCCTACGCCTACCGCGACCGAAGGGTTCGAAAGCGCGAGTTCCGGCGGCTGTGGATCGCCAGAATCAATGCCGCCGCGAGGATGAATGAAATATCTTACAGCCGGTTGATTTGCGGAATGGGCAAGGCGGGGGTCGAGATTGACCGCAAGATCCTCGCGGATCTGGCCGTCCAGGATCCCCGTGCTTTTTCGGAAATCGCGAACATCGCAAAGGGTGAGCGGCAGGCATGACCGGAGAGCTTGAGGTCCTTCGGGAGCAGGCCGAGGCTGCACTCCGGGAAGCCGGCTCGGAAGAGGAGATTCAGGCCGTTCGGACCAAGTTTCTCGGTCGAAAGGGCCTGCTGACCGGTTTGCTGCGCAACATCGCGAAGGTGGCGCCCGAGGAGAGACCCCGGTTCGGCCAGGACTGCAACCAGGTCAAGGAGAGCCTTTCCGCACAAATCGACCGGGTTCTCGCGGAAAGGACGGCCTCGCGGAAAGAACAGGATATCCTCCGCGACAGGATTGATGTCACGCTTCCCGGCAGGGCCGTCCGGTACGGCCGGCTCCATCCGGTCACGCAGGTCCGCGAAGAGATCTGCCGGATCTTCGCCGGTTTGGGCTTCTCGACCGTGGAGGGGCCTGAGATCGAGCTGGACTACTATAATTTCGAAGCGCTGAACATTCCCAAGGACCATCCCGCGCGGGATATGCAGGACACCTTCTATGTCGAGGACAACATCGTCCTGCGCACCCATACCTCCCCCGTCCAGGTCCGCATCATGGAAAAGACACGGCCGCCGGTGCGGATCCTCTCCCCGGGGCGGGTCTATCGCCGTGATTCGGATGTCTCGCACACCCCGATGTTCCACCAGATCGAAGGCCTCCTCGTGGACCGGGGCGTCACCTTCGGCGATCTGAAGGGAGTCCTGACGGTTTTTCTCCGGCAAATGTTCGGCGAGGAGACGGCGCTCCGTTTCCGCCCCAGTTTTTTTCCATTCACGGAGCCGAGCGCGGAGGTCGACATCCGATGCGTGATGTGCCGCGGAAAGGGATGCCGGGTTTGCGGCCAGAGTGGCTGGCTCGAGATTCTGGGTTCGGGAATGGTGGACCCGGCGGTGTTCCGGAATGTTCATTATGATCCCGAAGAATTCACGGGATTTGCTTTCGGCCTGGGTTTGGAACGCATAGCGATGCTCAAATTCGGGATCTCCGACATCCGCCTTTTTTTTGAAAATGACCTGAGATTTCTGGGGCAGTTTTGAAATGCTTGTCAGCTTGAAGTGGCTTAGAGACTATGTGGAACCGGGTGTGCCGCCGGAGGAACTGGCGGAACGGCTGACCATGGCCGGTCTGGAGGTGGACTCGCTGCGGCGGGTCGAACCGGCGTTTCGCGGGGTCAGGGTCGCGCGGATCGATTCGCTGCGGCCTCATCCGCAGGCCGATCATCTGTCCCTCTGCCGGGTTTCGACCGGGGATGCAACTTTTCCGGTCGTTTGCGGGGCGACGAACATCCGTGCCGGGGATGTTGTACCGCTGGCAACGGTCGGCACGATCCTGCCGGGGGGCGAAGTGATCCGGAGCGCCCGGATTCGGGGCGAGGCGTCCGAGGGGATGCTCTGTTCCGAGGAGGAGCTCGGAATCGGCGGCGACGCGTCGGGGATCATGATGCTTCCCCCGGACCTTCCGCTGGGGAAGGAACTGGCGGATGCGCTGGACCTGTCCGATACGGTTCTGGATATCGGCGTGACGCCGAACCGGTCGGATTGCCTGTCCATTGTCGGCATCGCCCGGGAGGTTGCCGCCGTGACCGGAAAAGCCCTACGGTATCCCTCCCTTACCGTGAAAGAATCGGACGAGGATATCCGGGGCTTGACCTCGGTTTCCATCGACGACCCCGATCTTTGCCCCCGCTACACGGCCCGAGTCATCAGAAATGTCCGGATCGCACCGTCGCCTTTCTGGATGAGACGCAGGCTGGAGGCCGTCGGCCTGCGCTCGATCAACAATGTCGTGGATGTGACCAATTTCGTGATGATGGAACTGGGACAGCCTCTGCATGCATTCGATTTTCGTTTCCTCGAACAGGGCCGGATCGTCGTCCGCCGTTCCCGTGCCGGGGAAATCTTTGTATCGCTTGACGAAAAGGAGCGCGTCCTGCAGCCCGACACGCTGATGATCTGTGACGGGGTGAAACCGGTTGCCATCGGCGGGGTGATGGGCGGTCTCAACTCCGAAATCCAGAACGACACCGAGACGATCCTGCTGGAAAGCGCCTATTTCGATCCCGCATCCATCCGCCGGACCGCGAGGGCGCTCGGCATGGGAACGGATGCCGCCTTCCGCTTCGAGAGGGGGATCGATCCGGAGGGGCTGATCCCGGCGCTTGACCGGGCGGCGGGGCTGATCGCGGAGCTTTCCGGGGGGGCGGTTTGCCGAGGGGCGATCGATCAGCACCCCCGGATCGTCCGAACGGCGGAAAACATTCCTCTGCGCCTGAAGCGAATCAGGGATATCCTGGGTGCCGCGGTTGGAGAGGAGGACGTTTTACGGATCCTCGGAAGTCTGGAGATGAGGGTTGAGCCGGCCGGGGCAGGGGAGATCCGTGTCACCCCGCCGACCTGCCGTGTGGACATCACCCGGGAGATCGACCTCATCGAGGAGATCGCCCGGCTCCACGGCTACGACCGGGTCCCTGTCACACTTCCCGCCGTTTCGGTGCTTGCCGGCGCCGCGGACGGCAAGACCGAAGTTGAAAAAAGATTCCGGGAGACGGTGACCGGCGCCGGTTACCAGGAGGTGATCAACTACAGTTTCGTTTCCCCGGCAGCCGCCGACCAGCTCGGTCTGGCCCTGGAGGACGAACGACGCCTTCAGGTCCGGATTCGCAACCCGCTGACCGAGGGGCAGGCGGTAATGCGGACCACGCTGATCCCAAGCCTGCTGATGAATGCGCGGGACAATGCCGCTGTCGGTAATTACGACCTGAAGATTTTTGAAACGGGCCGGGCGTTCATCCGGCAGGGTGACGGAAATCTGCCCCTGGAGCGCAACCACGCCGCCCTTTTGATTGCCGGCCGGCGGTATGACGATCGTTGGCATTTTCACGATCTGCAGGCGGATTTTTATGACCTCAAGGGATGTGTGGAGAATATCCTGGATGCCCTCCGGATTGCCGCCCCCGCGTTTCAGGAAGAGAAGACGGAGCCTTTCCTTCACCCCGGAAAATCCTGCGGGGTGTTCGACGGGGATGCCCGGATCGGTTTCCTGGGAGAGGTTCACCCGGATGTCCTGACCCGGATCGATCTGGCCGGGCCGGCTTTTGTATGCGAGCTCGATCTGGACCTCCTTGCGGAGAATTTTTCGGCGAAGGCTTCGTTCCGTAACCTGCCCCGCTTCCCGTCGAGTTCGCGGGACGTGGCTTTTCTGGTCCCCCGGGAGACGACCGCGGCGGAAATGCTCCGGTGGGCAACGGATTCCGTTGAAGAATTGCTTGAAAAAGTTAAGATTTTTGATGTATATGAGGGAAAAAACGTCCCTGCCGGCATGAAGAGCCTGGGATTGCGGTTCTCATACCGCGGCGCGGACCGAACCCTGACGGATGATGAGGTGAGCGAGGTCCACGCGAAGATTTTACAGAAGATCGTTCGGGCATCCGGGGCATCCATCAGATAGGAAAAGACCAATCCAGCGGAGGAGGCGGGAAATGACCAAAATCGATATCATTCAGGATGTATACGAGAAGCTTGGATTGTCCAAGAAGGAGTCGGCCAGGGTCGTGGAATCCGTATTCGACATCATCAAGGACAAACTGGCGAAGGGCGAGAAGATCAAGATTTCCGGTTTTGGAAATTTTGTCGTGAAGGAGAAGAAGTCGCGACGGGGCCGAAATCCCCAAACCGGTGACGAGATTGCCATCTCCGCACGAAGGGTGCTGACGTTCAAATCCAGCCAGGTTCTTCGCAAGGCGCTCAACAACTGATCCGCGCCGCTAGCGGCGAACCCGATGCCGTGAAGGGACGTCCCGTGTAACATGGGGACCGGATGATGACCGTATCGATTCCCGACAAGTCCTATTTCCGTATCGGCGAGGTCAGCCGCCTGTTGGGCGTTCAGCCGTATGTCATCCGCTATTGGGAGACCGAGTTCAAAACGGTCAAGCCGATCCGAACCCGCTCCGACCAGCGCCTCTACCGCCACAAAGATGTTGAGGAACTGCTGATGATCCGGAAACTCCTCTACGAGGAGAATTTCACAATCAACGGGGCCCGGAAGCAGCTCCACAAGCTGCGGGGCGAAGAGCCGGATTCAACCGGCCAGGACCGGCGGGAGGACCTCCTGGATGAGATCGAAAAGGGATTGCGCGCGATCCGGGAAATCGTCCGTTAAACAGACTGCTGAAAATACCCCGATTTCCAACGCTTCATTGGATTTCCGCGCACCGAAAAGACAACCGTACCGATCGGAATCGTGACGTTTCCATCGGCAGGGTTGTGGCGCATCCCGATCCCCCTCCCGCTATTTCTTGTTTGCCCGTTTGGATGCCTTCAGCGGGTTTACCTTCTGGGCTGTTTCCTTGACGTCCATTTTGAGATGGGTTGCCGTCGGACATTTTCCGGCTCGCCATTTCGCGGCCGGATCCGGATAGACACGGCAGTACTTGCCGGTCGCGCAGTCGATCACCTTGCCGCATCCATTGCACTGTTCAACAATGACATGGCAGCTTCCCCCATTGAACCCGCATCCTTTCTTCGTCATGAATCCGCATTCGATTCCCGTTTTTACCGTTTGACAAATCATCTTTCGCTCCTCTTTTGCCCCGCCCAGTTTGGTTTCCTTGAATTCCCATCTAAAAAAGCCGACCCGCTATCAGAACCAATTTGATGGCCAAGACGGGTCGGCTATCCCTTTGTTCGAGGGCGGCTCTGGTATCAAAAATAAAATTGGATGTCAAGAAAAAAATGAGAGAAGATGAGCCGATTCTTTCTCACCGAAATCGCCGGGAACCCGCCGTCCCGGAGAAGTGAATTCGTTGACTTTACAAACCATTCATGTTAGGCAATCCTTGATGTCGGCGATACCATTTGCCGTCCCATATCGTCGCAGAGCTCATCAACGAATGGTTCATGGAGGGTTGGGGACAGCCTGCTTCGGTTTCCGGTTTGCGAAACATTTCAAGGCAGGCATTTTGATGATGAATCGGTCGACGCTGTTCAATATCTTCCTTCGTTCTCTGACCATTCAGGTTTCCTTCAATTTCTGGAGGATGCAGAATCTGGGGTTCCTCTTCGCTGTGCTGCCCATGATCCGCGGCCGGGGTTGGGATTCGTCCCGGGTTGCGGAATTCCTGTCCCGTCATTTTCAAAGGTTCAATACGCATCCCTATCTGGCCCCATCGGTCATCGGGTCCGTGACGGGAATGGAGGAGGAGGGCGCTGCACCGGAGGGGGTGCGGGATCTGAAGAATGCGCTCATGGGGCCGTATGCGGCGATCGGCGACTCCTTTTTTTGGGGGGCCCTCCGGTCCGTTTCCAGTGTGGGCGCCGTCATTCTTGCCCTTTCCGGAACGCTGCTGGCGCCGATTTTCTTTTTGCTGGTTTATACCCCGGCGCAATGGTGGGTGCGCGCAGCGGGTTTCCTCGAAGGGTATCGCCTGCGCAGAAACGGAATCGACTTTATCCGGAAGCTGGACCTGCCGGAGACGACGGGAAAGGCCCGTTGGCTGCTGCTGATCCTGACGGCTGTCTTGGCGGCCATTGCCGTCGAAACCGCCGGCCGTCTTTCCCAACCGCTCCTGCCCGGCATCCCCTGGAACATCGTGGCGGCGCTTGTTTTTCTGCTGGTTTTCCTCGGGGTGCGCAGGGGGATCTCGCAGGTCAAGATTTTATACGGGATGGCCATCCTCTGCATAATGGTTTCCTTTGGGTATGATTGAAACAAGAACGTTCGAGATTACGAACCGGCTGGGGATCCATGCCCGTGTGGCCGCCAAAATTGTCGAGACGGCGAATCATTTTCAGGCGGAGATTTTTCTGGAGAAGGACGGCGTAAAGGCGAGCGGGAAAAGCATCCTGGACATCCTAACCTTGTGCTGTCCCCAGGGCAGCCGTTTGACCTTTCACGCCGAGGGGGCAGATGCCGGGGAGGCGATCGAGGCATTCGCCCGTCTGGTGCAGGCCAAATTCGGCGAGACCTGAAAGAGTCCGGATCGGGTTTAGGTTCGGTTGAAAAGCCGGACAGGAAATGATCGATTTTATGACGGATGACCCCAAAAAGACATTTGTGATGAAGGGAATCGGCGTGTCGCCCGGCATCGTCATCGGCCGGGCCTACCTTTATAATCGTCAGGATGCGCAGGTCCCCTTTTATCGTCTGAGCGGCCCGGGCCAGGTGTCCGCGGAAACCAGGCGTTTCCGGAAGGCCCTCAGGGAATCGGAAAAGCAGCTCCTCGATCTGAAGAACCGGCTGGGCCGCCTGGACGGAGGCATGGAGCCGTCCTACATCATCGACGTTCATATCATGATCATGAGGGACCGTCGATTCATCAACCGCACGGTGAACAACATCCGCGAGATGTCCGTAAACGCCGAATGGGCCATTCACATGACCGTGGAGCAATATCGGGAGATTTTCAACCGGATGGAGGACGACTACCTTCGGGAGCGCATCAGCGACATTCAGCATGCCGGCCAGCGGATCCTCACGAATCTTGTGGGAGGGAAGCGGGCGGCCGTCGACATGGGGGAGGGGGTGGTGATCATTGCGACCGACCTTTCCCCGGCCGATACGGCGCAGCTGAAGATCGACCACATTATCGGTTTCGCCACCGATATGGGCGGAAAAACATCCCATACGGCCATTGTGGCCAGGTCGATGGCGATCCCGGCCGTCCTGGGTCTGGAAAGCATCACCCAGGCCGTCCGGACACACGATGATCTCATCGTCGACGGTTCTGCCGGAATTATCATTGTTCATCCCGACCCGATGATCCGCAAACGTTACACCGAGAAGATCAGTCTGTACGAGAAGGCCAAAGGCGAACTGCTGGACCATGCCCGTCTGCCGGCCGTGACGGAGGATCATTACCGTGTTGAAATCGGGGGAAACATCGAGTTCATCGAAGAGATCCCCTCCGCGATTTTGCACGGTGCCGACGGAATCGGGCTGTACCGGACCGAATTCATCTACATCAACCGGGAAAAGCCTCCCGATGAGGAGGAGCATCTCGCCCATTACCGCTCCGTGGTCGGCGTCCAGGGGCTTTCCTGGGCAACCATTCGCACCTTCGACCTCGGAGGCGACAAGTTCTTCCCCGATCGAAAACTATCGCATGAGCTGAATCCGCAGCTGGGGCTCCGTGCCATCCGTTTTTGTCTCAAGGAATTGGAAATCTTCAAAGTCCAGCTCCGAGCCATCCTACGTGCGAGTGTCCTCGGAAAGCTCCGGATCATGTTCCCGATGATTTCCGGGATCGAGGAGATCCGCAAAGCGAAACGGATTCTCATGGATGTGAAGCAAGAGCTGCTGGCCGGCGGGACGCCTCTGGGAAAAGAGATCGAGATCGGGATCATGATCGAGGTTCCATCCGCCGTGATTGTCGCCGAGGAACTGGCCAAGGAAGTGGATTTTTTCAGCATCGGGACGAACGACCTGATTCAGTACGCCTTGGCGATCGACCGGATCAATGAGCGGGTGACCTATCTCTACGAGCCTCTCCATCCGGCCGTCCTGCGCCTGATCAAGCAGGTGGTGGATGTCGGACATAGAGCGGGGATCCGGGTGGCGATGTGCGGGGAAATGGCGGGAGAGCCGGCTTACACGATGATCCTGCTGGGGTTGGAGCTGGACGAACTCAGCATGCACCCCCTCGCCATACCGCGCGTGAAAAAGATCATCCGGGGGATCACGCTGAAGGAGTCGAAGGCGCTGCTGAGCAAGGTGATGACCCTCTCCTCCGTGTCGGATATCCGATCGTTTGTCGGGGCGGCGATGCAGAAACGGTTTCCCGACGATGTTCCAGTGAATGGTCCGTGAAAAGGGGGAGCATGTCCGTTCTGTCGACCATCCGAGCCTGGACAACTGAAATCGGCGTCTACCATACCGGTAGCCTGTATCGGGAAGAGAATTATCCGCTCTACTGGCTTGTCCGGAAGGTCCTCTCGAAGGTCATGGTCTCCGATGAAACGGTGGAACGTCTCAAGGCCCTCTCGGAGAAGGGCATCATCGTCTTCACCCTGAAGAACAGGAGCCAGCTCAACAGCCTGATTCTGCGTGAACTGGCAATGCGCAAGGGGATGCCCGTGCCCGTTTACTGTCACGGCGCCAACATGATCGTCTGGCAGCCCTTTTCGATGGCCGCCCGGGTGATCCTGTCCCATCTGTTTAACCGGGCGCTGCGGAAAAAGGCCGTCCAATCCACCAGGATGGATCACCTGAAACGGCTCACGATGGAGGGCCAGCCGTCGATCATTCATCTCGGCGAATCGGAATTTCTGGAAAATCCCTTTGTCGAGGACACCCTTTCGCGGCTTCTGGATGTGCAGGAATCTTCGGGCGTGCCGATCTATCTCTGTCCGGAAATGATCACCTACGGAAGGAGACGGGAGAAGGAGAGAGAGAGCCTGATCAACATCTTCTTCGGCCAGAGCGATCCGACGGATCCGATTCTCCGACTGATCACCTTTCTCCGCTATTCCAACAAGGCCTCGCTGATTTCCGCCGAACCGATCCATCTGGGGGAGTATCTGAAGGCCAATCAGGATCTGACCCGCGAGGAGATCGTCCGGCGGCTCCGCGGGGAGCTGATCGCCCGGATTGACGAGGAGAAGGAGGCGATCGTCGGCCCGCTGCTGAAGTCCCAGCAGGAGATCATCGGCATGGTCCTCCAGGACAGGGGCCTGGTCTCCTTCATGGAGGAAATGGCGTCGAAGGCAAAAAAGGGCAAGGGGGATTTCGAGACGGTCCGGAGGGAGGCGAGAAAATATCTGAAGGAGATCGCCTCCGACTATAACGAGATCTTCGTCGATGTCTGGGAAAAGATCCTTTCCTGGCTCTGGAACAACATTTACGACGGCGTGGTCGTGGACGTGGAGGGCATTGCGAAGATCCGGCAGTTGTCCAAGAAAATGCCGTTTATCATCATCCCCTGCCACCGGAGCCATATCGATTATATGCTGCTCTCTTATATCTTCTACAAGAACAACATCCAGATGCCGTTTGTGGCGGGTGGGACCAACCTGATGTTCTTTCCGGTCGGTTACATCTTCAGAAAATCAGGGGCCTTCTTTCTTCGGCGGAGCTTCAAGGGAAACAACCTCTACGCCGAGGTCTTTGCGCGATACATCAAGGTGCTTCTGAAAGAGGGGCTTCCGCTGGAGTTCTTCATTGAAGGAGGGCGGAGCCGGACAGGGAAAATGGTCATGCCCAAGTACGGTCTCCTGTCCATGATCATCCAGGCCTTTCAGGAGAAGGCCTCCGAGGATCTGGCGATCATCCCGGTCTATATCGGTTATGATCGGGTCATTGAGGAGAAGGCCTATCTGCAGGAGTTGAGCGGCATACCGAAGGAGAAGGAAAAGACAACCGATGTGATCCGGAGCAGCAGGTTTCTGCGGAAGCGGTACGGTCGCGTCTACACAAAGATCGGCGAGCCGCTCCTTCTCAAGTCCTATCTGGACTCCCAGGAAAAACCGCTGGAGGAGATGACGGTTGCGGAGCGGCAAAGTCTCTACCGTCGGATCGGGTATACGATCGTCCGGTCGATCAACGAGGTTTCCGTGGTGACGCCCTTCGCACTGACCTCGTCGGCGCTTCTCTGCTACGACCGGCGCGGCATTTCTCTTGGGGAACTCCGCGAGGTCCTGACTCTGTTTTTCGATTATCTCTCCTTCCGGAAAGTCTCCTTCGCGATGACCTTTTCCGACCGGGAAAAGGCGATTGGCGAGGCGTTGAACCTTTTCGACCAATCGGGGCTCATTTCCCGCATGGGGGCGGAGGATGAGGAGGAAGAGGAGGTCGAGGAGATTGTCTACTCCCTCGAGGACGACAAACGGATGAACCTCGAGTACTACAAGAACAACATCCTCCATTACTTTCTTCCCGTCAGCTTTGTGGCAACCTCGGCGCTGGCCAGCCCGGAGGATATGGTTCCTGTGAACCAGGTTCGGGACGATTACGCCTTTTTCAAGAGGCTTTTCCGGCATGAGTTCATCTTCGATGACAAGAGGGACTACTTGGAGGAGATCACCGAGACCCTTTCCTACCTTCGGGACCAGGGGATGATCGCCGGTTTCGACAAGGAAGAGAAGGCATGGATCGAAGTGAAGGGCCGAGGGAGAACCAACCTCCTCCCCTTCCGGGGGCTCATCCACAACTATATGGAATCCTACTGGGTGGTGGTCCGGGGATGTTATTATCTCCGGAGAAGACCGAAGGTGGAGAGGGACTGGCTGAAAAACATCCGAGGACTTGGGGAACGGATGTATCGGAAGGGGGAGATCCGCAGGGCAGAGTCGCTTTCTCAGTCCAACTACGAAAGCGCAATCCGCTATCTGCAGGATGTCAATATCGTTGCCGTGACGGAGGTCCCCGAGAAGGGCGAAAAAAAATTAACAAAGAGATATGCGCTGACGGAGAACAAGGTGCAGATGGAATCCCTCCGCCGCCGCCTCTTCAAATTCCTGTAGCGGGGAATCCTGCCCCCGGCTTCGATGCGGGGAATGGGTTCTCCCCTCCCGTCCTCCTGGAGGGGAGGGGTACAGGTTTATTTCCCCCGGATGGAGTAAAACGCGGATCTTCCGCGGTAGACGGCGGCGTCCCCGAGTTCCTCCTCGATCCGGAGCAGTTGGTTGTACTTGGCGAGCCTCTCGGTCCTCGACATCGATCCGCTCTTGATCTGTCCGCAGTTTGCCGCAACGGCGATGTCCGCCATGCAGGTGTCCTCGGTCTCGCCGGAGCGGTGCGAGATGACGGTTGTGTAGCCCGCCTCACGGGCGCACTGGATCGTATCGAGCGTTTCGGTCAGCGTGCCGATCTGGTTCAGCTTGATCAGGATCGAGTTGGCCACGCCCAGCCCGATCCCCTTTTCCAGGCGTTTCCGGTTCGTCACGAACAGGTCGTCGCCGACGATCTGGACCCGGTCACCCAGCGTATCCGTCAACAGCTTCCAACCTTTCCAGTCGTCTTCGGCGAGGCCGTCCTCGATTGAGACGATCGGGTATTTCTTCACGAGATCCGCATAGAACTTGACCATGTCCGCGGCGGTGCGCTCCGGATTTTTCTCCGCGGCCAGGATGTATTTCCCCTTTTTATAGAAAGAACTCGCCGCGGGGTCGAGCGCGATGGCGCAATCTTTGCCGGGTTCATAGCCTGCCTTCTCGATCGCGGTCGTGATCAGGATCAGCGCCTCCTCGTTCGATTTCAAATTGGGGGCGAATCCCCCCTCGTCCCCGACGGCCGTGTTGTACCCCTTGGCCTTGAGAACGGCTCTGAGGTGGTGAAACACCTCGGCGGTCATCCGGAGACCTTCCCGGAACGTGACCGCCCCGACCGGCATGATCATGAATTCCTGAATGTCCACGTTGTTGTCGGCGTGCTGGCCGCCGTTGATGATGTTGGCCATCGGCACCGGGAGGTCACGGGCCACGATGCCTCCGATATAGCGATAGAGGGGGATCCCCAGGGCGGTCGCGGCCGCCTTTGCACAGGCCAGCGAAACGCTGAGGATCGCGTTTGCCCCCAGCTTTCCCTTGTTTTCCGTCCCGTCCAGCGCGATCATTTCGGCATCGATCTCCCGCTGGTGTTGACAATCCATGCCGACGATTTCCGGCGCGATCTTTTCAAGGACGTTGTCGACGGCCTTTTGAACGCCCTTGCCGAGGTAGCGCTTCTTGTCGCCGTCCCGGAGCTCCAGCATTTCATGTTCTCCGGTCGAAGCGCCGGAGGGTACCGAGGCCCTTCCGACAATCCCTGAAAGCAGGGCCACCTCCGCCTCGACCGTCGGATTGCCGCGTGAATCCAGGATCTCCCTGGCATGAATGTTGATGATTTCCATCATGGTCTCCTCCTTTGGATGCATTGCTGCGATGATGGGTTTGAGAACATACCTGCATGACTTCTATACCAAGGGATGCCGGTTTTCAAGTCGAATGTCGGGAATGTCGGGAAACAGTCCAGAATATCGCTGAATGTCGCTTGAACTGATATCTGATCTCGGGTAGAATTCGAACCTCTAAGGATCGGGACCGATGACGGTGGAAGACAAAAGAACGAGGCTGTTCCTTCATCTGAAAAAATGGCTGGAAAAGGCGGTCATGGATTACGGGATGATCGCTGCGGGAGATCGTATTCTGGTCGGTGTCTCGGGCGGGATGGACAGCATGGCGCTGCTGGACCTGCTGAACACCCCGATGCTGTATGTTCCCCCGTTCACGGTTATGGCCGTTCACATCGATCTCGGTTTCGACCCGGACGGTGGCGGCGGTGTAATCCTGGAGCGGCATCTCAATGCGGGCGGTTACGATTATGTTCTGGAGAGGTCGGAGATCGGCCCCCTCTCGCACAGCGAGCACAACCGCAAGAATCCCTGCTTTCTCTGTTCCCGCCTTCGGCGGAAGCGAATCTTCGAGATCGCGGCGGACAAGGGATGCAACAAGATCGCCTTTGCCCACCACAGGGACGACATCATCGAGACGCTTCTGATCAACCTTTTGTACGGGAGGGAAATCAGTACGATGGTGCCGGATCAGACGATCTTCGGCGGGAAGATGCATATCATCCGGCCGCTCGCATACCTCCGCGAGGGACTGTTGAAAAAATACGCAAAGGAGCAGAAATTTCCCGTCATCGAAAACGGCTGTCCGACCAGCCGGACGTCCCGCCGCCGCTATATCAAGGGACTCCTCGATGATCTGGAAAAGGAAAATCCGCGGGTCCGGGACAACATCTGGAAGGCCATGGGCCACGTGAAAACGGATTATCTCCCTACGGTATTCGGCCATCACTGACCGTGGCGTTTGAATTGCAATAGAACCCCACTCCTGACGGCGGGACCGGAAAGCCCGGTCGCATCATCGAAGGGAATGGAAGGATGGAAAATCGTGGCAAAGAAGGAGACAGGGGAAAAGCCGATCTGCCAGAACAAGCGGGCGAGGATCAACTACTTCATCGATGAGACCTACGAGGCGGGGATCGCACTGGTCGGGACCGAGGTGAAGGCGCTCCGCGACGGTCGGGCCAACCTCAAGGACAGCTATGCCCTGGTCAAGAACGATGAGCTGTTCCTGTATGATGTCCACATCAGCCCTTACTCGCACGGCAACCGGGAAAACCACAACCCGCTGCGCGTCCGCAAGCTCCTGATGCACAAGCGGGAGATCCGGCGCCTTTACGGAAAATCCCAGGAGCGGGGCCTCGCCCTGATCCCGCTCCGGATGTACTTCCGCAACGGCAAGGTCAAGGTGGAGATCGGGATCGGCCGCGGAAAGAAGCTCTATGACAAACGGGAGGACATCCGGCTGAAGGAGGACCGCCGGGCGATGGAGCGGGGAATTCGTGCGAAGAACCGGGAGGGATAACGGCGGATGGTTCCCGTCTCCTCTTTAGGTCCGTATTTACCGGTTATGTTCCGCTGATCGATCCGGCATGTCACAAAAGCCGGCACCAAACATGGCAACAAATCCGGCTTGACGGAAGGGTAGAAAAGACCTATATTAGGGCCGGTTCATTCACATAGCTTCATCCATCCACGGGGGCGTCACGGTTTCGACGGGGATATGTGAAGCTGCAGAAGCGTGCCGAGGTTCCTGCAGGCCTCGTTAAACAGGCAGGAAAACATAATCGCAGACAACTACGATTACGCCTTAGCCGCATAGAGTCGGCTAACGTCTCCCCGGTTTCTCCTGTCGGGCCGGTTCGGAGGCGTCATACAGGCAGGATAACCGCTCTCTTACGCCTGGGGGGAGAGGGGCGAAAAGCCAGAAAACAGGATAGCGAATGAAGGATCCTGCTTCCGGGAGCCTTCAAAAGCGAAATCCAAAACAGAAGCTATGCACGTAGAAACTGCAG
>JAXDCM010000207.1:0-2896 GCA_034677965.1 Syntrophales bacterium
AAACACGATCAATATCAAGGAACAGGGAATCGAATTCTCCCGGCGGAAGATCGCCGACCTCACCGCGAGGCGGGAGAAGGACCTTGCGGAAACCGAGATCCTGAAACGGCGTGAGGGGGAGACCGACGACGAGATCAGCGCCCTCCGGGCAGCGACCGTCGACGGCGGGGAGCGGATCGACACGCTCCGCAGAGAGGTTGCCGAGAAAACGGAGGCCCTCGAGGAAACCCGTCGTATGGATCTGACCTGCCGGCAGGCACTGGAGGAAAAGAAGGTCCTGTTCATTGACATCGTTGCGGAAAAGGTCAAGTTGAGGAACATGGTGGCCAGCCTCAGCCGGATGGTCGAGGATTTCGGAAAACGGGAGGCGCGGGAAGTTCGGGAGATCGAGGAAACCGTCAAACGGTCGGCGGAACTCGAACGCGTCCTGGAGAACCTCCGTTCCGGAACCTCCGCGGACGAGACGGTCCTTGCGGAACTCGGACGGAGACGGGAGGAAATCGCTGAAGATCTTGAACACACCCGCTTGGAATTGGCGGAGATTGATGAAAAGATTGCCCAACTCCGCGAGGAAAGCGGCGGGAAGGTGTCCCGCCTCGCCTCGCTTCAGGAATTCGAGGAGAGCTACGCCGGGTGCAACGAGGGGATCCGATCGCTGATGACCGGCAGCCGGGAGGACGGCCGGCAGGGCCTTTCCCGCGAGCACTTTCTCGGTCTTGTTGCCGACCATATTCAGGTTCCCCGGGAATATGAAACGGCCGTCGAGGCGGTTCTCGGGGACAAACTTCAGTATGTCGTGGTGAAAAGCCAGACGGACGGCATCCGGGCGATCGACTACCTGAAAAGCGCCTCCCTCGGCCGCGGAAGCTTCATCCCCCTCGAGGTCCGGCCGCACATCTCAGGCGCATCGCTTGCGGAGCATGAACATCTCCAAGAAGCGGTCCCGCTGATCGAGCGGATCACGGTTCAGGAGGATTGCCGGGCGATCATCAACGAGCTGCTGGGCGACGTCCTTCTGATTCCCAACCTCGGAAGCGGCATCTCGCTCTGGCGACAGAACGGCTTCTGCGGGACCTTCGTCACGCCGGAGGGGGATATCATCAGTCCGAGCGGCATCCTGACGGGCGGGAGCGGAAACGGTGTCGACCGGGGCATCCTGCGCAACCGGCGTGAGATCACCGAGCTGACGGAAGAGATCGCGAGGCTCCAGACCGAGCTCCAGCAGGAGCAGGAAGAACGGAAAAAGAACCTCTCCGGAATCGCCCAGTGGGAGGAAGAACTCCTTCGCCTCCGTTCACAGGTCCACCTCACGGAACTTCGGATCAACGGCCTCCGGAAGGACATCGAACGGTACGAAGGCGAACAGCGCCAGATCAAAGACCGACTCAAGGCCCTGCAGTTCAACCGGGAAAATCTGGCCGCGGAGGCGGCCGAAGCCCGGGGGAAGATCTCGCAGAACGAAGAAGAGATGAAGTCCGTTGAGGCCCGCGAGGCGTCTCTGGATGCGGCAATGGCCGACGACCGGAAACGGGGAGAAGAGCTCCGGAACGATCTGGAACAGAGGGAGCGTGATCTGACCGAACGAAAGGTCCTGCTGGCCTCGCTGGAGGAAAAGTGGGAGGCGGATCGGAGGGCCCTGGCGCGCCTGGAGGCTTCGCTCGGCGACCACACGCGCGAGATTGCCGCCAAGAAGGCCGACGCGGAGGCCTGTGAGCGGGAGGCTCAGACGCTGACCGTTCAGATTGCCTCCGAGGAAGAGGCGCTCAGGGGCCTCTATGCCGAATGCGAAACGATCGAGCAGTCCATCAACGAAATACGAGACGCCCAGCAGCAGAAAGAGGCCCTGCTGCGGTCCCGGGAGGCCGAGATCCGCGAGGCCAAAAAGGCGCTCGAAGAGCAGCTTCGTGAAGGAACGGAACTGGAGGTCGCCATCCGGGAGATCGCGATGCAGACGGAAAATCTCCTGCAGAACATACGGGAGAAGTACGGCACGGACCTGCTTCCGCTTCTTTCGGAATTTCAGCCGCTGACGGAGGAGGCAATGGCCGCCCTTTCCGCCAAGCTCGAAAAGGACCGGCAGGCGGTTGAGAATTTCGGTGAGGTCAATCTTCTGGCGCTGTCCGAGCACGAAGAGCTCAAGACCCGTTTTGAGTTTCTCACCGGCCAGATTTCCGACCTGAACGCCTCGCTGGAGACGCTCCAGAAGACCATTGCGCGGATCAACACCGTGTCCCGGCAGCGTTTCGCCGAAACCTTCGCGGGGGTCGACAAATGCTTCCAGGAGGTGTTCACCCGGCTCTTTCCCGGCGGCCGGGCCGAGCTCAGACTGATCGACGAAAACGACCTTCTCGAGACGGGCGTCGATATCGAGATCCGGATCCCGGGAAAGCGGAAACAGAGCGTCACGCTGCTCTCCGGCGGGGAAAAGTCGCTGTCGGCGATTGCGCTGATCTTCTCGATCCTGCTCTACCGCCCCGTGCCGTTCGTGCTGCTGGATGAGGTGGACGCGGCTCTCGACGAATCGAACATCGCGCTGTTCAGCCGCCTCGTCAAGGATACCGCGGCGCAATCGCAGATCCTGATGATCACCCACAACAAGAGAACCATGGAAATCGCGGACAGCCTGTTCGGCGTGACGATCCAGAAACAGGGTGTCTCGACGCTGGTCTCCGTCAGCCTCAACTGACTTCCCCAATCCAGAGATCGTTCAGCACAAAGACTTTTTCCATATGGCAATCGTTCACTCAAACCAAGTGATCTTTTTCCGTACATCTTCTTTGGGCGGAATCTTTGGATGATGAGCCGGCACACCCAACGGAACAATCCCGACGATCTCTTTGTCGTCGGGGATTCCAAGAAACGATCTGATTTCCGGTTCCTTTTTCTGAAGGGGCCC
>JAXDCM010000208.1:0-4107 GCA_034677965.1 Syntrophales bacterium
TGGCGATGGTCGGCCTCGATACGATCTCGGGCAAGATCCGCTTCACCTTCGGAAGCACCGGCCTCCAGGGGGGGTTCGATTTCGTGACGCTTGCGATGGGGGTCTTCGGCCTCGGCGAAATCCTCTACAATCTCGAGCGCAAGCTGTCCACGGACCTCGTCACCTCGAAGCTCGGAAAGATCTTTCCGACCCTCAAGGATTGGGCGAACTCCAGGTGGGCTATTTTACGGGGATCTCTTATCGGGTTTTTCGTCGGCATCATCCCAGGCGGCGGCGCGGTCATCGCGTCTCTGACCTCTTATGCGGTCGAAAAGAAATATTCCAAGACCCCGGAGGAATTCGGCAAGGGCATCATCGAGGGGGTGGCCGGGCCGGAATCGGCCAACAACGCGGCCTCGAGTTCATCGTTCATTCCGCTGCTCACGCTGGGCATCCCCGGAAACCCGTCTATCGCCATGATCTTCGCGGCCCTGATGATCCAAGGGATCACGCCGGGCCCTTTCCTGATCACGGAACATCCGGACGTCTTCTGGGGGGTCATCGCCTCGATGTACCTGGGAAACGTGATGCTGCTGATCCTGAACCTGCCGCTGGTCGGTCTCTGGGTGCAGATGCTCCGTGTCCCCTATGGAATCCTCGCGCCGGTCATCGTCCTTTTCACAACCGTCGGGGTTTACAGCGTCCAGAACCAGATCTTTGACGTCTATTCGATGCTCTTCTTTGCCCTTGTCGGTTACGGAATCCGGAAACTGAAATTCGACCCGGCCCCGCTGCCGCTCGCCTTTGTCCTGGGCCCCATGGTGGAGAGGTCGCTGAGACAGTCGCTGCTGATTTCGGGCGGCGACCCGACCATCTTTGTGAGCCGCCCGATCTCCGGGACCCTGATCGGCATCATTGTCCTGCTTATCGTGGGGCAAGCGTTCCTTTCGCTGCGCAAAAAGGTTAGAAAATAATCTGCTCCTTGATGCACCCAAATATCGGTTGCAATTCTTGATGTTATGATTCAAAATATGAAACCGTCAAAATCAATTCAACTTAAACAAGGAGGTCTGACATGAACCATCTGCGCAAGGTCACCCTGTTTCTGGTCCTGGCCGTGATTGCCCTGCTCGTGGCCGGCGGCCTGTGCTTCGGCGCCGAAAAATACCCGACAAAACCGATCCAGGTCATCGTACCCTATGCAGCGGGGGGGTCCAGCGATGTTCTCGCCCGCACGGTCGAAAAATACTGGACCAAGTACAGCCCCCAACCGTTGACGGTCATCGACAAGCCGGGTGCGGGCGGCGTCCTGGGAACCGAATATGTCATCCGCGCCAAACCGGACGGTTACACCGTCCTTTTTGCCTACGGCTCCGGCTGCGATTTGGTCATGCCGCATTTGCAGAAAATGCCGTACGATCACATGAAGGACCTCGCCCCGGTTTCGAGGCTCTCGATCCACTCGGTCGTGGTGAACGTCAGCGGGAAATCCCCGTTTAAAACCTTGAAGGACGTGCTTGACTGGGGCAAGAAGGGCAACAAGATCACCGCCGCCGTCTCCACAGCGGCCGGGGCCGTGGACCTGGTGATGAGGTCGATCTCGAAGCGAACCGGCGTTCCGATCACGACCGTCCCCTTCACCGGCGGCGCCGATGCGGTCACTGCTTTGGCGGGCGGCCATCTGGTGATCGGCGGCGGCCACCCCTCCGAGGTGCTGCCGCATATCAAAGCGGGCCGATTCCGCCCGGTCGGCGTGGCCCTGGACAAGCGTGACGGCGCCCTGCCGAACGTCCCGACCCTCAAGGAACAGGGAATCGACGTCTCCACCTGGGGATCGGTGAAGGGTGTGGCCGTCCCGGCCGGGACACCGCCTGAGATCATCGCATACCTCGACTCGACGCTCAAGAAGGTCTGCCAAGACAAGGATTTTATCAAAACCATGACCCAGCTTGGCCAGCCGGTCGATTACCTCAATACAAAGGACTGGGCCGCCTTTATCCCCATGGCCTTCAAGGACTACGGAGCGCTGATCCAGGAACTGGGCATCAAACTCTGATCAGCGTCGGTTGACCTCACAAATAATAAGAAGGGGCGCCCCGTTTCCAGCGGCGCCCCTTTAATCTCTTCGTTGTTCTTCAGATTTGTCGCCGGAGGGTTTGGGCGGCGATGTGGATCGGATCCCAGGCCGGCCCCACGGGCGGGGCGTAGGCCAGGTCCATCCAGCCGACGTCGTCCAGCGTCATGCCTGCCCAGAGGGCGGCCGAAAGGGTGTTGATCCGGCTCACGGCCCCCTCCTTGCCGACCGCCTGGGCCCCCAGGAGCTTTCCCGACGCTCGGTCGGCGATCAGCTTGATGCTCAGTTTCGAATTTCCCGGCATCGAACCGGCGATGGCGTTCCCCCGGATCAGCGCACTGACCGGATGAAATCCGTTCTGCAAGGCCTCCCGCTCTTCAAGCCCCGTGGCCGCCACTTCCAGGCCAAACACCTTGAAGGACTGTGCCCCCACGATCCCCGGAAAGATCATCTGTCCCCCGCCGACGTTGTGCCCGGCCACGCGCCCCTGCTTGTTGGCGATGTCGCCCAGCGGGATGTTCACCCAGCGGCCGTTCACCCGGTGGAAGGACTCGGCGCAGTCCCCTACCGCATAAACCTCCTCATAAGGGGTTCGCTGGGAGAAGTTGACCCGGATTGCCCCCGTTTCGCCGAGCGGGAGCCCCATCTGTTTTGCCAGCACGACATCGGGCCGGACCCCAACGGCCATCAGGATCAGATCGGCCTCAGACTCGCCTTGGTTCGTGACCAAACGGAGGCGATGGTTCCTGCCCTCCGAAACAGCCCGAACCTCCGTTTCCGTGACGAAATCGACTCCATTTCGACGGAGTTCCTCCAGAACAACCCGCGAAAGCTCCGGATCCCAGCGGTTCACCGGGAGTTTTCCCCGATGGAAAACCTGGGTCTCCAGGTTGAGATTTCGCAACGCCTCGGCCATCTCCATCCCGATGAAACCTGCCCCGATAATGATCGCCTTGCGACAGGGAATCTCGCGGAGCCATGCCTTGATCCGGATCGCGTCGGTGAGCTTCTTCAACGTGAAGACCCCCTCGAGCTCCTGCCCGGGAATCCCCGGCATCAGCGGCGCCGTCCCGGTCCCCAGGACAAGGACATCGTAGGGAATTCGTTCTCCGCCGGCCAGACGGACCTCGCCCGCCTTTTGATCCACCTCCTCGACGCGAACGTCGGTCCGCACATCCACCCCTGTTTCCCGGAATTTTTCCGGGGTCCTCGCAATCAGCTTTTCCGCTTTTTGGATTACATCTCCGATGTAATAGGGCATCGGTCAAGCGGCGACCGAAACCTCGGCTCTCTGCTCGATCATGGTGATCGAAAGCGACGGATCGCGCCGCCGCGCCTCGGCAGCCGCGGAAGCGCCGCCCGCCCCAGCACCTATTATCACAACCTGTTTTCCCATATCCCATTCCTTTCGTCAGACAGAAGAAACAGAAGACTTGTCTGGAAGACCGCCTTTTCCCCATTCCCGTCGGATGGCAAACAGGATCATTCCCGTTCCAATCATCATCAGACAGAGGAGCTGCCCCATGCTGAAGGGGCCCAGAACAAATCCGAGCTGAACATCCGGCTCCCGGAAAAACTCGATGAAGAAACGGACAAAGCCGTAACCCGTGATGTATATGGCAAAGAGGGCGCCGGTGAATGAAAATCGCCTCCGGATCGTCCAGAGGAGGGCAAACAGCACAATCCCCTCGAAGAAGGCCTCGTAAAGCTGCGAGGGGTGGCGGAGCAAATGAGACGGATCGAGTGGAAAGAACATCCCCCACGGAACATCCGTGGCCCGACCATAGAGCTCGCCGTTCACGAAGTTGCCGATCCGGCCGAAGGTGTAGCCGAGCGGAATCGCCGAGCTGAAGAGGTCGGCAAAACGCCAGAAGTCGATCCCTCGACGGCGGCAGAAGATCAGTGTGGCCAGCAGAACCGCGATCAACCCCCCATGGTAGGACATCCCGCTGATCCCCACAAAATGGAATCCCCCGCTGAATTGAAACGGGAAGATGATCTCCAGCGGATGATGCAAGTAGTAATGGGGGTTGTAGAAAAAGACATAGCCCAGG
>JAXDCM010000209.1:0-3079 GCA_034677965.1 Syntrophales bacterium
GAATCAGCGCAGCCAGTATCTTCCCGCCGTCATCAAGGGCGACTGCATCGGCGGCTTGGCATGCGCCGAGTCCGATGCGGGCTCCGACCTGAACGGCATCAAAACCGTTGCGGAAAAAAAGGGCGACGGGTGGGTGCTTCAAGGTTCGAAATACCTGGTGACCAATGCGCCGATCGCCGATGCCCTGCTGGTTCTGGCCTGGACCGATCGCGGTGCGGGACTGGAGAAGGGGCTCAGCTTCTTCATCCTGAAAAAGGGGACCCGGGGCGCGACCGTTGGGCAACCCCTGGAAACGATGGGTCTGCGCGGCGCCCTGATCTCCGAGGTGGCCCTGGAAAATTGCGAGCTGGGCGCCGACGCCCTTCTCGGCGGCGAGGCGGGCAGGGGGTATGAGCAGTTCGTCACTGTGTCGGAACGCATCAAGTTGGCGCTGGCCGCCATGTCCGTGGGGCTGGGCGTGGCCTGCATGGAAGATGCAACGAAATACGCCAAGACCCGGACCGCCTTTGCGAAGCCGATCGGACTATTTGAGGGGGTCGGCGCCAAACTGGCGATCATGTTCACTTACAACGATCTGGGCCGGATGCTGACCAACCGGGCCGCTTGGGCCATGGAAAAGCAGGATCCGGAAGCCCCCGTTCTCGCCTCCTGCGCCAAGCTCTTTACCAGCGAAGTGGTGAACGAGATCGCCGATTTGGCCATGCAGATCCACGCCGGGCACGGCTATGTGAAAGGAACGACGGTGGAACGCCTCTACCGCGACGCCCGGTATGCGGTTATTGCTCATGGGACCTCGGAGATGCAGCGCGCTTTCATCGCCAGGGACAGTCTGGACAAATTCAAGGCGGCATAGTCGCTTTTGCCGAACCTTGAGTGGGGAAACGGGGGGGCATATGTACCAGGAATACTTCACGGAAGAGCACCAGATTTTCCGGGCAAGTGTCCGGAAATTCGTGGAACGGGAGATCAAGCCGCATATCGACCGGTGGGAGGACGAGGAGCTTTTTCCCATTGAATTGTACGGGAAAATGGCCGACGCCGGACTGCTCGGCATCGGCTATCCGGAAGCGTATGGCGGCGTTCCCTGCGATAAGTTCATGCATATCGCATTCACCGAGGAGATGATCCGCAGCGGCTCGGTCGGTCTCGTCTCGGGTCTGGGAAGTCATTCGATCGCGATGCCCCCGGTCCTCAACTTAGGCACGGAGGAGCAGAAGCAGCGCTTCCTCGTTCCCGTGCTGGCGGGAAAGAAGATCGCCGCGCTCGGCATCACGGAGCCCAACGCCGGCTCGGACGTGGCCAACATCCGAACCCGGGCCGTGCGCGAAGGCGATCATTATGTCGTCAACGGCGCCAAGACCTTCATCACCAGCGGCTGCCGGGCGAATTTCATCACCACGGCCGTCCGGACCGGCGGACCCGGCTACAAAGGAGTCAGCTTGCTCATGATCGACTCCGCCACGCCGGGATTTTCCGTCGCCAAGAAGATCCGCAAAATGGGCTGGCACGCCTCAGACACGGCCGAATTGAGCTTCGAGGACTGCCGCGTTCCCGCCGAAAACATCCTGGGCGGCGAAGGCCAGGGATTCCTCGGCATCATGATCAACTTCCAGAACGAGCGGCTGGCGCTGGCGGTGATGGCCCATGCCGTGGCCGAGCTGGCCCTGGAGGAATCCGTCAAATACGCGAAAACGCGGGAGGCCTTCGGCCGGACGCTCAGCGGCTTCCAGGTGACCCGGCACAAGCTGGTGGACATGGCGACCCGCATCGAGGCGGCCAAACAATTCAACTACCGGGTGGCCGCAAAAATGGAGACCGGCCAGGACGCAATCCGGGACGTCTCCATGGCCAAGAACTTTTCCTGCGAGGTCTGCGACAAGGTCGTCTTCGACGCCGTGCAGATCCATGGCGGCTACGGTTATGCCAGGGAATACCTGGTGGAGCGCCTTTACCGCGATTCCCGCATTCTCAGCATCGGTGGGGGCACCACGGAAATCATGAAGGAAATCATCAGCAAGGTCTCCCAGTACTGATCTTGTCCCGGTGCGCCCGCTTCCTCCATGCCGGGGGAGCGGACGCATCTCCTGAACGCCATCCCCGGAAACAAACCTTTCCCGTTAAAATATCGAAAATTTTTCTAAAGACTCGATGGTTACTCTTTCCGAATTCCATGATTCATTTACTGTGGAGGGGTGACAGAATTCGCGATACTTTCAGGAAAACACCGTAGAGCGACGAAGTTCAGATGACATCAAACGCTTGTTTTCCCTTGCAATACCCGAGATGACCATTTAGAATGTAGCCATGATGAAAAGCGATTCATTTTCCCGTTGGAGGCCCCATCCGTGGCATGGGCTTGAGGTGGGACCCAATCCACCACATATCGTTCATGCTTACATCGAAATCACCCCGTTCGACACGGTCAAGTACGAGGTGGACAAACTCTCCGGATATCTCAGGGTGGATCGTCCGCAGCGCACATCTTCCCAGCCGCCCACGCTTTACGGGTTTATCCCCCGCACCTACTGCGGCGAAAAGCTTGGCAGGCTCTCTCCCCGCTCCTCAGGCGGAGACGGAGACCCGCTGGACATATGCATAATCAGCGAACGCGCGGTGAACCACCCGGAGGTGATCCTGAACGCCCGCGTCGTGGGCGGCATTCAGATGATCGACAACGGCCTTGCGGACGACAAGATCATCGGCGTTCTGGCAAACGACACGGTCTGGGACAAGGTGGAGGACATACCCTGGCTGCCCCAGGTCCTGGTGGAACGCCTGAAACACTACTTCAGCACCTACAAGCTCATCCCCGGTCAGGAAAAGTCCATCTGGATCGAAAAGCTCTACGGAAGGGACCATGCATTGGAGGTGGTGAATGCCGCCATGGAAGACTACCTCGACCTGCTGGGGAAAAGTGACCAACAAGCCGGTCATAGAACGTAAAGGGCTTTCGCTCAGCCCTTTGCCTTGGGCGGGCTGACCAGGGCCTCGCCGTCCAGGACGACGATGCCGTCCTGGTTGGTGCAGGTCGTCTTCAGGCGCACGCGGTTCTTCTCGGCGATCACTTCCACCACTTCCG
>JAXDCM010000210.1:0-6522 GCA_034677965.1 Syntrophales bacterium
GGCATTTATGCCGCCTGCAACCACTTTATCCCCGAGCAGTCCCTCACCATTCCGGAGGCCTTGAAGATGTTCACATACCATGCCGCCTGGACGACTTTTGACGAGAAGGAACGAGGTTCCCTGGAGCGCGGAAAAATCGCCGACATGGTCATCCTGAACCGCAATCCGCTGACGATGAAGCCAAACGAACTTCTGGATCTGAAGGTCGAAACTCTTTTGCTCCAAGGTGAACCGTGCAAAAAAAGCGAGGGGATCCTCGATCTGCTCGCAAGAGGCCTCCTGAAAGGCGGGAAAATATAAAACAGGCTCTTGTCGTGTAGATCGTGTTCGATTTCCACACGTGGTCAGCTCTCCTTTGTTTGTAGCCAGTCAGATCAACGGCGGGAAAATCATTTTCCCGCTGTTTGATTTTTTTCTTGACAAAAGAACGAGACACGGAAATAATTCCTTCACAGCATCCATATAATGAAGGATTTGTTTCATGCCGATCCAAAACCTGCTTGCCGACAAACGAATTCTGCTGACCGACGCCCAAGAAAAAGCGGCGCGGTACATCATGGAACACTACGAGGAGTCGATTTTCCTCACGGCTCCAAAGCTCGCACACAAGGCGGGCGTCAGCGAAGCGACCATCGTGCGGCTTGCCCAGGTCCTCGGATTCAACGGCTTCCCGGAATTCCAGAAGATGCTTCGCGATAACCTGCAGGACCGGCTGACGACATTCACCCGTTTCGAGCAGACCGTCAAGAGCGTCAATACGGACGGCGATATTCTCTCGAAGATCATTCAGGAAGACATCCGGAATCTCTCCGAAACGCTCCGAGACATCTCCCCGGAGACATTCCAACGGGCCGTAACCGACATGGAGAACGCCAAACGCATCTTCATCGTCGGCCTTCGCGGGGCCCATGCGCCCGCCCTCGTGCTGGCCCTCTACCTGCGCTTTCTGGGGAAGCATGCTTCGGCGGTGATCCCGGGCTATGGCGACATCTGGAACAACCTTCACGGGTTGGGCGCAGGCGATCTGACCATCGGAATCAGCATCCCCAGGTACACAAAACTAACGATCGAAATCATGGAATACGCCAAGGAGAACGGCGCCCGCGTCGGCGTCATCACCGACTCCCTCATCTCTCCGCTTGCCCGCAACGCGGATTGGGTTCTACCCGTCCACTCTCGACTCGACTCCTTCATCGAATCCTTCACCTCGGCCATGAGCTTGGTCAACGCCCTTTTGACGGAATTGAGCGTCCGGAATCCGGAGGAGACCATGAAGATCCTGAAGGAAAGGGAACTCATCTGGCAGAAAAAAGAGATCTACGTTCTACCCTACGCCGATTATAAAAAAGAACGAAAGAAACGAAAAAAAATCTAAAACGGGGATTCAGCTTCCCTGAAGAACCAAACCTTACGGAAAGGAGGATGTGATGCAATCGTTGAAGCGTCTTTTCAAGCCTGCCTCCGTCGCCGTCATCGGGGCGTCGGAGGTTCCCGGGAAGGCGGCCGAACGCAGAACGAGGAGCCTGATCCAGGGAGGCTACCCCGGCAAGATCTTTCTCATCAATCCCAAACGGGACAAGCTGTTCGACAGAAAAGCCTACCCCTCGATTCTCGATATCGGGGAAGAGGTCGATCTGGTCATGGTCGTCGTCGCCCCTAAGCTCATCCCCCAGGCTGTCGCCGACAGCGTGAAGATGCGCGCCAAGGGGATCGTGATCATCACGGCAGGTCTCGGAGAAACCGGTGAGGAGGGCAAAAGAATCGAGGCGGAGATTCTCCGCATCGCAACCGAGGGAGGCGCAAAGATCATCGGTCCCAACTGTTCGGGCCTCTTCAGCGCCGCCGGCGGGATGAACCTTCTGGGCGTCCCTCCGATCCAAAAGGGTCCGCTGGCCGTCATCGCCCAGAGCGGAAACATCATCGACTCGATCACCCACTATGCCGAGATGCGCGGGGTGGGACTGAGCCACATCATCTCCGCGGGAAATGCCATCGGCGTAAAGTTTCACGAATACATCCAGTACCTGGGACAGGACGAGGAAACCAAGGCGATCCTGATGTACATGGAGGGAATCAAGGAGGGGAATCAGATTGTCCGGGCCGCCCGGGAAGTCTCGAAGAAGAAGCCGATCGTGATCCTTAAGGTCGGGCGCAGCAAGGCGGGCGCGCGGGCCGCCGCCTCCCACACGGGGTCCCTGGCTGCCGATGACGCCATTGTCGATGCGGCCTTCCGGCAGGCAGGAATCGTCCGGGTCACCAACGTGGATGAGATGTTCGATGTCGCAATGTCCTTCGCCAACATGCCGCTGCCGAAGGGCAACCGCGTCGCGATCATATCCGAGGGCGGCGGGGACAATTCGGTTGCCGCGGACAACGCCGAGCACTTCGGCTTGGAGGTTCCGGTTCTGCCCCAGGCGACCCAGGAGAAGATCCGCCCGTTCCTGCTGGCGGGAATGCCCGCGTCGAATCCGATCGACTACGGAGGAACCGCCGAGGAAAACCCCGACATGGTCAACAAGGTCGTCGAGGTTCTCATGGAAGAGCCGGGGATCGACTCGGTCTACGTGACGGGCTTTTTCGGCGGATTCAAGGAGATCATCGCCCCTCACGTGGGCGAGCTGGAGGAGAAAACCTCACAGGAGCTGGTCCGCTTGATGCGTCACCACGGAAAACCGATCGCCGTTCACACCTCGTTTGCCCAGGCCCCCTTCGCCTCCATGCGAATCCTCTCCGAAAACGGCGTTCTGCTGACCCCCTCCTCGGAGCGGGCGGCCCAATGTCTGGCCTACATGTCCAACTTCTCCTCCCGGCGGGAGAAGCTGAATCTGGCAAAAGCCTTGCCGGCCGTTCCGGCGGATGCGGACAAGGCCCGGACCTTGATTCAGGCGGTCAAGCAGGAGGGGAGAAAAAATCTGCTGGAAACGGAGGCCCGGGAACTCCTCTCCGTCTACGGCGTTGCGCTTCCCCCGGCCCGGCTGGCGAAAACCCCGGAGGAAGCGGGCAAGGCTGCGGCAGCCCTCGGCTTCCCCGTCGCGCTGAAAATCGTCTCCCCCGAAATCGTCCACAAGTCCGATGCGGGCGGAATCCTGCTGAACCTGACGGACGAGGCGGCCGTCCGCGAGGGCTTTGCGAAGGTCGTCGCCAACGCCTCCCGGGTCAGCGACAAGGGAAAGATTCTGGGCATCCTGGTCGCGCCGATGGCAAAGAAGGGCCAGGAGTGCATCATCGGCATGATCCGGAATCCGCAGTTCGGCGCCGTGGTGATGTTCGGCCTCGGCGGGATCTTCGTGGAGGTCCTGAAGGATGTCTCCTTCCGGGTCGCCCCGCTGTCCGACCTGGATCTCGAGGAGATGATCCATGAAATCAAAGGATATCCGCTGCTGGGCGGCGTCCGCGGGCAGAAGCCGAGGGATACGGCCATCCTCCGGGACGTCCTGCGGAGGGTCGCACAGATGGCTACGGATCATCCGGAGATCCTGGAGGTGGATATCAATCCCATTATCGTTCATGAACAGGGGGCGTCCGTCGTCGACGCCCGGGTCATCATCGCCTAAGGAGGGTCGCCATGACGTTTGAATGCATCATCTACGAAAAGAAGGAGGGCGTGGCCGTGATTACATTGAACCGCCCCCAGGTGTTGAATGCCATGAACAAGAGGCTCTGGCTCGATATCGAGCAGGCCCTCGCCGACGCGCAGGAGGATGAGGCGGTCCGCGTTCTGGTCTTCACCGGAACGGGGCGGGCCTTTTCCACCGGCGCGGACCTGAAGGATTCCAAGGGACGGTCGCTCAAGGCCTACCGGGATTACCTGGTCCATCTGCAGGAGATCTCCCGCCAGATCATCCGCTACCCCAAACCGACCATCGCCGCCGTGAACGGCTTTGCGCTGGGGAGCGGCTACGAGCTGGCGCTGGCCTGCGACATCCGGATCGCCGCGGAAGGGGCGAAGTTCGGCTCCCCCGAGGCACGGGTCTCCTCTTCCGTGACCGGCGGCGCGATGCGCCTGGTTCAGGACCTCGTCGGGCCGGGAAAGGCCAGAGAACTCCTGTTTACCTGCGAATATATCGATGGGAAAGAGGCGGAACGGATCGGTTTGGTCAACAAGGCTGTTCCCGCCGAGGCGCTGATGGAGGAAACAATGGCCATGGCCAAAAAGATCGCGGCCAATTCGATCTTTTCCATCAATCTGATCAAGAAGGGGCTGAACATGGCCTCGGAGGTCAGCCTGGAGGCGCTGATGGACTACGAGGTCGAGGCCTGCCTGGCGACCGTGTCGGCGCCGGAGCGGGTTGAAAAGTTGGAGGAGTTTGCGGAGAGAAAGAAATAGCATAAACCAACGAATCACAGCAAAGGAGGGTCATGCAATGAAACGTTTATGGACAGTATGTTTGGCGGTCGGTCTGGCGTTTTGTCTGGTATTCGCGGTTCAGGCCACGGCGGCGGAAAAGGTGTTCCTGACGCTCGCCTCGGGGAGCCCGGGCGGGGCCTACTATCCGCTCGGAGGCGGCATGGCCGTCGTGATCCAGAAGACGGTGGAAGGTTTTCGATGCGCCGCGGAATCCACAGGGGCCTCGGTCGAAAACAGCCGTCTCGTCGGCAACGGCGATTCGGACATGGGGATGGTGATGGGAAGCGTCGGCTACAACGCCGCAGAGGGTAAAAAGCCCTTCGAAAAGAAATACGACATCGTCTCCCTCTTCCAGATGTATCCGGCGCCTCAGCATCTCGTGACGACGGCTCAGAGCGGGATCAAGAAGATCGCCGACCTCAAGGGAAAGAGGGTTTCCATCGATGTTCCGGGCAGCGGCTGCTCGACGATGTCCAAGATCATCCTCGAAGAGGCGGGCTTCAATCTCGAGAAGGATCTGAAGATCGCGAACCTTTCGCAGACGGAATCGGTCCAGGCCCTCAAGGACGGGGTCATCGACGCCACGTTCTTCAACTTCGCCTATCCGGGTTCCGCGGTGATGGACCTGGCGGCGACCCGGGATATCGTCCTGGTGCCGATCGAGCAGAAGCTGCTGGACCAGATCCTCAAGAAGCATCCCTATTACGTCAAGATCGTCATCCCGGGGAAAACCTATGCCAAGGTGGATCACGACGTCCTCTGCCTGGGCGATTCCAACGTGATGATCGCCAATAAGAAAATGAAGGATGACGTGGCTTACAAGATCGTCAAGGCGATCTACACCAACGTGAATGAAGGACAGTGGGCGCTGAAAAACGTTCATCCGATCGCGGCCCAGTTGACGCCGCAAAACGCGGTGAACAGCCCGTTGCCGTTCCACCCGGGCGCGGCAAAGTACTTCAAGGAAATCGGGGCCATGAAATAGAACGGACGCCGAAAGGCTCCGGGAAACAGATCCGTCCGCGGGGAGCCGCGGAAAGAGCGGTTCCCCGCTTTTCTCCCCCCTGTCGACGGTACAGAATGCTTTCAATGCGCTTCGTTTTGCCGGTCGGGATAAAGAAGTGCAGACAGAAACGGATGGGTTCCCGGCGGAGACCGGTCCTGGGGACAGTTTTTTGCAGGAGTGAGGTTGACGTGTGTTCCGGATGATTCGCCTGCTGCCGATGCTGGCGCTTCTGACGGGTTCGGCATTGGCCGGCTCTCCCGAAAAGGGAGACCTGCTCTTTCAGATTGTCCGGACGGCCGGGGAACAGGTGTTGTGGGAATCTGCCGCAAGGCCGGGGGATCATTTCACGATCGAATACCGTCACTCCTCCGATCACACACCGGTACGGGATCTGTTCCGGATCGGTGAGGACGGGGAGATCGTCCTGATCGAAGAGAGCTACCGCTGGTTCGGGGCGGGTCTGGAGTCCCACCCTGATGTCGGTAAAATCGATTTATCCGGGGATTGGACCCGGGTTCGCCTGAACCGACCGTTCCCCCGGTTTCTGCTCCGGGTCGGTGAGGTCACGGATCAGATTTTAACCATTCACGACAGAAAAGTCCCGCTGTTGTCCATCTCCAAAGGAGGGGATTCGGTATGGATTCGCGCAACGAAGAACGCCAGCAGTCGTTAGAAAAGGATCCGGCGATCCCGGCCAACGGCGCTGCGGAGCCGGAAACGGAAGAGGCCAAAACCGCAAGACTCGCTCAGAAAATGCTCGACGAGTTCGAACGAAAAAGGACCTACGAGGGCATGCCTGCGCTGCTCATTTCCGCTGTCGCGGTGCTGACCTCCTGCTATCATCTGTTTTACGCCTACTTCCATCCCTTGTTCGCTCTGGATCATCGGGCCATCCACTGGCTGTTCATGTCTATCCTGCTGTTCGCCCTCTATCCCTTCTCCAAAAAACGATCGCCGCTTGGGAGGATGTCTCTCCCGGACGTGCTCCTTATGGTCGTTTCGGTGGCCATCTGTCTGTGGATCCTGATCAATTCCACCGCGATTCTCAACCGGGCGGGCACGTTCGGTTCAATGGACGTCGTGATGGGCACGGTCCTGGTGCTGATCGTACTCGAGGCGGCCCGGCGGGCCGCCGGCCTGGCTGTCCCCATGATTGCCGTCGTCTTCA
>JAXDCM010000211.1:0-3259 GCA_034677965.1 Syntrophales bacterium
ACAACGAGGAGTGCTTCCTCTACCAGAAATTTCTCCGGGGGTTGGGTCTGGTGTATATCGAACACCAGGCCCGGATCTGACACAGCGCAACCGTAGCGGCTCTGGCAGAGTCGTTTGGACGCGGCGCAATGACGAATCACTGGATCGATTTCCGAAACAGCGATGTGATCCTGATCATGGGGAGCAATCCCGCATCGAACCATCCCATCTCTTTCAAGTGGATCACGAAGGCGATGGAGAAGGGGGCGAAACTGATCTGCGTCGATCCCCGGTTCACGCAGTCGGCGGCGAAGGCCCACCTCTATGCCCCTCTCCGCTCGGGGACGGACATCGCGTTTCTGGGCGGGATGATCAAATACATCCTCGACAACGACCTGATCCAGAAAGAGTACGTCCGGCACTATACGAACGCCTCTTTTCTGGTCAATCCGGCTCTCAAGCTGCCGGGAGACAACGAGGGGGTCTTTTCCGGACTCAAGGACGGAAAATACGACAAGGCGACCTGGTCCTACCAGACCAGCGCCGCCGGGGCGATCCGGAAGGATCCGACCCTGAAGGACCCGAACTGCGTTTACCAGCTCCTCAAGAGACACTACTCCCGCTACACGCCGGAACTTGTGACCCGGGTGACCGGAACGCCGAAGGACAAGCTGCTGGAGGTCTACAAGCTTTACGCCTCTACCGGCAAGCCCGACCGGGCGGGAAACGTTCTCTACGCAATGGGTTGGACCCAGCATACCGTCGGGGTCCAGAACATCCGCGCGATGAGCATCATCCAGCTCCTGCTGGGGAACATCGGCGTCGCCGGCGCCGGGGTCCAGGCCCTGCGCGGCGAGTCCAACGTTCAGGGGTCCACGGATTACGGCCTCCTCTACCACATCCTGCCCGGCTACCTTCCGACGCCCACTGCTTCGCAGCCGACGATCAAGGCCTACAACGAAAAAAACACGCCGGCCACCAAGGAGCCCAACAGTCTGAACTGGTGGAAGAACCGCCCCAAATATCTCGCGAGCTATATCCGCTCCGTCTATGGCGTGTCCGTGGACCTGGAGGAGGGGTACCGGATGATGCCGAAGCTCGATGACGGCGTCAACTACTCCTGGCTCGCGCTGTTCGACGACATGTTCAAGGAGAAGTTCAGCGGCTTCTTCGCCTGGGGGATGAACCCGGCATGCAGCGGCGCCCATTCCAACAAGGTTCGCCAGGCCCTGGGGAAGCTCGACTGGATGGTGAACGTCAACCTGTTCGACAACGAAACGGGCTCCTTCTGGCGGGGCCCCGGCATGGACCCCGCGAAGATCAAAACCGAAGTTTTCATGCTGCCCTGCGCCTCCTCGGTGGAGAAGGAGGGGAGCATCTCCAACAGCGGGCGCTGGATGCAGTGGCGCTACAAGGCGGTCCATCCGGTGGGCGAATCCATGCCCGACGCGGAGATCATGTCGGAGCTCTACTACAAGATCAGGGATCTCTACGAAAAAGAAGGAGGCCCCCTCAAGGAGGCGATCACCAGGCTGACCTGGGACTACGGCCGCAAGGGGCTTGACGGGAAGGTGCACCACATCGACCCGCACATGATTGCCAGGGAGATCAACGGCTACTTCGTGACCGACAAGAAGGTCGAGGATCCGGCAAAAAAGGGGGAATTCCGCGAGTTCAAGAAGGGGGATCCGGTTCCGGCGTTTGCCTGGCTGCAGGACGACGGCTCCACTTCGTCCGGCTGCTGGATCTACTGCGGCTCCTATGGGACCGCCAATCTGGCCGCCCGGCGGGGACAGAAGGATCCGACCGGCATCGGTCTTTACCCGGAATGGTCCTGGTCCTGGCCGGTCAACCGGAGGATCATTTACAACGGCGCCTCGGTGGACCCGAGCGGAAAACCCTGGAATCCGAAAGCCCCCGTGATCGTTTGGGACGGGGCAAAGTGGACGGGAGATGTGCCGGACGGTGTGGGCAATCCCGGCGCCGGCCGTCCGCCCTTCATCATGAAGCCGGACGGTGTGGCCTCCATTTACGGCCCGGGGTTGGCCGACGGGCCGTTCCCGGAGCACTACGAACCTCTGGAATGTCCGGTGGAGAAGAACCTGTTCTCCGCCCAGATGACCAACCCGGTGGTCCGAAGATTCGACAAAAAAGGAATCGGATCGGAACTTGACACGGTGGCGAGTTGCGATCCGCGGTTCCCGTTTGTCTGCAGCACGTATCGGGTGAGTGAGCACTGGCAGACCGGCGTGCTTACCAGGTGGTGCCCCTGGCTGGTCGAGATGCAGCCCGGGATGTTTGTAGAAATCAGCGTTGAACTGGCCAGGGAACGAAACATCGGCCCGGGCGAAAAGGTAATCGTCAAGTCTGCCCGCGGCGAAGTGGAGGCGACGGCGATCGTCACGGCGCGCTTCAGGCCGCTCGATATCGACGGCAACACGATCCATGAGGTCGGCATCCCCTGGCACTTCGGTTGGATCACCACCGCCGACCGGAAGTATCATCCCGCCGACAAAAAACCGGAGATCTTCACCACCGGGGATTCGGCAAACCTGCTCACCCCGAGTATCGGCGATGCCAACACCACGATTCCGGAGAGCAAGGCGTTCATGGTGAACGTGGTCAAGAAGGGGGTGAAATAACATGGCCGAGAAAGCCAAACTCATCGACGTTTCGAAATGTACCGGTTGCCGCGGCTGCCAGTTGGCCTGCAAGCAGTGGAACGGCCTTCCCGCGAAGCAGACCGTGGCCTCCGGCACCTACCAGAATCCGCCCGATCTGCAATCCAATACCTGGACCCTGATCCGTTTCCAGGAGGTTGCCGTAAAAGACAACATGAAATGGCTCTTCCGGAAGGACGGCTGCATGCACTGCACCGACGCCGCCTGCGTGAAGGTCTGCCCGAGCGGCGCCCTGTACTACAGCGACCTGGGGACCGTGGGAATCATCAAGGAGCGCTGCATCGGATGCAAGGAATGCGTCGCTGCGTGTCCGTTCGAGATTCCGCGTTATGACCGCGTCACGGACAAGGTCTATAAATGCGACCTCTGCCTCTCCCGGATCCGGGCCGATCTTCCACCCGCGTGCGTAAAGGCGTGCCCGACCGGCGCGCTGACCTTCGGGGACAGGGACGACATGCTGAAGTTGGCCCATGCCCGGGTCAAGGAGTTGGGCGGGGACGCGAATGTATACGGGGACAGGTTTGTGGGGGGCACGCATGTGATTTACGTGCTGCAGGAGAAGCCGGAGGTTTACGATGCGCTGCCGTTGAAGCCGCGGG
>JAXDCM010000212.1:0-5945 GCA_034677965.1 Syntrophales bacterium
CAGGGACGGCTCTGCGTCAAGGGCCGTTTCGGCTATGACTTCCTCTACTCCGAGGAGCGTCTCAAGACCCCGCTGATCCGTCAGGAAAACGGCGAATTGAAAGAGGCCTCCTGGGATGAGGCTCTGGATCTGGTGGTTTCGAAATTCAAGGGCATCATCGAGAAGCACGGATCGGACGCCGTCGCCGGCGTCAGCTGCGCCCGGAGCATCAACGAGGATTCCTACCAGATGCAGAAGCTCTTCCGGGCGGCGTTCAAATCAAACAACATCGACCATTGCGCCCGTACCTGACACGCCCCCACCGTCGCCGGTCTGGCGACTTCATTCGGTTCCGGCGCCATGACGAATTCCTTCGCGGATTTTGCCAAGGCCAAGATGATTTTCGTGATCGGATCCAACATGACGGAGGCCCACCCTGTGGCCGCCACCTTTGTCAAGGACGCGGTTCTGGCCGGCGCCCGGCTCATCGTGGCCGACCCGCGCCGCACCCCCCTTGTCGACTTTGCCGAACGCCATGTCCAGCACAAAGTGGGATCGGATGTGGCCCTCCTGAACAGCATCATGCACGTGCTGATCAGCGAAAACCTCCATGACAAAGAATACGTCGACTCTCGGTGTTCCGGATTCAAGGAACTCAAGGCGAAGGTCATGGAATATCCGCCGGAAAAAGCGGCAAAAATCTGCGGAATCTCCGCCGACGAGATCCGCAGCCTGGCCAGAGAGCTGGCTTCCGTCAAGCCCGCGATGCTCATGTACACGCTGGGCATCACCGAGCACACCTGCGGCGTCAACAACGTGCTGTCCTGTGCCAACCTCCAGATGCTCCTGGGCAATGTCGGGGTCGAGTGCGGCGGCGTAAATCCGATTCGCGGCCAGAACAACGTCCAGGGCGCCTGCGACATGGGCGCTCTGCCGAATGTCTTCCACGGATACCAAAGGGTCGACAATCCCGAGATCCGCGCCAAGTTCGAAAAGGCATGGAACGTGAAGGATCTTCCGGCAAAACCGGGCCTCATGTTACCCCAGATGTTTGATGCGATCGGACAAGGCAAGATCAAGGGATTTTACGTCTTCGGTGAAAACCTCGCCAACACGGAGCCGGATATCCGTCATGTGGAGCATTGCCTGAAGTCCGTGGAATTTCTCGTCTGCCAGGACATCTTTCCGACGGAGACCACCAAGTTTGCCCATGTCATCCTGCCGGCGGCGGCCTGGAGCGAAAACGACGGCACCTTCACCAGCAGCGAGCGCCGTGTCAATCGTGTGCGGACGGCCCACCCGGCGCCGGGCGATGCCAAGCCGAACTGGTGGATCTTCAAGGAAATTGCCAAACGGATGGGACATGCCTGGGAATCGAACAGCGCCCGGGAGATTTGGGACAATGAGATCGCCGCGCTCGGCCCTTCGATGGCGGGAATCAAGTATGCCCGTCTGGAAAACGACGGTTTGCAGTGGCCTTGCCCCAACGAAGATCATCCGGGAACGTTCTTCCTCCACAGGGACCGTTTCGCGTCGGGATTGGGCAAGCTGGTTCCCGTGGAATGGACACCGCCGGCGGAGGTCCCGGATGACGAGTATCCGCTGGTTTTGAGCACCGGCCGGCGACTCTACCATTATCACACCCGGACGATGACGGGACGTTCCGGCGGGCTCAACGACCTTCTGCGCGAAGAGAGGGCAGACATATCCGCGGAGGATGCGAACGCCCGCGGAATCGAACACGGCGAAATGATCTCCGTTCGTTCACGGCGTGGCGAGGTCGTTGTTCGGGCCAATGTGACCGATATGATCCCGCCGGGGTTGGTCTGGATGGCTTTCCACTTCCGGGAGAACTGCGCGAACTGGTTGACCAATCCGGTATACGACCCCATATCCCAGACCGCGGAATACAAGGCCTGCGCGGTGCAGATCGGGAAACTGGCCTGACGCCCCTCCTGTCCGCGAATGGGAATCGTGGCGGACACGTGGATGTTATTTCCGTGTCGGGGCAACATGGATGGCACACCTAAGGACCGATTCGGAAGGTTCGGGGAAGGAAATCTCCGACCGGTTTTGCTCCACTGTCTGATGGCGAGGATGGAAAATATGAGCGGGGACGGGATGCAATGCATGCTCGCTCTGAAGTTCAGCGATGGAACGATCGAATGGAACGGCGTGAGGTATCTGGACGTCGATTCCGTGTTCGCCGCGGCGGATCGTATTTGCGGAGAGGGCCTTCCGCAGCCACTGCTGATTGTCGAGAAGTGCGGGAACGATCTCAAAAGACGATCCGGTGGGAGTGGAGCCGTTTGGCGCAGATCAGGAGATTTAGGTACGAGGATGAAAGCGGGGAGCTGGAAACAACCCGCCGAGAAGGCTGCGGGAAAGGTGGAACGGGACGGGGTGCATGACGGGTATTGAGGAGAGATCGCCGCATCTGAGCAGAGAGATCGAAACTGTTCTGGAACGAAACCCTCAAAGCCGGGCCATCCTGCAGGCCTTCGAGCCCATGCTTGAGGCTATGCAACGCCTGGTCGTCGAGATTTCCTGCCCGGAAGTCGATCCCGAAGGAATTGACCGTGCGCGCCTGCGCGGGGGGGTCCCGCTGATTCGGCAAATGGATCTGCTGGGACCGGACGATCCCTGGGATCAGGTCGCAGGGGCAATGATTCGGGCCATCGGCCGCGGCTTTCCGGCCCTCTTTGATGAGCTGCGGACCCTGCAACAGGGGATCGACAGAGGGGACATTCGGCTGGCCGACCGCAGCCTGGCTCAGAACGAAGGAGAAATCACCGCCCGCTGGTCGGAGCGGCACGGAGTCCGCCCGGAGGTGATCGATTTTCTCTGGTCCGCCGTCACAAAGCCTCTCCTGGAGAGAAAACGCCGTTCCGTCCGGAACAAATTGGAGGCCTCGGGCTGGGACAGGGGATACTGCCCCTGCTGCGGCGCCTTCCCGTCCGTGGCCGTGATCCACGAGAAGATCCCTCAGCGATGGCTCCACTGCTCCCGATGCGGCCACGACTGGCGTTTCAGCCGGGTTTGCTGTCCCTTCTGTTCCCATGATAGTTCTGAAGAGATGTCCTACTTCTTCGTCGAGGACCGGGAACAGGAAACCGCTTTTATTTGTGCCCGGTGCAAGCATTATCTGATCACCCTGAATCATCTGAGCGATATCGAGAAACACGATCCGGAGATTTGGGCCATGGGTATGGCGCACCTCGACCTGCTCATGCAGCGCAAGGGATTTGTCCCCATGGCGCCCACCCTGTGGAATGTGTTTCAGTGACTTGGGCTCTCCCCGCGGAATCTCGGGAGAACGGATGCACAGGCGGATTAAGGAAACGAGGAGGTTTGATCATGGAGATGACCAGGAGGGGGTTCTTGATCGCGACCGGCGCCGTGGGATCGGGAGTGGCGCTCTCGACCCTTGGGTTGAACATCGATCCGGTCAGGGCCTATGCCGATGAACTCGACAAGAGCCGAAGGCTCAGGGCAGCCAAGCAGGTGGTCACCACATGCTGTTACTGTTCCGTCGGCTGCGGCTTGATCTGCAGCGTCGATAAGATGACGGGTAAGATCTTCAACATCGAAGGCGATCCCGAGCATCCCATCAATGAGGGTTCGCTGTGCGCCAAAGGCGCCGGTTTCTTCGATCTGACGGAGGCCAACAAACACAGGCTTACCAAGGTTCTCTATCGAAAGCCCTATGGGACAGCATGGGAAGAAAAGGACTGGGACTTTGCCCTTTCCCGAATTGCCCGCCTGATCAAGGACACACGCGACAAGAATTTTGTGGCGAGAAACGCCAATGGCGAGCTGGTCAACCGCTGCGAGGCGATCGGTCACTACGGCAGCTCCAATGTGGACAACGAAGAGTGCTGGATCATGAGCGTCAAGTCCAGGGCGCTGGGGCTGGTTTATATAGACCATCAGGCCCGGGTCTGACACAGCCCATCTGTAGCGGCTCTGGGAGAGTCGTTCGGACGTGGTTCCATGACGAACCACTACTGTGATTTGAAGAATGCCGATGTCATTCTCATTATGGGCAGCAATGCCGCCGAGCACCACCCCATCGCTTTCAAGTGGATATTGAGGGCAAAAGAAAAAGGCGCCACGATCATTCACGTGGATCCCCGTTATACCCGGACGTCCGCCCGATGTGATCTTCACGTTCCGCTTCGCTCCGGAACGGACATCGCTTTCCTGGGCGGCATGATCAACTTCATCATTGAAAAAAACAAATACTTCAAAGATTACTTACTCAACTACACCAACGCATCGTTTATCGTCGGACCCGACTTCAACTTCAATGACGGACTATTCTCCGGTTATGACGCAGCGAAACGAAAGTACAGCAAAGATACCTGGGCATTTGAGTATGACGGCAAAGGCATTCCCAAGAGGGACACGAGTCTCAACCATCCCCGTTGCGTCTTCCAATTGCTGAAAAAACACTATTCCCGCTATACGCTGGACAAGGTCTCCGGCATCACGGGCGTGTCGAAGGAAAACCTGCTCAAGGTTTATGAAATTTACGCTTCTACCGGCGTTCCGGACAAGGCGGGAACGGAATGCTACGCCCTGGGATGGACGCATCACACCGTCGGCAGCCAGAACATCCGCACCATGTCCATCATCCAGCTTCTGCTGGGCAATATGGGCATCGCAGGCGGCGGCATCAACGCGTTGCGGGGCGAACCCAACGTGCAGGGCTCGACGGACCATTGCATTTTATACGGCAATCTGCCCGGTTATCTGAAAATGGTTCCTGCGTCGCTGGATACCCTGGGGAAATATCTGCAAAAATACACACCGGTCTCCAAGGATCCGCAGTCGGCCAATTACTATTCGAACTATCCGAAATTCTTCGTGAGCTTCCTCAAGGCCCTGTGGGATGACAAGGCCGCCAAGCATAACGATTTCGGCTATGACTGGCTGCCCAAGATCGACGACGGGAAAGCATACTCCACGATGCACATGTTCAACGCGATGTATGCGGGCAAGGTGAAGGGATTCTTCGCCATCGGCGCCGATCCGGCCGTCAGTTCTCCGAATTCCAACAAAGTTCGCAAGGCGATGGAAAATCTGGACTGGCTGGTCGGTGAGAACATCTTCAACAATGAAACCTACGAATTCTGGAGAGGCCCCGGCGTCGATCCCAAAAAGATCAAGACGGAATGTTTCCTGCTGCCCGCTTCCGCATCGATGGAGAAGGAAGGCTCGCAGAGCAACTCCGGCCGTTGGGTGCAATGGAAATACAAGGCCGCCGGGGCGCCCGGCGATGCCATTCCCGTGGGCGAAATGGAAATCAAAATCCTGGCGGCCGTCAAAAAGCTGTACGAAAAGGAGGGCGGCCCCAATGCCGAGGCGATCGTCCATCTCAAATGGGATTATCTGGACGGCAAAGGGCATATGGACGTTTTAAAAGTGGCTCACCAGATCAACGGCCGCTTCACCAAGGATATGGTCATTGAAGACAAGGCCAAGAACACCCGGACGGAATTTAAGAAAGGCCGGCTTGTGCCGACATTCGGCTTGTTACAGGACGACGGTTCAACCGCTTGCGGCAACTGGATCATGTCCGGCAGCTTCGGCGCCGACGGTGAAAACAAGATGACCAAAAGAGGCAAGGAAGACCCGACAGGTCTGGGTCTCTTCCCCAACTGGTCTTACGCCTGGCCCGTCAACCGAAGAATCCTTTACAACCGGGCTTCCTGTGATTTGAACGGCAAACCTTACAATCCCAAGCGCAAGCTTTTGGAATGGACGGGAGACAGGTGGGTCGGCGACGTGCCGGATGGACCCTGGCCGCCGATGGCGGACAAGGGAAAAGGGAAATACCCTTTCATTATGCAAAAAGACGGATTGGGCGCTCTGTTCGGACCCGGCATGGCCGAAGGCCCCTTCCCGGAACATTACGAACCGCTCGAAGGGCCGCTTGCCAAGAATCCAATGTCTTCGCAGCT
>JAXDCM010000213.1:0-2652 GCA_034677965.1 Syntrophales bacterium
AGCATGCGGTCTTCTCCGGCAGCAATGAGACCCTCCACGCAGGCCCGAATCTCCGCCAGAATCCTCGGGATGTCAGGAGAAATGTGAGCACGGGGACCGCCCGGCGGTGACAGACTACCCACCGCAGGGGATGAGGGTGAGTCGACCGCCAGAAACCGCCAGAGGTTTTTTAACACCACCCTGCCGTTTCGGCCGCCCGGGGTGTCGAAATGGAGCATGGACAGGATAACTTTCCCGCGACCGAACATCCCCTCCAAAACAGCCGGTTCGCCCCGAAGACGCGCGGGATCCAGCAGGATGCCGTAGCTCTCCTCCAGAATCGGCCAACCGCGACGATCCCCGTCCTTCACAGAAACGTCCGCGCTGACGGCGTCCGGCTGCGCCTCTTCATAGGAGGCGAGCACCCGGACGCCGGGATCTTCGAATGTCAGTTGAGAAGGCCACCATGCGGCAAAGACGGGTTTTTCGACGCCGCGCCAGATCGGATGTTCCACGGGGGAAACCCGGATGGAACCGCTGAAACTGGTCACCCGCCGGGCCGACGGCTTCCGGCCGACGGGCAGAAGCGCGATTTCATCCCGGGTGGCCAACCCGGCGCCGCCGCAGATCCCGAGGTAGTTTCCGCCAGCTTCGACAAAACGGCGGATTTCGCCGCATCCCTTATCCCCCAGTGCGGCGCGCTTGCTCGATGCCCAGCCGCCCGGAACGAACAGCAGCCGGTAACGGGCAAGATCGCCTCGTCGAACCTCCTGTGCCCGGACAAGATCGAACGAAAGCCCGGCCTCCAGCAGCGCCCGCCGGGCCATGACCCCCCACAGGAACGATTCGTCCCAGAGCAGCGCACAGGGCTTTCCCGAAGCGGTCTCATCCGCAGAGAAAGCATCGGCAGCCGTTCTCCGATCCGCCATGATTTCGGCTCCCGCCAAACGGCATCCTGTAAATATGTGATTGGGGAATTTAACGCAGCGCCGGGCCCATCGCTATACATTGGATCGCGACAGGCCCGGCGCGCTTCACGCAGATAATGTCACAACCTTAGAGTGTCGGCGCCGGGAAGAAAACCCCACTGAACAGCAGCCAGGCAATAAAGAGCGTAAAGAGAATATTGAATGCCTGGGTGATCAGGAAGACCAAGGCCGGTTTGCCGCCGCCCATGGCGACCAATTCCTTGAACTTGGTGTCCAGGCCGATGCACAGGAAGGCCAGCGTAAACCACCACCCCCGGATCCCCTTGGTGAAATTCGTCACGGCCGCTGCATTCGCTTCGCTTACAAAGAACGAAAAGAAGATCGACGCGACAACGAATCCGAGGACAAACTTCGGGAAACGGACCCAGATCTCCATCAGGCCCGGTTTTTCTCCGGTGGTGGACTGTCCCTTGAAGACAAACCAGATGGCCAACAGGAACGCAACCAGGCCGATCAGCACGTTCTGCACCATCTTGACGACGACGGCGGCCTGCATCGCCTGCGGACCGGCGATCGCCCCTGCGGCCACGACGGCGCCCGTCGTATCGATCGTGCCGCCGATCCAGGCGCCCGCGACAACCGGGGACATCCCCACCCACTTGGCAATGAGAGGCATAAGGATCAGCATCGGGATCGCGCAGAGCAGAACGAGGGAAATGGAGTGGCTGATCTTTTTCGGATCGCCTTTCACCGCGCCGCCCGCGGCAATGGCCGCCGAAACGCCGCAGATGGAGACGGACGTCCCGAGGATCGACGCAAATTCGTCATCCAACCCGACCTTTCGGGCCAGCCAGAGACAGAAGTAGAAGACGACGCCGACGACCAGAACGGACTGGATGATCCCGTAGGCGCCCAGCTTGACGATGCTGCCGAAGAGGACCTCGGCGCCCAGCAGAACGAGACCGATCTTGATAAAGTACTCCGTCTTGATCGCCGCCTTCAGCCAGTCGGGGATGCCGAAGAAGTTGCTGACGATCAGACCGAAGATCAGGGCCCAGAAGACCACCTCCAGGCCGTAGTATTTGATGATGCTGTTTTCGGACAAGAAATAGGCGACGCAGCTGAGGATGAAGATGACGGGAAATCCGGCGATGAACTTGCCCACAGGCATCCCCATGAGGGCCACGCCGATCACCCCGAGGATCAACAACACGATCAGCAGTTTAAGGGCTTTGACCATGTTGTCGCCGGAAAACACCTTTCCGGCCGTGCTGCCCGCGCCGCCCTTGATGTCGGAACCCAGTTTTACGGCCTTCTTCTGAAAATCCTTGTCCTGAACCGCCTTGGCGGCCGCCTCGTACTTGGCCGCCGCTTCGGCGATCGCCTTGCGGTCTTTACCGTCCAGCGCGGCCTTGAGCGCCGCGGCCTGCTCCTTGACGGCCGGTTCGTTTTTGCCTTCCGCTTCCGTCGCAATCGCTTCCACCTTGGCGGTCCAACCGGAGATCATGCCCTCAAACGATCCGCCTGTAATCCAACCCCACTTGGGAAGCGACATGGTGAATCCGGCCAGCGCAACGATGAGAATCAGGAAACCGATCCAGACCGACATCCAGTCGTCGCTCTTCCACAAAACAGACCAGTTGATGCCTTCGTTCTTCTCTCCCATAAATCGCTACCTCCCTTCATTGTTCCGATCGTTTCGATCACGGACAACCAAAGATGCATGATGCACCTTCCGCCATGC
>JAXDCM010000214.1:0-7762 GCA_034677965.1 Syntrophales bacterium
GCAGCGGTTGCAGAGGTCGTTGTCGATCCGGAAGGAAGGTGGATAGACATGTTCGCCGGGCGGTTTGACGGCTCCCGGAGCGCAGACATCGAAGCAGGCGCCGCAGCCGATACAGCGCTCCGGCGCAATGAAGGGGGGGGTCGTCCGGATCGTTGCGAGGCTTCCCTCTTCGGTCTCCACCAGAGACTCGATCTGCGAAGAAAGGTGAACGGTGACCCGGGGATCGGCTTGCAGACGGCGAATGTCCGTCCAAAGCGGACAGAAGGCGCAGTGGTCCGTGGGATAGATCTTGTCGAGGTTCAGCACCTGCCCGCCGAGATGGTTCGAACTCTCGATGAGATGAACGCTGCAGCCTGCGGCAGCCAAATCGAGGGCAGCCGTAATCCCAGCCGTGCCGCCCCCCTCGATCAGAACAGGAAGCGTGTCCGCCGCGTTCTGTTGAGAAGTCCGGGATAGAGGGAATGTCATCGTCTATTCCTCCTCCTCTTTCCACAGACCGTAATGTTCGGCCAACGATTTTACCCGGTATTCGAACCAGTCGAGAAACTCCCGCTCGCCCTCGTTGCCCGTTCGGTCTTCCGCACGGACCAGGAACCGCTCTTTCGGCGGCTCGAATCGTCTCACCTTGTCGTAAACGACGGTGATCGATCGGACCGGCTTGACCGGGCAGCGTCGCTCACAGGCGCCGCAGCCGTTGCAGTTCGCCTCGATCACGATCGGATTCTTCTTCGCGTCCAGCTCGATCGCCTTGTACCGGCATGCCTTGAAACATTTATCGCAGGCCTCCTGTCCGGACCACTGCAGGCAGGTCGGACAGTCGATCACGGCATTGCCGATATCCATCTCGGCTTTGGCGATCTTCTGGATGGCGCCCGTCGGACAGATCTGGATGCACTCCATGCACATGCTGCACTGCTTTACGTCGAGAACGGGCGTTCCGACGTTCGCCAGTCCGGTCAGGACGGAAGCCGGATGAAGCGCGCTGACCGGGCAGATGTCGATGCACTGGTAGCATCGGGCGCAGGCCTTGAGGAATTCCTTTTCGACCAGCGCCCCGGGCGGTCGCGGCAGAGCCTGGGCGCCTCCGGCCTTGATCAGGCCGAAAGCGGTTCCCGATATGGCCCCGGCCACAACCATCCGGAGCATATCCCGTCGTGAAAAAGGCATAAAACCTCAACCATCAAAACTATCGGGGATTCTCCGCGGACAGCCGCCGAAAATCCCCGATCATTCTCAAAATACTCGCTTCTTGATCCATTTGCCTTGCGGCCGACCGGAGTGAATCCGCTTGCCGAGGGGCTTGTAGGCCAAGGCATCATCCTACAAATTCGCGCCTGCTTCAAGAAAAACAGACAAACTTCCGGAATGCGCTTAAAAAGGGACAGGGGCGGAATTCTGTTATTCCCCCCCCCTGTCCCCATACCTTACAGGCTCTTCCTGGCTTTCTCGATATCCTCGATCAGGTAATCCAGACCGAGGGACTTGAGCGTCGCCTCCGTCGGAATGCCCTTTTCATCCCAGCCAAAAAGCTTGTAATAGGAATCGTGCATTTTCTTCTCGTCTTCCGCCGTGAAGATCGCCCCCTTCTTGGGGCCTTCGGGCAGCGGTTCCGTCAGGAAGCGCTTGTGCAGCCGGTCGTCTTTGCTGCTGATTCCCTCGCGGACATTGAAGCAGCGTTCCGTCGTAATGATGCGCCGCGCCGCGGCCCAGTACTCCTGGTCCGTCATGTCCCAGCCGCAGAGCGGGTTGAGCATGTTGACAACCACGCCCGGCGTCTCCTTGAGCCACGGAACGCCGCCGACAAAGGAGCAGATGCAAAGCGAGTTGATCATTGCCCAGCGGGCGCCGAGGTCGGCGCTGTCGCCTTCGTGATGGTCTCCGCCGCACTGGCCCATGGCGTAGCTGTAGGCACGGGCCTTGTCTCCCCGGGGATCGTGGGCGGCGATCTCCTTGCCCTTCACCTGGACGGCCCAGGCTTCCGACCCCTTGCCGATCTCCTGGGACATCTTCTTGACGCCCTTGGAGAGAAGCTTGCCGGCCTTGCCCTCCTTGTAGGCAATCTTGCGGATCAGTTGCATATAGGCGTCTGCGCTCCCCCACTTGACATTGATTCCATCGAGATCGGCCGCCTTCAGCACGCCCCGGTCGACGCACTCCGTCGTGAAGGCAAGGACGCCGCCGGTGGAAATCGAATCGAGTCCCATTGCATCGCAGAGCTCGATCAGGGCCATCATGCCCGCAAAGTCCTTCATCATCAGGTTGCTGCCCAGAAGGCCGCCGGTCTCATACTCGGGTCCCTCGGCAATCAGGCCCCGGTACTTGCCGTCGCGGATGACGCCCAGCTTCATGCAGTGCACCGGGCAGTTGTTGCAGGCCACATGGCGTTTCCAGAAGGTCCGGGCCGCCTGCTCGCCGCCGAGATGTTCGATGTCGGGATACCAGGTCGTCTGGAAGTTCTTGGTGATGAGCGATCCGCTGACCCAGTTTTTGAGTTCGAGCAGACCGCCGGTTCCCCAGCGCTTGATTCCCTGCCAGGCCTCACGGTCCACGTTGTACTGCAGAGAAAGTTTTGCCGCTTCGGTGAATTTCGCCGGATCTACGGTCGGCACCGCCTTGGTCCCGCGAACGCTGATTGCCTTGAGCTTCTTATTTCCCATCAGCGCGCCGGTGCTGGTCCGCGCCGCCGCGCGGGTCCGTTCGACAATGACGGCCGCATAGGGGATCATATTCTCGCCGGCCGGCCCGATGACGGCCGTCCGGGCATAGGGATCCTTCATCTCCTTGAGAATCATCTCTTCGGCGGTTTCCGTGTCCTTGCCCCACATCTTGGAGGCATCCCTGATTTCAACCTTATCGTCCTTGATCGAAAGCCAGACCGGTTTTTTCGATTTTCCCTTGATGTAAATGCCGTCCCAGCCGGCCCATTTGATCTCGTTGCCGAAATGGCCGCCCACCTCCGCATGGCTGATCAAACCCGTATGGACGCTCTGATTCACGAAGCTTGCCCGCGTGGATGGGCAGAAGGTGCCGTTCAGGGGACCGGGACCGATGAAAAGGAAGCTGTCCTCGGCCCAGGGATCGTGATGCGCCTTGTACTCCGACGTCAGATAATACGCGCCCAGACCGGAGCCGCCGATGAATTTCCGCGCCGTCTCATCGGAGAGCTCACGCGTCTTGATCTCGCCCTTGCTCAAATCCACTTCCAGAACTTTTCCGAAATATCCGCCTTTGGGTGCTGTCATCGTGATCACCTCCCCTTCCCGGATTTGCCGGCGACAACCCTGTCGCCCTTGCTGGGATAGAACAGCAGATCCATCATGTCCTCAGCGGCCTTGGCCGGCTTCACGTTCCGGTAGGCCAGGTTGACGCCGAAGCCCATCGTATTGGCCACCAGGCAGGGACCCTGGGGCTTTCCGGACTGCTGCACGCACGCCTTCACGCATTCCGGATCGCCGCCGCACATGTCGCACATGATCGGCATGCCCGTATCCGGATTGGACCGCACATACGCCGCGGGACAGGCCTCCTGGCACTTCATGCATTTCTCGCCAATACAGGTCTTCTCGTTGAGAATGATCCCGTTGCTTTTGGGGTCCACGGTGAGCGACTTGGGGTTCGTCGGGCAGGCCGCGACGCACGGATGGTCGTCGCAGTGCCAGCAGATCACGGGGATGTCCACGACCCCTTTGTGTTTCAGGACATGAATCCGCGACACCGACGGCCGGACAACACCCTCATGCTTGATGTTGCAGGCGTATTCGCAGGCGCGGCACCCCGTGCAGTTCTGTCGCTCGGCAAACAGGTAGCGCTGCACGACCTTCGGAGCCTCCGCCGCCTTGACCTCCTTCGGCCTGACACCGCCGATGGTCGCCAGCGCGATCGCCCCGCCCGCCGTGATCGCCGCTCCCTTGAGGAAGCCGCGACGCGACGTCTCCTTGTTGACGATCTCAGGAACCTTGATCTCTTCTTTCATAGAAACCTCCCTTTTTGATGAACGTCTATTTAAGCTTGCTTGAATAAACGTAATCGTTCGACTTCTGCGCCGCGTGGCAGCGGATGCACTCGTCGATCTTTCCCTCCTCCACGATCTTGCCGTCCGGGGTGTACTGCGCCCAGAACCAGTCCCCATTCTTGGGATCGTATCCCTTGATCTTGTACATGATCCCGATGAATTCGAGTTTCTTGTCCGCGTTGAAGTTGTCGATGACAACCAGTGAGTCGACCGGAAGCTTCCCTTTCTTGGCGGCGATGCCCTTGAGGGCCGCATCGTTCACGTAGACGTTCAGCAGGGCTCCGTGCGGATCTACGCCCCTGTGCAGGGGCTTGGAGTCCGGCCACATCTTCCATTTCTTTGCGTAATCGGCCTTTTTGAGAAACTCCCAGACGGCGGCGCCGTTGGGTGCGAGTTTGGTCTGCGCCGAAACCCAGCCCGCAAAGGCAATGGAAACGACAACAAAGATAATCGCCATAACAATCGTACGTCTTTTCATTTCATTATTTCCCTCCGTGATGTTTGGTGTTGATGAAGTGCGGAATTGGAGGAGCAGATCTTTGAAACGGTTATTTCCGTGAAATACATCCGACAACCTTTGTCAAACCTGCTGGACCGCTGTCCGTCCTTTCCGTCAACGTTCCCTTTTGCACATTCAAATTACCCGATTCCCGGGCGTCCTGTCAAGCGATAATTTCAAATTAATGGAACGATATCAGTACGTTATGTCATTCAATACATATGTCTTGTCGAGCATAACTTTATTTGATAAGTGAAACACCCTTGGATCCTCATCTCCAGGTTTGGGAAGGGGCAACAGCATGGAAATCAAGCACAAGATCTGGGTGGAAAATGACGGGAAAACCATATTCGGCCCTGGGAGGGATATTCTGTTCAAGGCCATCGACGAATGCCATAGCCTGAATGCCGCCGCGAAAAAACTGGGCATGTCCTATCGAGCCGCTTGGGGACGCGTGAAGGCTTCCGAGAAGCGTCTCGGGATGAAGCTTGTGGTGAACGAGACCGGCCGAACCGGCATGCACCTTACGGAGGAGGCCAAGAGGATCATCCGCTGGTTTGATCAACTGGACGAAAAGATATCTACTCTGTTGGATGAAGTGAACCGCGATCTCTCCTGAATCCATTTTTCCCAAGAACCTCATCCTTGGCAACCCCCCCTTTTTCGTGTTAGACACTGCCCTGCGGAAATCACACTCGTGATCCTTCGGCAAGCGCCGGCCCGACAGGCAACCGAAGCAAGCAAAGGACGGCCCGTTCAAAATCACCCGGACTTTGATTTTTCGATCTGAAGACGGATCAGCGCGATTTCCGAGCGGCGAAAGAAAATACCTATGACAGGCTTGCACAAACGTTTCAGGGATTTTTTAGCCTCCGTCCGGCTGGCCATTGCGTTGCTGAGCATGATCGCGTTTGGGGCACTGCTCGGAACCGTGATCCCCCAGCAGGCGGAAGCGGAGGCATTTTCCGGCCGCCTCCATCCCGCACTGCAGACACTCTTTGAGGCGCTGCAGCTTTTCGACGTCTACCACTCGACTTGGTTTGTCCTGTTGCTGCTGCTGCTGGCCGTCAATCTGATCGTCTGCTCGTTGAAGCGCCTTCCTGCCGCCTGGCGCCAAATCCGCGGCGACATCCCGGCCGATCGGCCGGACCACATTGCTTCGCTTTCTCCGGAGCTGCAACGCGATTCCGCTCTGCCCCCCTTGGAAGCGGCGGAGCGGCTCGAGACCCGCCTGCGAAAACTGTGCGGAAGGGCGACACGAACGCAAACGGATCGTGGGATATGCCTTGCCGGTGAAAAGGGAGCCTTTTCTCGCCTTGGCGTCTACGTCGTTCACTTGGGCGTCCTGCTGCTGATCGCCGGCGGTCTCGCGGGCGCCGTCTGGGGTCTGAAAGGTCACATGGAGATCGCTGAGGGCGGGGTAGCCGACACGCTGCGCTTGGCGGGAGGCAAGGGGCAACGGCCGCTGGGCTTCCAGATCCGCTGCGACCGCTTCGTGGTCGAGCATTACGAAAGCGGCATGCCGAAATTATTCCGCTCCGACCTCGTTTTTCTGCGGGATGGAAAAATTGAAATGAAAGGGGCGTTGCTGGTCAACCATCCTCTCGATTTCGGCGGCCTGCGCTTCTACCAATCCAGTTACGGTCGCCTCCCCGGCGGCCGACAAACCCTGAGTTGGGCCGAGGGGGGCAATCCTGCCGGCCGCAGGGAGATTCATCCCGGGGACCGTTTTGAGTTGCCCGACGGCGCCGGCAAGATCGAGGTGCTTCGCGTCGAGGGCGATTTGATGCGGATGGGACCGGCGGTGAAGATCTCCGTGACGGACGGGAAGCGGGAACTCCAGTTCTGGGTTTTTGAGCGGATTCGGCAGATCAAGGCCGCTAATCCCGGCATCCTAACGCAGGTTCCGATGATGAATCCCGGCCTCTTTTCTCCCTGGCTCTTCTCGCTGGAGCAGACCGGAGAGCGTTACTTCACGGTCCTGCAGGCGACTTACGATCCCGGCACGCCGCTGGTGGCCCTGGGGGCGGGATTGGTCCTGGGGGGTCTGATGATCGTCTTTTTCTTTTCCCATCGCCGTTTCTGGATCCGGGTGGAATCCCGCGACGGGGGAAGCCGGATCGCCGTCGCCGGACAGAGCAACCGCGACCACGCCGGTCTGGAAACGGAAATGCGACGGCTGCTGGCGGCGGGCGGCGCCACGGAGGAACGGACATGAGCGATACGCTCATCATCAGTTGGACGACCTTTGTCTATCTCGCGTCCTTTGCCTTCTACCTGGTCCGCATGGTCCATGGACGGGAGCGCTGGAGTACACCGGCCTCCTGGCTTGCCCGGATCGGCTTTGCGATGCACAGCGCGGCGCTGCTGCTGCGCTGGAAGAGCTCCTATGACCTGGGAATCGGTCACGCCCCTCTGTCTAATTTCTACGAATCGCTCGTCTTTTTTTCCTGGTCGGTCCTGCTCATTCACCTGATCTTGGAGGGCCGATCCAAGATCCGCGGCCTGGGGACCTTCCTGATGCCGGTTGCCTTTCTTCTTTTGGCCTACGCCTCGATGGTCCCCGGCGTCAACAACCGGATCCAGCCGCTGATTCCCGCGCTGCAGAGCAACTGGCTGACCGTCCATGTTCTCACCTGTTTTCTGGGCTACGCCTTTTTCGCCGCGGCTTGTGCCCTCGGGATCATGGCTCTGCTCCAGAACGACAATCCCGCCGGCGGGGGCAATCGCCTTCGACAACGGATCCCCGGAAGCGAGGCGCTCGAGGAACTTCTCTATCAATGCGCACTGTTGGGGTTCATCTTTTTGAGCCTCGGAATCGCCACCGGATCGATCTGGGCCCATTCCGCCTGGGGTTCCTACTGGAGTTGGGACCCGAAGGAGACCTGGTCGCTGATCACCTGGATCGTCTATGCGCTGATGCTGCATGCGCGCGCGATGCGGGGCTGGCGGGGGAAAAGAATGGCCTGGCTTTCGCTGGTCGGCTTCGCCTCCGTCCTGTTTACGTACCTCGGCGTGAACTATCTCGACAGCCTCCACAGCTATTTCTGACCGCCGGAGGGAAACCGACGATGAGAAAAAAGGTTTTCTTGAACAAGGACATTTTTTGATGATCGCTGAACATGGGAGGAAATCATGGCATCGTTGACCGACATCACCCATCTCATTCTCGACATGGACGGCGTGCTATACCGGGGCAACCGCCCGATGCCGCGGGTGGCCGAATTCTTTGCATTTCTGCGCGAGCGGTC
>JAXDCM010000215.1:0-2586 GCA_034677965.1 Syntrophales bacterium
AGCATCTGGGCGTGCATACGGAGCTCCTCAGCGACGGGATCGTGAGCCTGATCCGGGCCGGCGTGATCGACAATTCCCGGAAAACCCTGAACCGGGGCAAGACCGTCGCATCCTTCGCCATGAGCCATAAGGAGACCTACGATTACCTGAACGACAACCCCTCCATCTCCTTCCGGACCATCAACTACACCAACAACCCCCTGATCATTGCCCAGCATGACAACATGGTGGCCATCAACAGCGCCCTGGAGATTGACCTGACCGGGCAAGCCACGTCGGAATCCATCGGCGGGCTCTTCTACAGCGGTGTGGGCGGCCATCAGGACTTCATGAGAGGCGCCTTGCTGGCGCGCAACGGGAAAACCATCCTGGCCATGAAATCCACGGCCCGGGACGACTCGGTTTCCCGCATTGTCCCCGCGCTGAAGGAGCAAGCCGGCGTCACGCTGAACCGGAGCGACGTCCGCTACGTCGTCACGGAGTTCGGCATCGCCTATCTCCACGGAAAAAACGTCCGGGAACGGGCCATGAGCCTGATCGCGATCGCGCACCCCAAATTCCGGCCCTGGCTCATCGAAGAAGCCCGGAAAAGGGACCTGATTTACCGGGACCAGGCCTTCATCCCCGGCAGGAAGGGGGAATACCCGGAACACCTGGAATCGCACCGCCTCACCCAGGCGAACTATCCCGTCTTTTTCCGGCCGGTCAAAATCAGCGACGAGCCCCTGTTGAAGGACTTCTTCTATGCGCTCTCGGAAAACAGCCTCTACCGGCGCTTCATGTCGCGGCGCAGGGACATCCCCCATGAGCGGCTCCAGGATTTCGTCATCATCGACTACACGCGGGAAATGCAGATCCTTGCCGTGGTGGGCCCCGTGGAGAACCCGATCATCGCCGGGCTGGGACAGTACAACATCGACGAAGCTGCGCACATGGCGGAAGTCGCCTTTGCCGTCCGGGACGACTACCAGGGAAAAGGGATCGGCACCGAACTCCTCTCCTACCTGACCTATCTGGGCAGGCGCGAAGGTCTGCTGGGGTTCACCGCCGAAGTGCTGGCGGAAAACAAGCCGATGATGCACGTCTTTGAAAAGGGCGGCTTCGACATTCGGAAAACGCTTGACGCCGGCGTCTATGAATTGAAAATGGCTTTTCGGAACTGACCGGCGGGCCGCGGATGAAACAGGCCGAATGGAAAAACCATCAAACACACAGGAGCGTCTCTTTATGAATCCGGAAGTCTTTCGCGAATACGACGTCAGGGGTCTGGTCGACCGGGATCTGAATTTCGATTTTGTCCGCGAGCTGGGGCGGGCCGTCGGCACGTACGCCCTTCGCCACCAGGTCACGACCATGACGGCCGGCCGGGACTGCCGGCTGAGCTCCGAATCCTATCAGCAGGCCGTCATGGAGGGGATCCGTTCGACGGGGCTGCGCGTCATCGACGTGGGGCTTTGCGCGACATCCATGCTCTACTACTCCATCCGCCACCTGCGGACCGGGGGCGGCGTCATGGTCACCGGAAGCCACAACCCGCCCGATTTCAACGGATTCAAGATCTGCATCGGCCCCGACACGATCTACGGCGACCAGATCCAGGAGCTTCGACGGATCATGGAAAAGGGCCGGTACGCATCCGGAAAGGGTTCGCTGGACCGCGAAGACATCACGCCGTCCTATGCGGGCTGTCTGGAAAAGAACGTCCGGATCCGGCCCGGCCTGAAGGTCGTCCTGGACGCGGGAAACGGCGTGGGGGGGATCTTCGCGCTGCCCATCCTGAGACGCCTGGGCTGCGAGGTCACCGACATTTACTGCGATCCGGACGGCCGGTTTCCCAATCACTTTCCCGACCCGACGATCCCCGAAAACCTGAAGGACCTCATCGCGCTGGTCGCGCAGAAAAAGGCGGATGCGGGCATCGCCTACGACGGCGACGCTGACCGGCTCGGGGCCGTCACGGACACGGGCCGGATCCTCTGGGGGGACGAGCTGCTGCTGCTTTTCTCCCGGTTCATCCTGGAGGAAAATCCCGGCGCCGCCATCATCGGAGAGGTGAAATGCTCGCAGAAGCTCTATGACGACATCGCCGCCCACGGCGGGCGGCCCATCATGTGGAAGGCGGGCCACTCGCTGATCAAGGGGAAGATGAAAGAGGAGAAGGCCCTACTGGCCGGCGAGATGAGCGGACACCTCTTCTTCGCCGACCGGTACTTCGGCTATGACGACGCCATCTACGCTTCGCTCCGCCTGCTCGAGATCGTCTCCTCGTCGGGGCGGAAAATCAGCGACATCCTGTCCGACGTCCCGGAAACCTTCACGACTCCGGAAATCCGGGTGGATTGCCCTGACCAGATCAAGTTTCGCGTGGTCGAGGATGCGAAGGAGCATTTCCGGAAGGATTTCAAAATCATCGACATCGACGGCGTCCGCATCCCCTTTCACGACGGCTGGGGCCTCATCCGCTCGTCCAACACGCAGCCGGTCCTGGTCCTGCGCTTCGAGGCCAAGACGGAGGCGCGCCTTCAGGAGATCCGGCAGATGATCGAAAAGGTCCTTGCGGACATCATGAGGCGCCACCTGAAATAG
>JAXDCM010000216.1:0-9875 GCA_034677965.1 Syntrophales bacterium
CAGGCTGAACGTAATAATCCTTCAGGGGTTCCAGATCGAGAACGATTCGCGCCTTGCGCGTTTTACGGTCCATGTGTGAGCGGATCTGCCGGATGTGCACGCCATCCACCTTGATGAGATTCTTCTCCACCTGGAAAGACGTGACATTTTCAAGGTCAAGGACGATCCGCGGCTTGTCCCCTTCGATCGAGGAGATCGACGGCGCGTAAAAGCGGTTGAACTCGATGAAGATCGAATCGCGCCCGTTGTCCCTTGCTTTGAAGCGCAGGCTTTTGACGGCGATGGCAGGCTTCTGATCCGAAACGGCAGGTTTCGGTTCAGCCGGAGCGGGTTTCGTGTCTGCCGTTGCGGGGCTTGGTGCAGAAGCCTCGGGCGTCGGCGCCGGCTTCAAATCCGTCGGCTCCGAAACGGGCTCCTGCTTTTTTTTGATGTCGGACTCCGCCGCGGCCGATTCAGGTTTTTCGGAAGTCAGGCGCTCCTTGTAAACATACCCGAGCGCCTTTTTTTCGTTTCTCTGCCTGGCGTTCACCGGAAACACGGCATACCAGTGGTCTTTGAAAAAATCCGCCCTGACGGCCTGGTTCTCTTTCAGACGACCCTTGATCCTGGACTTCACGGTTCTCTTTTCGCGGATGACCGTTTCCGAGCGGGTGTACAGGATCGTTCCCCAGTCTGCGGCAATGCAGACGGCGGCAAAGCATACGGCGATTGCGGAAAACAGGATGAGCGGGACCGTGCGGATCGTTTTCATCGCGGCCATCCCTTTCTCGGCAAGCAGACCGTTTCGCAGCAAGTAAAACCACGGGCTGCCGGATCATGATCTGCCGTCAGTCGTCATTGCTGATTGCATTGGCAAACCGCCATCACAGAGGTGATCGATCTCCAAATGCCTGCCCAGCCGCCGTAATATTGACAGGGGGAAACGCATCTGACGGCAGCCTCGGCATCGGTGCTGATCGGTCCGGCATTCTTGTCGTAGGGGTTATCGCTTGCCAGTCCCGAATTGCAGCCGCAAACAGACATGGTTGCCCAGGATATGGTATTCCAGTTCCCATTCCATCCGCCGTACCAATTGCAGACATTGGGACATTTTTGGTTGGCGTCGAACTGGTTGTAAAGCGGCCCTGCCTTGACGTCAAAGGCCGGAGCCGTGCCGCAGATGAAAAAAATGGAAACGATCGACAAAAGGGCTACCGTGCACAGATGCTTTTTCATAAATTCTCCTCTGATGTTTACGTTTTTTTACACGTCCTGTAAAAATTCGTTTCCGCTTTTTACACCAAAAAAGACCGGATCGCTATAGAGTATTTATTCTCTCGGGATAAATTCCCAATCCCAACCTGTCTCTTTTTCCAGGTGGTGACAGGCAGACAGGAAAAACTTTGCATCAGCACTGCCTCCGACTATTGGTCGGACGATTCTCTCATTTCAATACCCATTGGTGTGCGGCTGCCGCAATGATCCAGATTCCAAAGCTCGCCATAAGGAAGATTGAAAGCGGCATCTGCCTCTTGAAACAGAATAGAGCCACAAGGAAGAAGAGAATGCTGGGCAGCATACCCCAGAGAGCACCCTTGGCAAAATTCTGCATGATCTCCGGGTTGCCCTGATGTTCTAAATACATCCAGACGAGAACCAGCGCGCCGGTGAGCGGCATGACGCCGATCAGACCCGCCGCAGACGGAAACTTCTTCCCGATAGCCGTGGCGACAAGAATTATTGCCACACTCAAGATAACTTTGATCAGGAGTTGCATTCCATCCTCTCCTGCGAGAAGGAGGTCCGGATGATGTTCAAGGTCCTATCTTGCTTCACCTGATACATCCGTAATGATCTCCCCGGCACCATACATCCTTATCCTCTTCAGCGATTTCGCCGAAAGATCGAGTTTGTTGAGATCAATTTTTCTCAAGTTCATGTTGTCGTAAGTGCGGAAATAGATAATGCGATTTGTCAGATCACGAAAAGTAATCCACTGAGTTGTTTCTTTGAGATAGGTTTCATCCGGCATACGGTCGCTTATTAAGCCACGGGGGATATCCAGCGTGTTGATAATATGCTGGGCGAGATTAAGGGTCTTTGCAGCGTCAGGTTGCTTGTCGGCAAATCTCGTCAATACGGCCATGCGCGCAAATCTGCTGGGCGGAGTAAGGTCGCCGGGAATACCGAACATTCCTGATCCGTGGCCGGTCGTCATGAAATTGATTCCCCCCTGGGAAAAAGGTTTTGCCATCTCGCTGGTCATGCCCGCGTACTGGCGCAGGTTCGTCACGTGCCAAGGAAAATTCGGCGCATTGGTCATTATACCCAGTGGATTGTCGTAAATTTTGCAGACGCCTGCCTCATATTCAATGACAATGCAGCCGCCGTTAGCGTCGTAAACTATGTAATGTATCGTCGGTGAAAACTTTGTCTGCGGTTCGGTATATTTGAAAATCTTCACTTTTTGTATTTCCGGTTTCACCTCTTCCACCGTGGAAAAGTTCCCCAGAACCCAGTCCCCAACCATGGCCTGCGCGAGCGCGCGCTGATTTTCGCCGGGGCCGACATTCTGCCATTTCATATCCGTCTCGTACCATAAAATCGCGACGCCCAGACCCTTTTCATTCATGCCGTCTGAAATGCCATACCCAAGATGAAACGAAGCAACCCCCACATAACCGTAACGAGTTTTCCACGACATTCCTTCTTTGTCATCCGGCCCGGGGCTGTTGACCGAATAATCTCGTGGGATGATGATAAAATCGTATTGCAGGTCAGCAGCAAATTCCATAGAGCGGCCAACGATAATTGTTCCGTCATCGGCTTGCAGGCGGAATATCGAACAGGCATTCGCTGGAATAGCCGTCAGTGCGAACACAAACAAAAAAACGAATGCCGATAGTATGTCTTTTCGCATGATATTCTCCTTTCTTATTTTCTCATGGGTAAGGGACTTTTCTCTTTTGTCGCTAACGCCTCCTGCAGCTGGTATCCTATCAAGAAAGGTCGGCCCGTTGAATACAGGAAGCAGGCATCAACCGGATGAGACTGGTTATGCCGAAACCTAAAACCTTCGATCCACTTTCCCGTTGGGCTCAATACGGGAATACGGGGCTACTCCTCCAACCTTACTTTTTCCACTTTGTTGAGGTCTCTAACATAAAAGAACGACCCGATAAGAAACGCCACCCCGCCCACCACAGCAAACAGCGGCAGGAACTTGAAGGCCGTAAGCAAGTCATACCGGTCCGAGATGAACCCGATGAAAATGGGACTCAACGAATAGCCCAGGAGCATCATGAAAAACTGGGCAAGGCTGTACGATATCGCCCGAAGGCCGGGGTGCATCACGTCCTGCGTGACCGCGGAACCGCCGGCGGCAAACATGGGGGCCGTAAACCCGAAGCAAATCAGGAAGAGGTATTGCGCATTTCCTCCCAGCAAGGAGAATCCGATAAAGAGAAAAAGCGCCGTCAGGAACGAGGTGATTGCGGGAACGATCATTCGCGCGTTGAGAAACTTATTCCTGATCTTGTCGGTGATATAGCCGCCGATGGGCGCGCCGATGATTGCGAGCAAAAAAACGACGGATGTCTTCAGCCCTGCCTTGTCCATGGGCAGGCCATCCACCCTATGGTAATAGGTGGGAAGCCAGTTCATCAGGCCCGTGGTGACAAAGGTGTTACCCACGTATCCCAAATATGTGAACAGCACCGACGGTGTGTGCAGGAATTCCTCGACGATATCGGCAAACTTCATCTTCACCTGAACGGCCTTCACGCCGTCGTGGGTCGTTTTCAACATCTGCACCGTCTTGTAATCCTTCACCCAAAAGAAGAGAATGGCCACGATCAGGCCGGGGATGGCGAGGATACCGAAGGCGTAGCGCCATCCGAGCGTTTCTGCAATCACACCGCCCAGAATGACGCCGATGGCCGTGCCCATCGGAATGGCGGCCGTAAAAAAGCCGTTCATGGTGGCCCGCTTTTCTTCAGGGAAATAGGCGGCGATCATGGCATGGCCGCCGGAAGTGTAAGCTGCCTCGCCCACGCCTACCAGAGCGCGCATCGTGAAAAGTTGGGTGAAGTTCCGGGTTAAGGCGCAGAGAGCCGCGCCAAAGCTCCAGAGCACGGCCATGATACCGATGGCCTTTTTTCTGCTCCACCGGTCCACCAGCAGAGAAACAGGAAAAACAAACACCGTCATCATCAGTGTCACGATGGAGGCAAACCAGCCGCACTGGGTATCGGTCAATCCCCAGTCGACCTTTAGATAGGGAAAGATCGCCGCCACGACCATCCGGTCTACATAATTGAATAAGTAGAGAAGGAAGAGCAACAGGAAAACATAGTACGCATAGCCTTTTGACACCTTGAAGTCTTGTGCGTCGTGCTGATGTTTTGATGTGTCCATAAATGGGCTCCTTCCTTGGTGGTTGCAACGACAGCGATGGTTGATATCTTCCGATTGAATTGATTGAGCCGAGGTCGTGTAGAAATACGGTGCGCGAATATTCAGGGCACCGCCTTCCACTGTTTCCGCCGTTTCTGGTTTCGCGGCAAAGAGACGACAAGCTATGTCAGGTTTTCACAAATCTTTCTCAGAAGAACTTATCAATATCAGGACTACCGAAAATACAACATCAATGATTCAATGTTATAGAACATGTGGCTCACCGGGAGGCGGGCGTCCTTCCCGCCGATCCGGTGCATCCGATGGTAGAATGGGCCGGGCCAATCAGTCTGTACGGACCCGCCCCCGATCTACACCGTCACGGAAAGGGGACAGTCATCCCATTAGTAACTAATTTTTACATCTCTCCAATGCTATCGACGCGTAAGTGCTGCAGCCTGAAGCACAACCCGCGTACGGAAGCATATTGCCCGTATCCCGATAGACAGATTGACAAGTATCGGTGCACCTGGTTTTTAATTCGTATAATGTGGCTGGGGTTATATTGCAAACATTATCAGCCGCACAGACATCTGCAGGCAAGAATGAGAATAATGCGCGCTTTGACCATGAGCTGTAGCCGTCACGCTCTGCGTTGCCCGCCTTTTGAAACATGAACCCTGCGATGAAGAAGGCAGCACACACTCCGGTAATCAGACATGCGACTAACAATTTTCTCATCGGGCGTCTCCTTGTGTTGATAAGGTTGATAAAAACTTCCTTAATTTTCTCTCTCCCGGCACCTGAGGACGACGAGCAGCCGTAAAACCCCGGACCCAGCAGGGCTTATGCGGCCGCGCCCGCTGTACCCTGCATAAATTGACGTCTCGTGATGCCGTAGGTTGACCTCCCGCCAGATCCTGTTTCGACTTTTCGGTTATTTATGTCGCTCCCATCACTTGTAGGCGGAAAAATCGATGCCTCGCAACTTGCCCCGCTGTTCAAACCACTGTTCCTCAGTGAGGGGCGGCGCCGTCCGCTTCTCGGGTGGCTTGTGGTGAAGCCGGATCGCCTCTGTCGGGCAGGTGCTGGTGCAAAGGCCACAGCCGATGCATCGCTCCGGAATAACTCGATAGGCCGTCTCTCCGGGCTCGATGGCGCCCACCTGGCAGCGCTCGTCGGCGCAAATGCCGCAGGTTGTGCAGTTCTCCGGATCGATCTCGGCCACATAATGGCAGTTCACTACCCGATCAGAGGGAAGCCCCTGTTCGTTGATCGCCAGCAAGATACCGCAACAGCACTTGCAACAGTTGCAGATGTAGAAGCCGCCGTATTGGACATTGCTGGTCATGTGGACGAGGGCCAGCGCCTCCGTCTTTTTGAGCAGGTCATAGGCCTCCCGGCGGGAGACGACCCGCCCCACGGGAGAATTGTCGAAAACCCCGGGAATCGGGGCGACGGCCAAACAGACCTGAAGGGGTCTGTCACAGGGATGCCCCAGAAGCCCTTTTTCCTTTTTGCAGATACAGTCATTCACCAGAAAGGACTTGCCGTTTTCGAGCATCGCCGAGACTCTTTCGTAGGGCAGGGGGTTCTCCCCTTCGGGAATCCGGTCCTCTACAGGCAGGACCTGCATCAGTTGGGGCATTCCCGAAAAAAACTGCCGTCTGAACGCAGGGGCATACTCGGCGCAGAGCTCCGCAAATTCCCTGTCCATGCGATGGCTTTGAAACTCGTAGATTCCAAAGACCCAGGGCAGGATCTTGAAAAAGCGGTCCTGTCCGAGCTTAATGGTGAAGAGCTGTCCGTCCGAGGCCATCTCCATGAGCCGATCCTTCAGCCCTTCGGCGGATAGCCCCGTGCGTCCAGCGATCTGCTCAACCGTCTCGAAGGTCAGCTTCAGCAGACAAAAAAGCTCCGCCTGTTCCGGACGGAAAATCTTCTTCAACAGCTTGATCTCTACGCCGCTGTCCGTTGCCGGGAAACCGTTGGGCAGCGTATCGAGCACCTTGGCCAGCTTACGATAAACCGCGTCATCCATCGCCATCTCCTCGTTCATGATCCCGTCCGATAGAAATCGTCTTCAATAAAAATACAGGAAACCACACGGGTTGTCGGTTCTGATTCAGCGTCCGACGATCTTTGTCCTATTGTGTTTTCTGAAAAACCATGTCCCTTCGCCATACGATTGGCGGACTTCGACAAAGTCGCTGTGGGGATGCGGCATCAAATTAGAATCCACAAAGAACGAGTCGACGATCAGGATTCTGGACGTCTGCGACATGGCCATTACCGTCACGGTCGTAGCACTCCTTCAGGCCAGACCCGCCGGAGTGCTCCGTGTCGCAGGCCCAGCATCCGTCTTTGCATTCCGCAGCGTACGTCTCGTTGCATTCAATCGCGTACTTGGCATAATCAGTACCGTCACAATCAGCGCATCCGGGCGGGAACCAGTGCCAGCACTGGCCCATTTTGACGTGGCCTGCCGATGAGCCCCTGCCTTTATCTTTGACACAATACAAGGTTTTGTCTGAACAATGGGATTTGCCGAACAGATTTTCCTGTGCAAACGCCGACGAGTTGCAGAATACCGCCGTGAAAACAACCGCAATGAGATACAAAAACAGTCTGTTCATTTTCCACCTCCCCTTATTTCGAAGAGCGACGCATTGCATCCGATTCTGCGAAATGCATCACCTCCCGGGCTGAATCTTTCTCCGAAACACCACCGCTTTTTCTTCATTGTCCCAGGTGAAATATTCAGGGTAAGGCGCCTCCCGGGTGCGAACTTGATTTCACTCCTTATGAATTTAGAGAGAAAATTTTATAAGTCAACAAAAACGTGCATATGGGAAAAGCCCACGCCTCTCGTTGAAGGGATTTCTCGGTGATGCATTCCGCCAGTTTTCTTGACGCGTTATCAGGTATGCAGGCGCTTTCTGTATCATTGCCTGATTTGGATTCTTTGAGGGTAATGGTCCTATCAGAGACAAACCGGCTCTCGCAAAAGCGATGAAACTGCGTCCGGAGCAGAGGATTACGCGACAGCCTGTTGGGTATCCCAAGAAGTGAGAAATGAGGATGGGGCCGCCTACCTTCAGACCTGCCAGGCTTTTTTAATGAGTGGCAGCGGGTTTTCAGTTGAACAGCTCGATCAGGTCTATCTTCTGCCAATCGAAATGATCCGGCGCTCGAAGCCAAATGATGAGCTGCTCCGGGACAGCCACAACCTGATAAATGGTCGATGAGCTAAAAAGTCCGCCTTCGCTTGTGATGTCTTTGGATAAGATATCCTTCATTGGATTGACGCTGATATACCCTTTGGTCGTTTCCGCCCAGTCAAGTCCGTTGTTGCGTCGTGCAACCGTCCAGCCGTTGTCGCTGTCCGGTTCGGGGGGATCCAGCCCCCAGGAGGGATCGATGAAATGGTTGGTCGAAACGAGCAGTCCCTGCCGATCGGCAGACCTGCGCTTCATGGCGCTCAGGGAACATTCGTAGCTGTAAGCGCCGCTCGGGTCGGCCACATTGATGATCGAGGAAATATCCGGCGCTATGTTCTGAAAGGCGTCCTTCACCTGGGCTTGGGTCGAGCAGCTCTGAAGGGCCTCGAACATGGAAACGACCGAGGGAGTCCGATCCAACCGAAAGCCTCCCGGAGAGTTTCCGCTGTTGATTTGCATGAAGATGCCGTGCCGGTTCAGCCCCGTCGGGGCGTAAATGACGCCGGCGAAGTTGACAATGGCCGTCGGGATGCCCCCATCCGTCGGATTGAAAACCGCGATGACCGTGTATCCCCCAAAATTTCTGTAAAAGGGATGATCGTCATTATTGCGGCCGAAGATCAGGGGGCCACCACCTGTGTAATCGCCCCAGGCAGCCAGACCCGTGCAGTGAGGGACAATACTGTTGATTTTAGGAATGATCTCAATCCCGTTGACCAGGATCTGTTTATCAAGACCCAGTCCGGAGGTCTCAGCCATTCCGGCGATCACATCCCGGTACTTCTGGGGGAAATTCGCGTAATAGGCATTCGCTATCTGCTGCATGCGAGAATTCGTATAACCGATACTGTTGTACTTCTCTGTAGCCAACTCATAAAGGGCGTTCAGTTCATTTTTCAGCAGCATTCCGTATTGCCTGCCCATCTGATAATGCGTCCCGCAGAGACGCAGGACATTCACAGGACCGACCTTGAACAGCGCCCCCCCTTCGTACTCGGCCACAGGGCTTAAATTCGAACCGGACGAGTTGGAGCAGCCTCCCAAATAAAAAACCATCAGCAAAAGAATCGAAAAAACAAAAAGGATCTTTTTCAAGGCGTCACCTGTAGTCGGGGATTGAGAATGAATAACCTGTCCCTGAAAAGGTCGTTCATCTGTTTTTCCCTCGTCAGCGGCAGAAACCGTAGTCCCTGTCCTGAACGGGAGTTCCTTCCGTCCCCCGTTTGCGGCAAACGGTCCACGTTGAATTCCAGCATCCGGGCGAGAACCCGGATCTGCCGGTTTCGTGGCCCAGAATGCTGGTGGAGGCGATCTCTCGAGTTTCGCCGACGTCATATCTGACAAATCCTTCCATGCCGGAAGGACACCATCCCCCCGTCTTGAACGTATAGGATACGCCCGGTCCTAAATCACCATACCCGGATTCGTCATTTCGGTAATCTTTAGTGACATAGACAAATACCCTGATTTTGTAAGGGGTGCCGTTTTTGATCGTTACATCAAAGGCCGACGACAGGGAGGCCGAACCAACCATGAACGCAAAGAGAGCAGCCAAACCAACCAAATCCTTTTTCATCTATCTTTTCTCCGTTATGTCTGTTTAGGAATGCCGAATGATTATCGCTTGGAACATCCATTTCATCGACAATATCCTTGAAAGGAATATAACCTCTACAGAGGCTCTTTCACCGCGATCACCGCGACGTAATCGCCCTTCGTATAACCGGGAATGGGATTTTCCGGTGCATCGTTGGAATAGAGCGGATGGGTGGTCAGCGTCTGCCAGTATTCTTTCACCTTGAATCCCGCGTTTTCGACAAGAGCGGTCTTCTCGGGCACACTCTTCCAACGCACGCAGGAAAGGAACTCAGCCGGATACGGATTTTTGGGCGCGCGGATTTTAAGTTTAGGGTGGTCCCAGGCGCCGAACTGAGCGGCGAGGTCATAGAGTGTGCCGTACCCGCCTTCGGCGGTCACATCCAGCACGACCAGTCTGCCGCCGTCCCGAAGCACTTTGTGCGCTTCCGCAAATGCCGCCCCGGGATTTTCGATATAACTGGAAGATCCGTTGAAGAGCACCGTATCGAATCCGGTGCCTGCCTTTGAGGCGGAGTCGGCTCCCACACGCAGTACCTTCATGCCGCGCTTTTCAGCAATGGTGGCCATGCCGTCCGAAGGTTCGATCCCCTCGTTTATTTCGATGCCGAAACGGATTTTGAGCATCGATTCGAAAATCCCGCTGCCACACCCTACACTCAGCGTTCGGCCGGGATTGCCGAG
>JAXDCM010000217.1:0-23562 GCA_034677965.1 Syntrophales bacterium
CGGGACGATTCTGGTCCTTTTGGGCCTTTACCGGGAGAAGAAAAAATCCTTTCCCGGAATGGAGACCGACCCGGGGGGATCGAATCATGTTCAGTGAGAAGGGATTTCAGGTCTTCGGCCTCGGACAATGTTCCCTCGATTATATCGGGACAAGCGACGTCTATCCGCCGCCCGATGCAAAATGCGAGTTGCGCGAGGCCGTGTTTGAAGGGGGCGGACCGGCGGCGACGGCTCTGACGGCTCTGGCCCGCTGGGGGATCTCCTGCCGCTTTGCCGGCGTGGTGGGCGACGACCTCTTCGGCGTTTTGATTGAACGCTCGCTACGAGAGGAGGGAATCGACACGGCCGGGCTGGTCGTCCGGAAGGGATGCGCCTCCCAATTCGCCTTCATCGCCGCGGAGCGGTCGCTGGGGAGACGGAATATTTTTTGGCGACGTCCCACCGGGGCGGAAATCCGGCCCGGTGAAATCGATCTCGCGAATCTCCGGCGGGCGCGGCTGTTTCACACGGACGGCCTGTGCATGGAAGCCGCGCTGTTCGCCGCCGCGGAGGCCAGGCGCGCCGGGGCAACGGTGGTTGTGGACGGCGGAACGTTGCGAGAGGGTATGCTCGACCTGGCGCGCCTCAGCGACTGTTTCGTCGTCTCCGAATCCTTTGCCCTTTCGCTTGCGGGCGGCCGCGATCCCCATCGGGCCTGTCGGATGCTGTCGGAACTGGGCCCGCGGCTTGTCGGCGTGACGATGGGGAAGGCGGGGTATGTCGCGTTGACCGGGGGGCGAATCATCGAAAAACGGGCTTATCCGGTCGAGTCCATCGATACGACCGGTTGCGGGGATGTCTTCCATGCCGGCGTCATCTACGGGCTGCTCCATGGGTGGCAGGCGGAGAAAAGCCTCGATCTGGGCGCATGGGCGGCGGCGCAGGTCAGCCTGCATTTGGGGGGGCGTTCGGGAATACCGGCGCTTGCGGCGCTGAAAGAGAAATATTCCGTTCAATAACCGCGCCGAATGTCCACGACGCCTTCAACGGTTTGGCCGCATTCCAACATCCGGATCTTTCCGGCGATCTGTGCCACGCTTTCTTCCCGCAGGGTCAGTGCCGAGATGTGGGGGGTCAATGTGATTTTCGGGTGGGTCCAGAACGGGTGATCGGCGGGCAGCGGTTCGCTGCACACCACGTCCAGGGCGGCTCCCGCGAGCCTGCCGTCGGCCAAGAGCGCCAGCAGGTCCTCCTCCACAAGATGTCGGCCGCGCGCCACGTTGATGAGATAACCGTCCGGTTTCAGTTTGGAAAGCGTGGCCGCATTGAGGATCCCTTGCGTCTCTGCCGTCAGGGGTAGCACGCAGATCAAAATTCGCACGGCGCGTAGAAAGGGTTCCAATCCGTCTTGTCCGGCAAAGACGGTGATGTTCGGCAGGGATTTCCCTGAGCGGGACCAGCCGAATGTCGGATAGCCGAAGGACGCTGCCGATTCGGCGACACGCGCGCCGATGAACCCCAACCCCATCACGCCGACGGGAAAATCCATGCGGTTGGCCGGCCGCCGTGCCTTCCAGCGACGCTCCTTCATCTGTTCGGAATAGACATCAAACTCGCGGACATGTCGGATCAGCGCATGGCAGACGTACTCCGCCATCTGGGAGGCCATCCCGGCATCGTTCAGGCGGACGATCGGCACGTTCCCGGGCAGGTTCGGCAGCGCCATCAAACCGTCCACGCCCGCGCCGATGTTGAAAACGGCTTTGAGGCCCTTTTGCGACGCGAACAGTTCGGCCGGCGGCTGCCAGACGATCGCGTAGTCTGCCTGACGTCCGGCGCCTTCCGGCGTCCACAGCCAAACCTTCGCGTCGGAAAGGGCTGAGGCGATGGCGGCAAGCCAGGGGCCGGTGTTTTTTGAGGCGTAGAAAACAATCTTCATACAATACAATTTCCAGTTGCTTGCGATCCTCGAAAGGTCAGGATGCCATAAAAGTCTCACCCGGTTGACGAAAGGCTCCTCGATTTCCCCGGTCCGACAAGGATCAGTTTGCGAACCGGGAGAGAAGAGCCGGGAGATCCGGGAACAGCGCGCGGTCGCCCTGCCAGCCGTAGACCATCAGACCGATGTTCAGCCTCCCGAGCTTTTCCCGGAGGCCCTCCTCGGGGGCGCGGGGAAGGGCGAGGATCAGCAGCGCATTTTCCGGCAGATCGGGATTGTGGATCAGAAGCTGCATTGCCCCCGCAAGGATGCCGGACATCGACACCTCCGTACGAACCTGAAACACCGCCCGGATGGACCCTTTCCGGTTCATGATGAGCAGATCCCGGCTGCCGTCGTTTCCGGTCCCGAAGCCTTTTGCCCGGATCGCATCGGAGAGATCCCGGATGACGAGGCCGCGGTCGCAGGCCGCGCCGGTTTCCCGTTCCCATGGACGGCGGAGTTCGCCGACCAGTTCCTCGCGCAGCGAGAGCGTCTCCAGGCCCAGTTCGCCCTGTTGGGAGATAGAGGCCGTCTCTTTGATCCGGGCGATCTTCGTCACGAATTGAGCGATTTGCCTGGCGAAGCGGGGTGAGTCCAGAACCCCGACCAGCGCGACGGGGGTTTCCTCATCGCCGTCCGCCATGACCTGCCAGACCCCCAGGTAATGGTTTTCGAAGAGGCCCTTTCCGACCCCCCTGCGTCCCCCGCCCAGTTTTCCGCGGTGCACGACAAAGACCCTGCCGGGACCGTCCTCTGCGAATGCGCCGCCGGTCCGCCGGTCGATGCCGCAGAGCGGGAAATTGATTTCGCAGGTGATTGCCGTCCGGCTGCCGCTTTCGGGTCGGCCGACGCCGAAAGCATTCCAGTACCGGTGATCCGCGATCTTCCGGGAATAGATCCAGATTCCCAGATGCTCCGACCAGCCCACCTTCACACGGACGCTCGCCCCCGGGTGGCCGAGTTCGACGGGGATCACCTTGCTGACGAGCGGCCTGAACCTGCGGACGAAATGGCGCTGGTATCTGCGAATCGCCGCTTCGTTTTCCACCACCTTCAACATGATGTCTTCTTTCCGATCCGGACGGATCGAACCGCCCGCTAATCCAACCGTTTGCGGAACCGCCCCACCGCCCCGGTGAAGACGATTACGCCGAGCACGGCCAGAGCGACATACTGGGGCCAGAGTACGTGGAGGCCGACCCCTTTGAGAAAGATGCCGCGGATGATGATCAGAAAATAGCGCAAAGGATTGAGGTATGTCAACCATTGAACGAATTCGGGCATGTTCGCGATGGGAAAAACGAAACCGGAAAGCATGAAGAAGGGAAGGATGAAGAAGAAGGTGGTCATCATCGCCTGCTGCTGCGTCTTGGATACCGTCGAGATGAACAGCCCGGTTCCGAGGGTGCTCAGCAGGAAGAGACAAGTCGCGAAGAACAGCGGAAGGACGCTTCCGGCGAGCGGTATTTCGAACCAGTAAATCGCAAAGACCATGACCAGAACCATCTGGCCGATCGAGACGACCGTATAGGGGATGGTCTTGCCGATGATGAACTCATACGGTTTGAGCGGCGTCACGATCAGTTGCTCCATCGTCCCCGCCTCCCGCTCCTTGATGATGGCGAGCGATGTCAGCAGAAGCGAGATGAGCATGATGACGAAGGCGACGATTCCCGGGACAAAGAAATGCTGGCTGTCCAGGTTCGGGTTGTACCAGGTCCGGATCCGGGCGTCGATCTTGCCGTATGGGAGATCCCGCCCGTGGAGCTCGCGGAGCAGATCCTGATTGATCCGGTCCAGGACCGTCACCACATAGGCAATCCGGACCGAGGCCATGTTGCTCATGCTGCCGTCCGCAAGGATCTGGACCGGCGCCGTCCGGCCCGCGCGGACAAGGTCGCTGAAATCGGGGGGGATGCGGATCCCGATGTCGGCCTTTCCTTTCAGGAAGAGTTGCTCCATGGCGTGTGGATCGGCCGGCCGGTGGATGATCCGGAAGATCCCGCTTGCGGTGAAGGAATCTGCCAGAAGCCGGCTCTCCCGTGTCTGGGCCTGGTCGGTCAGCGCGACACGGATATTCCGGATATCGTAGTTGACCACATAACCGAAGACCAATAGCTGGATGAGGGGCGCCGCGATCAGGATCACGCGGTTTTTCCGCTCGCGGAAGAGCTGGATGAATTCCTTGCGGATCATCTCACGGATGCGAAGCCGGCTCATAACCCCTCCCGCTTCAGCACCGCGCAGTTGAGCGCCGCCAAGACGGCAAACATGACCGTCAGGATCAGCATATCCGGCCAAAGGTCGGCGAAACCGAGGCGCCGAAGATAGATTCCGGCCAGGATGTCGATGTAATACGTCGCCGGAACGAAATAGGTGACGGCCTGGAGAACCTTCGGCATGTTGATGATCGGGAAAACGAAATTCGACAGGAGCAACGACGGCAGATAGGTGATCAGCACGGCCGCCTGGTTGGCGATCATCTGCGATTTCGTCACGGACGAGATCAGCAGGCCGAGCGTCAGCGCAACGAGAATGTAGAGCGAAGAGGCGAGGATCATCAGAAGGAAGCTCGACTTCATCACGACGCCGAAGAGGACCTGCCCCATCAGGATCGAGACCAGCACATCGATGAGGGTGATCGCGAAATAGGGGATCGCCTTGCCGATGAGGAATTCCCCCGCCCGGACGGGGAGGGAGCGGATCGTTTCCATCGTGCCGTTTTCATACTCCCGGGCAATGACCAGCGACGTCAGCATGGCGCCGACAATCATGATGATGATGGCGATGATCCCCGGAATGATAAAGTTTCGGCTCTCCAGGTCCTCGTTGAACCAGACCCGGATCCTCCCGTCGACCGGCAGCCTGATCTTTTCCATCCCCTGCCGGTCGAGGTAATCGACCAGCAGCTTCCGGTTGTGGCTCTCGACGAAGGCGCTGATGTATGCGCGGGAAATTCCGGCGAAGTTCGGATCGCTTCCGTCGAGCAGGATCTGGAGGGCGGTTTCCCGGTCGGACCGGAGATCCGCCGTCCACCCCGGGGGAATGATCACCGCCAGTGTCGTCCGGCCGAAATCGAGTTCCCGGGTGACGGCGCGGCTGTCGGGGAGCCGGGCCACGATCCGGAAATAGGGGGAGGCGCCGAGATGGCGGATAAAATCACGGCTCAAATCCGTTCGGTCCTGATCGACGACGACCGTCTCGATGTGATCGACATCGAGACTGAGCGCATAGCCGAACAGAAGAATCAGCAGAAGCGGCAGCGCGAAGGCCAGGTAGAGGCTCCGGAAGTCCCGGAGCAGGTGGTAGATCTCCTTGCGCACGATCGCCCGGATATTTCTCAGATTCACGCGCGTTTCCTTCCCGCTTTCCCGACGGGGCCGCCCGCGGCCCTCCATCGGGAAAGGACAACGGACTCCCTATTTTTCACCGTTTCTTTCCGACATCAGCGCAACGAACGCGTCGTTGAGGTCCGCGTCGGACTTTTCGGGACAGGCCCCGTGGATGATCTCTTCAGGGCTTCCCGAGGCGACAATTCGCCCTTCGTTGATCATGACGATCCGTTCGCAATGGTGCGCCTCATCCATGTAGTGGGTCGTGACGAAAATGGTGATCCCCTCCGAGGCGATCTTTCGAATGAAATCCCAGAAACGGCGTCGGGTGATCGGATCGACGCCGGAGGTCGGCTCGTCCAAGAAGAGGATCCGAGGGCGGTGAAGCAGCGCGCAGCCGAGCGCGAGGCGCTGACGCCACCCCGGCGGAAGGTCCCGCGTGAGGCGGTCTCTCGCCTCTTTGAGCCGCGTTGTTTCGAGGACCCAGTCGATCCGTTCCGTCCATTCCCGCTGCGGTACGCTGTAGACGCCGAGGTAGAAACGGAGGTTCTCGAAGGGGGTCAGATCCTCGTACAACGAAAACTTCTGGGACATGTAGCCGATCGCATGTTTGACTTCCTCGGTTTCCGTCAGGATGTCGTGCCCGGCGACCTTTGCCTCTCCCGAAGTGGGCGCGAGGATGCCGCAAAGCATCCGGATCGTCGTGGATTTCCCGGATCCGTTCGATCCCAGGAACCCGAAGATCTCGCCGGGACGGACCGAGAAGGAAATCCGGTTCACGGCGACAAAATCCCCGAAACGCTTTTCGAGCTCCCTCACGACGATCGTTCCCGAATGGTTTTCCCCGTCAGCGACCATCGGGAATCCTCCCCGTTTGGGCGCGATCCGCCTTCCGGTCGTCGCCCTTTTGCCCCGGCCCGAAGGCATCTTGCGCAAGATCCGCATCCGCCGCCCCGATCCGCTCGATGATCGCCTCCTCGAGGGTCGGGTAGATACCGCGGAGCCGCTCGGGGGTTGCCGTGTCCAGGAGTTCCGACCTATGCATCAGCGCCAGCCGGTCGCACCGCTCTCCCTCGTCGAGATAGGCTGTGGAGACGAGGATGGTCATCCCCTTTTCACGCATCCGGCCGAGGATTTCCCAGAACTCGTGGCGGGAGACGGGATCGACGCCGTTGGTCGGCTCGTCGAGGATCAGGAGTTTCGGCTCGTGGACCAAAACGCAGGCGAGTCCCAGCTTCTGCTTCATCCCGCCGGAAAGTTTTCCCGCCGGCCGGTCGGCAAAGGGAAGAAGATTGGAAAAGCCGAGGTAGAGGGCCTTCCGCGCGTTTCGCTCCGTGCCGCGGATCCCGAAGATGTTCAGGAAGAAATCGATGTTTTCCTCGACCGTCAGATCTTGGTAGAGGCCGAAACGTTGGGGCATGTAACCGATCCGGTCCTTGACGGCCGCCCGGTCTGAAACGACGTCCAGCCCGTCGATCGTGATCCGGCCTTCCGCGGGCTTGAGCATGGTTGCCGCCGTCCGCAACAGCGTGGATTTCCCCGCTCCGTCCGACCCGACGAGGCCGAAGATCGCTCCCCGATCCACGGTCAGCGAGACGTTGTGAACCGCCTCGTTCTCACCGAAACGGCAGGAAACCCGCTCGACCCGGACGAACGGATCCGTTGCTTTTCCCGCGTCCGTTCCCGGCGTTCCGGAGGCATCGGGCTCAGCGTAACCATGCATCGGCCGGCATCCCTGACTTGAGTTCCATGGCGGGGTTGGGGATGGAGATCTTGACGAGGTAAACGAGCTTGACCCGCTCCTTCTTCGTCTGGATGATCTTGGGTGTGAATTCCCCCTCCGGGGAAATGAACGTGACCGTGCCGGAAAACGATTTTCCCGGGAAGGTGTCCACGCGGACCTCCGCCTTTTGGCCCGGTTTGACCCTGCCGATCTCCGTCTCCTCCACGAAGATCTTCAGATCGACCGTATCCAGTCGGGAAAGGGTCAGAACCTCCCGCCCCGGCGTCACCACCTCGCCGGGCTCGATGTTTCGGCTGGTGATGACACCGGCCGAAGGCGCCTTCAACCGGGCGTACTCAAGCTGGATCGACGCCTGATCGACGGCGGCGCGGGCCGCCGCCGTCGCCGCGCGGGCCGCATCGATGTCCTTGCGGGCGGCATGAATCCGCATCAGGTTGCTTCGGGCCTGCCGGAGAACGGCCTTGCCCTCCTCCAGCCTTGCCTCGGCCGCACGGATCGTCTCCTCTCGGCTTCCCTCTATTGCCAGCTCGTAGGCCTCCCGGCTCCGCTCGTATTCCCGGAGGGTCGTCTCGTGCCGGAGGCGGACGGCGTCCCACTCCTTTTCGGAGACGGTTCCCTTTTGGAAGAGATTCTCGTAACGGGCCAGGTTCCTCTTGGCATCCTGCAGAACGGCGGACGCGCCCTGCATGGCCTGCTTCGCGCGCTCGATCTCCTGTGTCCGGGTCCCGGCCCTGATTTCGTCCAGTTGGGAGGCCAGCGTGCGCACGCCCGCCTCGGCCCTGGCGACTTCCGCGGGGAGGGTTCTTTCGAGAACCGCATGCATCGCTTCCGCCTGTTCGCTGCCTCTGAGCGATCGTTCGTGGTTGGCCTTGGCCTGTTCGAGGCGGGAGTGGAGCTCCGCCGGATCCGTCTCGGCCAGAAGCTGATCCTTCGAGACGGTTTGCCCCTCCTGCGCATGAACCTTGAGAATGCGTCCGCCGGTCTGGAACGACAGTCGGGACTGGACGGCTTCGATCGTTCCGGAGTAGGAAAGCTCTCCCGACCCGGCCTTCTGCTGGCCGCGATATACATAGAAGGCCGTTCCGACCACAAGCGCCAACACGATGATGAGGGCAATGCGTTTCTTCAAGGGTTGCCTCCCTCAATAAATTTCGTCATTTCTTACCATCTTTCATTCGAAAAAAAAATCATTTTGACGAACCGCCGCGGGTGGGTTCGGAGATTGAGCGATCCGGCACGCTGGTGTCGCTGGAGGAGCCTCGGGGAATGGTTTGATCCCCGGACAATGGCACTGGACCATTTCAGACGAACCTGCTAAAAGAGACCTGTGGAATCGAGAGGATGGGTGGTCCGGCGCAACCGTGTTCCCGGGATTGTCTTGGGGCTCCGGCCAGCCGTGGTCCGGAAGAAAGCCGTCATTGTCAGGAGAGCCCAAAATGAAGTTCAGCCCCTCCATGATGAGTTATTTTTTCCAGCGGGAGAGCACCAAGCGAAACATCCGCCAACTTCTGAGGTTTGTGTTGGTGCTGATGTTCCTGGTGATTGTTTTCAGCGTGGTTTTTCATTTTCTCATGGCGTTGGAGGGGAAGAACCATTCGTGGATCACCGGCTTTTACTGGACCCTCACGGTGATGTCGACGCTCGGCTTTGGGGACATCACTTTTAACACGGATCTGGGGCGGGCCTTTTCCATCGTGGTGCTTCTGTCCGGGATGGTCTTCCTGCTGACATTGCTTCCTTTCACCTTCATCAAGTTCTTCTATGCCCCGTGGATCGAGGCCGAGGCCAGGAAACGGACGCCGCAGGAGCTGCCGCCGGAGACCCGGGGCCATGTGATCATTACGAACCACGATACGGTCACCATGGCCCTGATTGAAAAGCTGACGGCCCACAAAGTCGACTATGTCGTCGTGGTGGAGGATTTCAAGCGCGCTCTGGAACTGTACGATACGGGCGTCCGGGTGGCGGTGGGCAATGTGGACGATCCGGAAACCTACCGGAGGCTGCGCGCCGATCGGGCGGCCATGATCGTCGCCACCAACCGCGACGAAATCAACACGAATATCACCTTCACCGTTCGGGAGCTGAGCGAGGGGGTTCCCATCATCACCACCGCCGATTCGCCCTATTCGCTGGATATCCTCCAGATGGCGGGCAGCACGAAGGTGTTGCAGATCTATGATATGCTGGGGCGCTCCCTGGCCGCATGGACGGTGGGCGGGGATTGCAAAGCGAATGTTATCGGCCGTTTTGACGAACTGATCATCGCCGAATTTCCGGTGGTGGGCACCCCGCTGGTGGGAAAGACGCTGGTCGAGAGCAAGCTGCGCGAGGAATTCGGGGTGAATGTCGTGGGCATCTGGGAGAGGGGACGCTTCGAAGTTCCCCGGGCCGAGAGCCGGATCGAGCGCACCAGCGTTCTGCTGCTGGCCGGCACCGAGAAAAGTCTGGCGGCCTATGAAGAGGTGTATGCCTTTTACCACATCTGCAATCTGACGGTGGATCCGGTGCTCATCGTCGGAAGCGGCCGGGTGGGGGACACGATTGCCCGAAGGTTCAAAGAGCGGGAAAGTCCCTATCTGGTCATTGAAAAAAATCCGAAGAGGCTGGAGGATGAAAAGCATTATGTGGTCGGGGATGCCGCCGACATCCAAACGCTGCAGAGGGCCTGGATCGAAAAAGCCCCGGCCGCCCTGATTACCACCCACGATGATGCCACAAACATCTATCTGACGAAGTATCTTCGGAGCCTGAGGCCGGACATGCAGATCCTCAGCCGCGCCAACCTGGACCGGAATGTCTCCACGCTTCACCGCGCCGGAGCCGACTTTGTGATGTCCTATGCGTCGCTGGGCGCGAACGCCATCTTCAACTTCCTGAAAAACGAGGACACATGGATGCTTGCCGAGGGGCTCAACATCTTCCACCTGAAGGCGCCGGAAACGCTGGCCGGCAAGAACCTGGCCGACTCGCGGATCAGGGAGATCACGGATTGTTCCGTCGTGGCCGTCAAGGAGAAAGACATTCTGTTCATCAATCCCGATCCGCAGAGGCCGATCAATCCGGATGCCGTGCTGGTCCTGATCGGCAACAACGAAGGGGAACGAAAATTTCTCAAGGTCTTTGCATCCTGAATCCCTGAAACACCGGAAGATACGGCATTCATTTCCTTTTTGGTTCTGTGCCCCCGGGGGTTGCGTTTTTCCCCTTGAGTTCGATCTTTTTCAGCCGGTACTGGACATAGGCATCGCGGATCGCCACATAAGGGTCGATGGCGGCCCCTTGAAGCGCCTCATAGTCGCCGATGCGCAGCGAAGTGGCGTTCACCAGATCACAAACTCTGGCTCCCGCGCCCACATACCAGGGGTTCACGTAAAGGAAGGGGCGCAGGAACGAATCTCCCACCAGCCCCAGCGTGTCGCGCGGACTGGAGGAGCCGAAGATAGGCCAGTTGATATAGAATCCCTGACCGATTCCGTAGGAGCCCAGGGTTTGGCCGAGATCTTCATCCTGCTCGTCCAGGGCGATTTCCTTGTGGGATGCGAGGTCCAGAAAGCCGGCGAAACCGAAAAGGGTGTTGACCAGGAAGCGGCCCAGCTCCTTCTCCGCCCCCGCGAAATTCAGTTGAAGCGCGCAATTGACGAAACGGATCGGGAACCCGAGGTTTTTGAAAAAGTTGTCCACGCCGATTCTCACGGGTTCGGGAACCACCTCGCTGTATCCCTGCGCCACCGGTTTGAGCACCCAGAAATAGAGCTTGTCGTTGAAGTGGTACATGCTTCGGTTGAAGGGTTCCAGCGGATCGGCGATGGAGGCCTTTTTCTCCTCCTGCACATCTTCGAAATCTTCGAAATCGGTGATATCCCCGAATTCGTCGGACGGTTGGGTTTCCGGTGCGATGGACATCTTCGGCGAAGTCGAAACCGACGGGGCCGCCGGGGCAAGGACGGTCTGCTGTTTGGCGGCAAGAGGCGCCGTTTCCGGCGCCGAAGCGACGGCGGGATCGGGGCTGTGTGCGCATCCCGCGGCAAAAGAAATCAGCAATAGAACCGGGAACCAGTGTGTTTTCATCGGATTCCCGCCCTATTGCTCCTTCACCTTCTCGCGCAGGGTCTCCAACAGGTGTTCGGGCGGGTTTTTGGAGAGGATATCGTTGAACTGCGTACGATAATTCAGAACCAGGCTGACATTCTCGACGACCACGTCATAGACCTTCCAGTGGCCCTCTTTTAGAATCACCCGATAATAGATCGGGATCTCCTTCGATGCGGTCACGATCTTCGTTTGCACCTCGGCCTGGGTCTCCGAAAGGGTGATTTCCTTGTCAAAAATAATTTTCTCGTTGGTGTAGTCAAGGATTTTATCGACGTATGCCTTTTCAAGCACCTGCCGGAAGAGCTTGACGAACTCCTGTCGCTGGGCGGTGTTCAAACGGTTCCAGTTCCGGGACAGGGTGCGTTTCCCGAGTTCGATATCATCGAACAGGTTGTTGTAAATCAGGCGGAGCTTTTCCTTTTTGGCCTCCTTGGCCGATTCGGCCTTGAGCTTCGGGTCCCGCAAAACCTCAAGCCCCTTGTTGACATTGAGCTGAACCGTGTCCAGCGGCGCGCCGGCCCAGGCGGGAGCAAACCAAAACAGCGAAATCAAGACGCTCAAGATGATGACGGTTCTTTTCACGGCAAATTCCTCTCCATTTTAAACAATGCGGCTAATTTTTCTTCACGTCTCCGAAGGCATACTTGCTGACCAGCTCCGCGACGTCCAACGGCGGCTGGGTTTCGGTGATCGTTCCCCCCGGTTTCAAAAGTTCACCGGCGCCTCCCGGGTCGATGCTGATATACATGTCTCCGATAAGCCCTTCGGTCTTGATCGAGGCAATGGCGTCGTCATGGATCCGGATGTCGTTCCTGATGCGAAGCTCCACCAGCGCTTTTTGTTTTTCCTGATCCATCGAGAGTTTCCCCACCCGTCCGACTTCGATGCCCGCGATATAGACCAGGCTTCCGGCTCTCAGCCCCGTGACGGTGGTGAAAGGGGCGTAGAGGGGATAGCTGTTGTCTCCCCACAGTTCGACATGGCCCAGCTTCACCGTCATGTATCCGATGCAGATGAGTCCGATCACCAGAAAAATCCCAACCGTCGTTTCCATGGTGTACTTCTTCATGTCATGACCTCCTCGAGTCGCAGCGGACCCGGGCAATTTCGATTTGTCGGTTTTTAGCCTCATTGACGACCGGGGTGATGTCGGTAGCGGGTTCACCGAGGGCGATACCGGCCAGGACGGCCAATTCGACGCACCCGTTCTCCCGGGCTTGTTCACGACCGACGGCCCGAAGGCCGGTGACGCTCCATTCCTGAAACTCCCTGGCGAAGTTTTCCAGGATGCTTTCCGTTTCCGCCAGGTCCGAATAGGGAAGCGCGGTCACGAATTCGCTCTGCTCCAGGCGGGTGGAGAAACCCCCGATGGCGCCGAAGTGTCTGTCGATGTACAATCCCAGGTTCCGGATGATCTCCTGTGCCGCTTCGTATTCCGAGCCTGTCCGGATCGCATCCAGCCCGACCAGCGAAAACAGGACGATACAAAAGGTGGCGCCACGACCTTTCTGAGCCAACTGGGCGTAATGCATCACCTTGAACTGCCGCCGGGAATAGAGACCGGTCAGCTCGACCTGCAACCCTTCGAGGCTGCGGATGACCTCTTCCTTGAACGGGTGGTCGAAATCCTCCAACTCCTCGGGAGAACCCTGGAAGACAATCGATTTCTCGTAGAGGGCCAGAATCCGGTTCGAGATGAAATAGACATCCGGGATTTCGTGGCTGACCATAATCGCGGTGAATCCGAACTTCCGCTGATACTGGGCGATCATGCCCAGGATCGCGTTTTTCCGGACCGGATCCTGTCCGGATGTAGGTTCATCGAACAGGACGATTCTCGGATCGGTCACCAAAGCCCGCGCCAGCGCGACCCGCTTTTGCATGCCTCCCGAAATTTCCGACGGGTATTTGTGGATCGCATCCTCCAGTTCCGTCTGTTCGATTCTGGCCATCACCCGGTGATCGATTTCATTTTTGTCCAGGCGCGTCGTTTCGCGAAGCGGAAGGGCAATGTTGTCGTAGACGTTGATGGAGTCGAAGAGCGCGTTGTCCTGAAACATGTAGCTGATCCGGGAGAGACGGGAGGCTCTCTCTTTTTCGTCCATGTCGTGCAGCGGTTTTCCCTGGAAGAGAATGGTTCCCTCGTCCGGCCGGATCAAACCGATGATGTGCTTGAGGAGCACGCTTTTTCCCGAACCGCTCAGCCCGATGATGGTCGTCACCTGACCTTCGTAGATCTTCAGGTTGATTCGATCCAGGACGGTCCGGGAATCGAAGCGCTTGGTGACATCCCTGAATTCGATCAACGGTTCATCCATATCGTCCTCAGATCAGCAGGGAGGTCACAACGTAGTCGGACACCAGGATCAGAACGCAGGAGAGCACGACGGAAGAGGTCGTCGAAAACCCGACGGCCTTCGCGCCGCGGCTGTCTGAACGCATGTGTGCGAAGTAGCCCTGGTAACAGGAGACCGTGGAGACAATGACGGCAAAAACGATCGCCTTGACGAAGCCGTCGGTGAGATCCTTCATATCCATGCTGGCCTGAACGCGATAGATATAGGTTCCGGCGTTTGCGCCCATCAGCAAAACCCCGGAGACATAGCCGCCGAAGATGCCGATGAGGTCGAACAGGGCGGTCAGCAGAGGGAAACTGACGACCGAAGCGGCGATTCTCGGGCTGATGAGGTAGCGGAGCGGGTTGATGCGCATGGTGTCCAGCGCGTCGATCTGTTCGGAAATTCGCATGATGCCGATCTCGGCGGCCATGGCCGAGCCTGACCTGGCCGCGATCATGATGGCCGTGAGAACCGGTCCCATTTCCCGAACCAGGCTCAGGGCCACCAGAGTGCCGAGGGCCCCCTGCGCGCCGAATTTCACGAGGGCATGGTAGGATTGAAGGCCCAGCACCATCCCGGTGAAGAACCCGACCAGCAGGACGATCATCGAGGACTTGGCGCCGATATAATAGATCTGCTGGACGATTTTCGGAAGCTGTTTGGCTTTGAAAATCTGAAGGAAGGCCAAGCAGAGGAAAATGAACGATGCGCCCATCTGGTTGACCCAGCCGGTGACCGTCCTGCCGAGAGCGGCAAACGGCATGGTCAACCATCTGCCGGGTTGCGCTCCCGTTCCGTTTCCCTCCAGATCCCGGATTTTTGAATTCCGCTCCATCGAAGCCCCCACGATATGCCGTTTTCATATCATCATTGCCGGGGGAATGCCAACATTTCAAGCCTTGGTTTATGGGGAACGGTTTATGATGTCTCCAGTGCGATCCGTAAAACCTCCATCATTTCATCCACGAAGTGAAAGGTGATCTCCTTCTTGACCTTGGCCGGCACCTCCTCCAGGTCCTTCCGGTTCCACTTCGGCAGGATGATGGTCCGGACGCCGGCCCGGTGCGCGGCCAGCACCTTCTCCTTGATTCCCCCTACCGGAAGAACCAGCCCGCGCAGCGTAATCTCGCCGGTCATTGCCAGATCCCTCTTTACCGTTTTGTTGGTCAGCAGCGAGGTCAGCGAGGTGAGCATGGTGACCCCTGCCGACGGCCCGTCCTTCGGGATCGCTCCGGAGGGGACATGGATGTGGATGTCCGTTCCCTCGAAGAAATCCTTTGCGATTCCGAGTTGTTCTGCATTGGTCCGGATGAAGCTCAGCGCCGCGGTGGCCGATTCCTTCATCACATCGCCAAGCTGTCCGGTCAGGGTAAGCCCTCCCTTGCCCTTCATCGATGTGGATTCGACGAAGAGGATGTCCCCGCCGACGGGTGTCCATGCCAGCCCCCGAACGACGCCGGGCTTGGCGGTCCGGACGTCCGCCTCATCGGTCACCCGGACGGGGCCGAGGATGCGGTGGAGATCGCGCACGGCGACCGTGGCCTTTTCGATATCTCCCGCGGCGATCTGGCAGGCCACGCTGCGGCAGACAGAGGCGATCTCCCGTTCGAGGTTCCGAACCCCCGCCTCGCGCGTATAGCCGGTGACGATCCGGGCGATCGCGCTCCTCATGATCCGGATCTGCTCCGGTTTCAGCCCGTTTGCCTCGATCTGCCTCGGAATCAGATAACGCCGGGCGATCCGGATCTTCTCGTCGAGGGTATAGCCGGGCAGCTCGATCACCTCCAGCCGGTCTCGAAGCGCGGGCGGAATCGTCTCGAGGATGTTGGCCGTCGTGATGAACATCACGTGCGACAGGTCGAACGCAACGTCCAGATAATGGTCCGTGAAGCAGGCGTTCTGTTCGGGATCGAGGACCTCCAGCAATGCCGCCGAGGGATCGCCGCGGAAATCGCTCCCGACCTTGTCGATTTCGTCGAGCATGAAAACGGGATTGTTCGATTCCGCCCGTCTCATCCCCTGGATGATCCGGCCGGGGAGGGCCCCGACGTAGGTTCTCCGGTGGCCGCGGATCTCCGCCTCGTCGCGCACGCCGCCCAGCGAGATGCGGATGAACTTGCGGCCCAGCGCCCGGCCGATGGAGTGCCCAAGCGAGGTCTTGCCCGTCCCCGGGGGTCCGGCGAAACAGAGAATCGGCCCCTTCGAATCGGGTTTCAGCTTGCGGACGGCAAGGTATTCGATGATCCGCCTTTTCGCCTTTTCAAGGCCGTAATGGTCCTCGTCCAGGACACGCCGCGCTTTTTTGATGTCGAGGTTGTCTTCGGTCTTCTCCTTCCAGGGCAGCGAGGTCATCCAATCCAGATAGGTCGCCGCGACCGTGTATTCCGCCGAAGAGGGGTGCATTTTGGAAAGCCGGGAAAGCTCGCGCTCCGCCTCCTTTTTCGCCTCCTCCGGGAGGTTTTTTTTCTCGATCTTCTCCCGGTACTCCTCGATCTCGACCTTATCGTCGTCCGTTTCGCCCAGCTCCTTGCGGATCGCGCCGAGCTGCTGACGAAGGTAATATTCCCGCTGGCTCTTGTCCATGTCGTCCTTGACCTGGCTCTGGATCTTGCTGCCCAATTCCAGGATCTCCACCTGGTGGTTGACCAGCCGCGTGACATGGCGGAGGCGCTCCTTCACGTCGAGCATCTCGATGACCTTCTGCTTCTCTTCGATCGGGGCGTTGATCACGGAGGCGATGATGTCGGCCAGCACGCCGGGATCGGTCACGGTCTTGGCCATCGCGCCGAACTCCTGGGGCAGGAATGGGGAGAGCTTCACGATCCGGTCAAAGAGTCCGACGAGGTTTGCCATCAGCGCCTCAATTTCGAGGTCTCTGATTTCCTTTTCCTCCAGATTTTCCACGCGGGCGACCAGATAGGGCTCTCCCTCCAGCAGTTCGAGAATGCGGAACCGGCCGAGCCCCTGGAGCAGGAGCTGGGTCTTGTTGTCGGCGGTTTTGGCCATCCGGAGGATCACGACACTCGTGCCCACGCTGTAGAAGTCCTCTATTTTGTGCGGTCCCTCCGTCGGTTCCTCGGACTTTTTGAGCATGGCGAGCCCGATCAGGCGGTCTCCGGCCATCGCCTTGTCGATCAGGCTGATTGCCGAAATTCCCGAAACCTCGAGCGGAAAGAGCATTTTCGGAAATACGAAGGCGCCGGAGATCGGCAGCACCGGAAGGATGGCCGGAATATCTGCAATCTTCAGTTCTTCAGACGGTTTTTGCGGCATGAACACCTCCAATCAATCGCAAGCAGAATCAACTGCCCTCGATGCGGATTTTATAAACCCGGTCCGGCGGGCGCTTGGTCAGTCGAATCTCCAGGATGCCGTCCCGGTATAGAGCTTTGGCCGTTCCGATCTCCACGGGAACGGGAAGAGCGATGTTCCGCTCGAATCGGCCGCAGGGAATCTCTGCGAGACGATAGCAGCCACGTTCCCCCCGAGCAACGCCTTCCCGGGCGCCCGAGAGTTTGACCGTTCCGGGGCCGACCTCCAGTTGAATCTCCTCCCGTAAAACACCGGCGATATCGGCCAGGATGATCATCTCATCCCCTATTTCATAGATGTCGATCTGAGGCCGCCACCGCTGCCGGGAGAGGGTAAACCGGGGCTGGGCTGCGCGCACCATTTCCTCCACGCTCCGGTGGAATTCGGATTCGATGCCCTCCAGACTGTCCACGAATTTGATCTTGATGTAATCCATATTCGACTCCTGTTGCCCGGAAATGCCATGAAGACCGCCCTCCGGTTTCGGACCGTCGGGATCGATCTTCCGTTCCGTGACCGCAAACTCTCATGATCAAGATATGCACGCAATCCCTAAGCGTCAAGGGAGAGATGCGGATCGGTGTGATGCTTTCCGGGGCAAAGTTTTGCAAGACGGGAGATGGCGAACCCGATCCCGATCCGGACTGTCAGTAAGGAGCGACATTCACAATCGGACGATACAGAAACAGATTCTTCCGGATAAAATTGATCCGCTGTTCCATATCGTCGAGTGAATTGCACACGTAGGTCGTGACCAGCTTCTCCTCTCGCGCAAACTGGATGTGCTCTTTTCCCGCGTAGCAGAAATTGCCCGCATGATACCGGGGATGCCCCGGATTCACTTCCGGGATCGACGTGATCAAAGCCTCCGGATCGGACCAGGGGCCTTCCGGCCTTTCCGCGGATCGGTACAGCATCCGATCCCCCTTGTTGTCCGCGGACAGGTAAACGGCGATCCACCGCTTGCGCCCTTCATGGTATCGGACACTCAGCTCTGAAACGCAGGCATCCAGTACGATTTTAGCCTTCGCCGGATCCAGTCCCTTCCGCCAGGTGTCGTCCTGGGCATAATACTCCATGGCCGTCTCCGGATCGTGAAGCCGGTCCGTCGGGATGCGGACCAGGATGTTCCCCAAAACCGCCGGGGCCTCCTCCGAGGGCACGCAGAACGGATAGAAATAGACCATCTTGCCGTAGACGACGGATGTCGCGGCCAGCGCGGCGACACCGGGGGGAACGGCCGCCGACCAATCCAGGTATTCCACCGACCAGTCACCCGGATCCCGGCCATGATAATTCCGGATCATCGCGATTTTGTGCCCGGCGATCCTGAATTTGAACGGACCCTCGATTTTGGGATCCGCCTCGATGACGACCAGCGGAATGTAGAGCCTGTCCTCTGCCTTGAACGGGTCCTGCGGCCACATCCACTCCGGATCGCCGAAAAAGGAGACGAATCGGCCCTGCTTTTTCTTCAGGAAATAGCGGATGTCGAATTCGCCCCCATCGCCGCAGGTCGATATCGCCAGGGTCGTCCCCAGTACGATATCCATATCCACCCTGTCCCGCCTGCCCTCGTGATCGGAGACAAAGGTGTCGCCGAAGAGCCAGAGAGTCCTTCCGTGATCCAGCAATATGGAATAGGCGCCGTCTCCCCCATACCAGCCGTCACGGTCGGGAAATCCGGGGATGCAGTCGGCCCCGCCGGACAGGGTTAGACGACAACACCCACCGAGAAAAAGGAGAACAAAAAGCGCCGGCAGGATCGCCTGCAACACACGATGGTGCAATGATCTCCTCACGGATCGATTCGTTGCGGCGTTCATTGTCCCAGGACGGATTGCGGCTGCGAGCTCACGGGCCAAAGCCCTCCTCAAGCGGAAGGAAGACCACGAAGGAATCTTTTACGCGGATTTTCTGATGATCCTGTGTGTTGACGTCGGTCGATTTCCGATCTCTATATTTCATCCCAGACCGAGGCTTCCTCGGAGGGCACCGGAATGACCAAAACCGGTATTTTCGCCCGATCCATGACCGATCGCGATACGCTTCCCAGGAATGTCTGCTCCAGGAAACCCTTGCCGTGCCTCCCGAGGACCATCAAATTGCAGCCCTCCTGCTCCGCCGCCTTCAGGATTTCCTGTGCAGGATCGCCGTTTTCCACAAGAATCTTGGCGATCCGCTCCATGCAGGCCAGATTCTTTTTTTGGTCCACCCTGTCGCAGAAATTCCGAATGCGGTTTCGGATGACGGTCTCAGCGGCCTCGCGCTGGTCTTGATATAGTTTGTCCGTGCGGGTCCCATAGGCGCTTGCGGGTATGGTCTCGATGACGTGCAGCATGCAAATCTTCGCATCATATTTTTTGGCCATGTCCACCGCGTGATAAAAAGCATAAACGGAATTTTTGCTCAGGTCGGTTGTGTACAGGATCTTTTTCACTTGAGGGATCATCTCTCTATCCTCCATGTTCCTTTCACCGAATCACGGACTCCCGAGGCCTGCCGCGTCAACGCTCCTCTTTGCAAGGTTCAATATACGCAGAACGATCCTGGGTGTCAAAGTGATTTTCCCTACGCTATTTTTTCGCGTAGGACTGGCCGGCAAAAACGGCCCGGACGTCGGCGGCGGATCTTGCGTCCCGCAGATGTCCCATGCGGTCGGCCTCCTGCTTCTGCAGAGCCCGGACATTCTTCAGGATCGCTTCCATCTTGTCCGCGGGGAACTTGACTGCCCCGTTTTCGTCCATGTGAATGATTTCACCCGGGCAGACATCCATTCCTCCCACCGAAACGGGGACATTGACGGCATGCACCGCCATTTCGCCGTGCCCGGCGCATACGCCGCTCAACATATACTGGAATTTCATCGGTCGAATCTCGTCAATGTCGCGCGAAGGACCGTTGGAAACGACCCCCAAACAACCCACGGCCTTCATCGCCGCGGTCATGTTGCCGCCCGACAGTCCGACCTTTCCCGCGATGTCAGTCGGAAACTTCTGCTGCAGGACCAGGACGGTCGGTTTCAGGGACGCGTCGAGCGCATCGATGACATCCATGAAGGTGAGCCGCCTGAAACCCGGATCGGGCAAACCATATACACAGGTCACCGCGTAGCCTGCGATCCTTCCAAGCTCGGGGTACATGCAGCGGATCGTCTGGTCCGTGTACCAGTTTTCGGTCCAGGGATTGTAAAGCCCCAGGCAGAGAGGATTCGAGGGATAGGTGGCCACCACGTTGGTGATGGACGGGGTGTCGAAATTCCGGAGCTCCTGCAGCATCTTCTGTTCGTTCCTCTTGGTCATGTCGATCAACCCCCTTGTCATGCCTATGATTTTGTCATTCGTTGAAATGTCATCGCTCTTCCGTTCCGTTGTTTGTGGCCGCCCCGCCCTCGATCGTGCCGAGGAGGGACTTCAGCGAACGCGGCTCCCTTCCCGAAAGAGCCCCGTAATAGAGAGAGTTCGTCATCACCTTTTTGACATACTGACGCGTTTCCGTAAACGGAATCGATTCGATGTAGATCGCGCCCTCCATCGGTTTCAAATCCCGCCACTTGCGCGCGCGGGCCGGTCCGGCATTGTAAGCGGCGGCGGCAAGCACCGTGTTTTCCTGGAATCCGTCGAGAAGCTGCCTCAGGTAGCAGGAACCGAGCGCAGCATTCACCTCCGGCCGGGTCAAGCGGGACGGATGGAAGCCCTTCATCCCGATTTTCCTTGCGACGAGGCGCGCCGTTTCCGGCATCAACTGCATCAACCCCAAGGCGCCCGCGGAGGACCGGACATCGGCTGTAAAGCGGCTCTCCTGGCGAACCAGCCCGAAGATCAAGTGTTGATCGAGGTTCCGGCGGTGGGCATGCCTGGAGAGCAAATCGTGATAGGGAAGCGGATAGCGCAGCGAAAAATCGTGCTCGTCGACCGTCCGGTCGGCGGTGCTGATGGTCCGGTCCCAAATCTTGTTTCGCCTGGCGACTTCCGCGGCGGCCAGCAGAAGACGGTCGTCCATCGTTCGGACGGCCCACAGCCATTCGGCTGTGGCCTCCGTCCGCAGGCCCAGCCGGTAAAGAGCCAGCGCCCGCCTTAGTCCCTCCCGGCCGGAGACCTCGGCCGTCTCGGCCCGGGTCGGCGCTGTCGCCTTGGTCGGGATCTTCAGCGGTATTTCCAGCTCTTCCGCGGCGAGCCTGCCGTAGAAGTGGTGCTCGCCGGCGATCCGTTCAAAAAGCGTCCGTCCCGCCTCCGGATCCCCGAGGGCGAGCAATGAGCGGCCCAGCCAGTAGGTCCAGGCAGGCTGATCTCGTTCCGCCTGCGACATCCGCTCGATGGCGGTTTTGACATCCGGCCAGTTTCCCTGGCGGAGGGCGATCCGTGCTCGCCAGACCAACTGCTCGTCCGCGAACGGATACTCTCCCGCTTTAATGAACCAGTCCACGGCCTCCGGGAGGTGGCGGCGGGCGGCGTGGGTGGCGAATATCGCCCATAGATATTGTTGATCTTCCGGCGGAAAATGTTCCCGAAGCCCGCCGTTCCAGAAACCGACGGCACGCGGAAAATCGATGCGGGCCAAGCCGGCCAGCGCCACGATGGCCGCTTCCCGCTCGGATGCCGTTTTCAGCCGTCCGTCGGCCTTTTCCAGAAACCGGGCCGGCGATCCGGCGGCCACATCGAGTTGCACCGCGGAAGGGGATCGGTCCGCTGGCAGGCGCACGGCAATCTGCCGGGCTTCCGCGATGAGATTGGCCCGGACCAGCAACCGGAAGCGGTCGTGCAGCTCCTGCGGCGTAATCTCGCCGGATTGCAGCATCGCTTCAACCACCGGCAAACAGCCTTCGGGCAGCGGCCGCGGAGATTTCCAGAGGAATTTTATCTCGGACGGCGCGGACGCATCCTGTCGCCGCCACCGTTCCTGAAGCGCATACCCGGATATTTCGGGATCCGTCCTGACGAGAGCGGGAAGCTCCTGCCGGAAAAGATCCCATTGGCCCTTTTTGCCCAGCAAGAGAAGCCAATCCCGCCGAAGCTGTTCGGCCAGTACGGCGCCTTCGTTTCGCATCAGAAAATGTCGGATTTCATCGGGCGAGGCATCTTCCAGGCGGATCTTCAGCCGCCAGAATTCGACATAGGGTTCGAGCACATGGCCACGGATCCGGTCCACATAGCCGGCCAGCCGGAATCCGTCGCCGGCCACATAGGCATCGTGCGCGGCCAGCAGAACCCTGTCCTGGGGGGACTTCCCGGCGGCGAAAGCCGTCACCGGCAGGGCTATCAGAATTGCCGCCGCAATGGCCCGCCATAATGCCGCCGAACCTATCCTCATATCGCTTCGATCGTGGACGGCGGTTTCGGGGTGATGTTGTAGGTCACGCTGACGACCTCCGGGATGGCCTTTACGATGCCGTCGGCGATCTTTTCCAGGGTTTCAAAGGGCAGCCTTGTCGGGGTTGCCGTGCGGGCATCCAGGCTGTCCCAGCAGCGGATTTCGATCTGATTTCCGAAAACCCTCTTGCCCTCCTTCATTCCCGTAACGCGGTCCTCGTGAAGAACGGCCAGATACTGGAAGGCGCCCGATCGGGCCAGCCATTTTTCGGCAATGGCGGTCGCCTTCCGGACCATCGCGATCCTGGCCGGGGTCACTTCGCCGATGACCCGGGCTGCGAGAGCGGGGCCCGGGAAGGGAATGCGGTTGAAGGCTTCCTCCGGCAGCCCCAGGGCCTCGCCCAGTTTTCTCACGCCGTCCTTGCGGAACTGGATCAGGGGCTCCAGGATCCTGTACCCGAAGGCTTTCTGGGGATCGATCCCCAACTGTTCAAAGACATTGTGCTGCCGTTTGATGCCCGCCACCGTTTCATCCACGTCGGTGAGGATGGTTCCCTGGAGCAGGTAGCGTGCACCGCTGTTCAGGACGATGTCGCGGAATACCTTTTTATAGAAGGTCTGCGTAATGGCCTCTCGTTTTTCCTCCGGATCGGTGATTTCCCGGAGCGCCGAAAAGAAGGCCTTGCGGGCCGGAACAATCTCGATGTCGATTCCGATCCGCTTGAAGAGGGCCGCGACGCGCTGCGGTTCCCCCTGTCGCATGAGGCCGTTGTCGATGAAGCAGGATTTGAGCCGGCTCCCCAGGGCCCTGTGTCCCAGGGCGGTGACGACCGAAGAGTCCACCCCGCCCGACAGCGCGTTGATGGCCATGCCTTTTCCGACCGACCGTCGCAACTCTTTGACCTTTTCCCGGATCCATTGCTCCGCGTTCAGATCTTTTGCCCGAATCTCGCGAGTTTTCATCAGCCCTTTTTTCCCCTTCCCTCGAAAATCCACGGATCCGCATCGCGGCTCCAGCGGACGAGTTCCTCCGGTCTGAACCACAATGCGACTTCCTTTGCGCCGTTATCCGGGCTGTCCGATGCGTGGGTCAGGTTTCGGCCCACCTCCAGCGCAAAGTCGTGACGGATCGTACCCGGCGCGGCCTCGAGCGGGCGCGTGGCGCCCATGGTCTGGCGGATCGCGGCGACCGCATGGGTGCCCTCCCAGACCATCGCCATCACCGGGGCGGAGGTAATATAGGCAATCAGATCGTCATAAAACGGCTTGCCCTTATGTATCGTGTAGTGCTCTTCGGCCAGCGACCGGCTGACCTTCATGAACTTCGCCCCCGCCAAAAGCAGGCCACGCCGCTCCAGGCGAGAGATCACCTCGCCGATCAGGCTGCGCTGCACCCCGTCGGGTTTCACCAGAACCAGAGAACGTTCCATCGATCCCTCCCGAAAAAAAAGATGTCCGCTACGGAAGTGTC
>JAXDCM010000218.1:0-4611 GCA_034677965.1 Syntrophales bacterium
ACCAACGATGAAGAGAGGGTGTTGACCTCTGCTGGTGCAAAGATCCAAGTGATGCCGGTCTGGAAATGGTTGCGAAACTAAGATTTCTCCGTCGCCCCGACAAGTCGAGACTCCCTAATTATTCCCCCTTGACAACGAACGATAAATGGGTATCCTTACTGTAAGGAGGTAAGGAATGCTTGCTAAATTGACGGCCAAAAACCAAATTACACTCCCCCGGGACGTCGTGAAGGAATTCAAGGGGATCGATTACTTTGACGCCATGGTCCAGGACGGGCGGATTGTCCTCGAACCGGTGCGGATCCGGCCGGTTGCGGGCAACCTGCAGGGAATCCGGGAAAAGATGCGGAAGCTGGGGGTCTCCGAGGCGGACGTGGCGGAGGCGGTCCGGTGGTCCCGGCAAAAGCCCGAATGAAACGCGTGGTTCTGGACACCAATGTCCTGGTGTCGGCGCTTCTCTTTGGAGGCAGACTGGACGCCCTGATCGGCCGTTGGAAATCGGGGGAACTGATTCCTCTTTTTTCGCGCGCCACCTTCGCCGAGTTTAGAAGGGTCCTTGCCTATCCGCGATTCGGCCTCACGGGACCTGAAATCAATGCCCTGATCGAAGAGGAAATTTTGGCCTGGTGCGAGGTGGTCGAGACGGGTGAAGAGATCCGGGGGGTCTGCCGGGACCGCGGGGATGACATATTTCTCTCCTGCGCCGTGGCCGCCGGGGCGGATGCCATTGTCAGCGGCGATCGGGATCTCCTCGACCTGGGCGCGTTCCGCGGCATCCCCATCCTGTCCGTCGCCGCTTTCGAAAAATAGGGACAGCGCCCTATTTTCTTTCTTGCCTTCTATTTTGGTATGTAGTATATAAGCTACACCATGGAACATCAGATTTCCCTGGATATATATGTAACGGATCAAGGGCGGAAGCCCTTCACCGAATGGCTGCACCGCATTGAAGATGTCAAAGCGCGTGCCATCATCAGGGCCCGGCTCAATAGAATTCGGTTGGGCAATTTCGGCGATTGCCGTTCTGTTGGAGATGGTGTTCATGAATTTCGAATCGACTACGGTCCCGGATATCGCATCTACTTCGGTCGTGTGGGATTGACCGTAATCTTGTTGCTTTGTGCTGGAACAAAACGAAATCAAGGGCAGGATATCGAAAGGGCCAAACGGTATTGGAAGGCATACTTGGAGGAATCATGAAAAGGATAAGTGCTTACGAAGAGGAATTGTTGACTGCGCTAAGGGATCCCGAAGAAGCGGCAGCCTATCTCAATGCGGCGCTGGAGGATGACAATCAGGAAGTATTTCTTCTTGCATTGAAGGATGTCATAGCAGCTCGCGGCGGGATTTCCAAATTTTCGGACAAAGTGGAACTCAATCGTGTCAGTCTGTACCGCACGCTATCGAAACGGGGCAATCCGGAATTGAGAACACTGAATCGAATGCTCGTTGAATTGGGTTTCAGCCTCTCCATCAAAACACATGCCCCAGTTAATTAAATAGGGGGACAGCACCCTATTTTCTCAATCTAAAAGATGCCGGTATGGAAATGGTTATCATTGATGTAGTTCCCATTGGACCGGACACCTTTGGTAGTAAATAAATAGGACTCTGTCCCTAATTTTTCCCCTTGACAGCTTGCCGGATGGCCCTATATTACAGTCCAATTATAGGCCTAATTTGACAGCCTCAAGGAGGGTTCCATGCAGCAGGCGAAATTCAGTTGTAAAGAGAGTCAGCTCGAGTTCATAAACAACTATAGGCAATACGGCTTCAAGGACAAGAGCGCCATGGTGCGTGAATCATTGAATTTATTGAAGGAAAAGTTGGAATCGCAGAAATTGAAGGAATCGGCCGAATTATACGCTGAGATCTACAAGGAGGATTCCGAGCTCAAGGCGTTGACGCACTCGGCCGCGCAGGGATGGCCGGAATGACAACCATCGAACGGGGCATGGTGATCGATATCAATCTGGATCCGGTGCAGGGATCCGAAACGGGGAAAGTGAGACCCTGCATCGTGGTGACCAACGATGTGTACAATGCCCGCGTCCCCGTCATTCAGGTGGTGCCGATCACGGCCTGGAATGATAAGAAGGGGCGGATCAAGACCAATGTAACGCTTGAACCCTCTGCGCTGAACGGGCTGGACAAGAAGTCGGTTGGCGACTGCCTGCAAACGCGTCCGATCGACTATCGCTTGCGGCTGTCCAGGGTGCGGGGGAAACTGACGCAAGACGATATGCTCGCGATCGATCAAGCCCTGAAAGTCGTTTTCTCTCTGGAAAAATAGGGACAGCGCCCATTTAAAAAGAAAGATTTCTCGTCGCTCGCGTTCCTCGAAATGGCATTCTGCAAGTCTCCATTTGGAATAATGGGCAACTGTCCTGAATTATGCGAAGAAGGTACAGGAATTATTTCGTTTGACATTTCATTTACTTGTTATTTATTATCAGTTCATGAAATATAACGATCTGACAGTTGCTGTTGAAGGCCCCGTGTTCACCCGGAATGACCTTGCGTTGTCCGGGTGTAAGGTCCTGGATTCCCAGCTCGGCCTCTGGGTGAAGAAGGGTTATCTGCTGCGCCTGAAAAAGGGCATCTATGCCTTCAGCCGCGAACGCGACAAACTGAGGGGCGAAGGCATTGCCTCCGTTCTCTACCCGCCAAGCTATCTCAGCCTGGAAAGCGCCCTGTCCTGGTACGGCTTCATCCCGGAAATGGTCTTCGCCTATACCAGCGTCACCGCCAGGATTACCCGCACCTTCGAGAATGCCTTCGGTCGCTTCATCTACCGGCATGTGAAGAGCGAGCTCTTCTGGGGCTATCGGGAAGTGAAGGCGGAGCAGGGTCCGTACCTGCTGGCGGAGCCGGAAAAGGCGCTGCTCGATTACTTCTATCTCAATCTGGCCCGAATCAATACCGACGATGATTTCGACAGCCTCCGCCTGAATGAGGAAGAGATGGCAAGTAGCCTCGACAAGGATAAACTCATGAAATATCTGGACGTGTTCGGTGTGGCGAAGATGGAGAAGTGGGCGCGGCGATGCTTACCTTAGAGCAAATATCCGGATATTTCCCCTCTCCGCTTCGCAGGAGAGATCCCCGGGGTATGCTGGTGGAGTACCTCCAGTATGAATTGCTGGATTCGCTATTCAAAAATAAGGCCGCGGCGGCGTTGAGTTTCATCGGCGGCACGGCGATTCGCATTCTCCACGACAGCCCCCGTTTCTCGGAGGATCTTGATTTTGACAATTTCGGTCTCTCTTTCTCTCAGTTCGAATCGCTGCTGAAGACCGTTTGCCGGGACATGACCTATAAGGGTTTTCAGATAGAATACCGCCTTGTCGAAAAGGGTTCCTGGCATTGCTATATCCGCTTTCCGAAGATCCTTCATGAAGCAGGGCTGAGCCCGGATGCGGAGAGGAAGATCCTTGTCCGCATCGACAGCGAGGCAAAGGAGAACCTGTACGATCCCCGGAAGGCATATCTGAACAAATTTGCCGTGTACCGGCAGATCCTGGCGGCCCCCGGAACGATCCTCCTGGCCCAGAAGATGATGGCCATTCTGTATCGGAAGCGCGCAATGGGGAGGGATGTTTTCGATGTCTCTTTTTTGGCCGGCTTCGCCGTTCCTGATTTTGGGTATATCGAAAAAGCGGTCGGATTGAATCGAACCGAATTCATGCAACGCTTCAAAGATCGTCTCGATGAGATGGATCTGAGTGCGCTGGCACTTGATGTAGAGCCGTTGCTTTTCACCCCGGAGCAGCGGGAGCGCGTCACCGCCTTTAGGGAATACTGGGCAAATAAATAGGCGCTGTCCCTATTTTTCCCCATTCCCGGACGGTAATGTTTTGTGGCATCAATATCGTTTGCAAATGATTTATTCCCTTTCGGGAATAAAGTTGTTGACTTCTATGATATAAATGTCTATTATTCCCGAAAGGGAATAATTGTTTATGAAAACTAAAATAATATCGGCGCTGAATATCGGCGCGGCCATCAGAAAAAAACGTAAAGACGACGGCCTGACCCTGTCTGATGCAGCGGCTTTATGCGGTGTCGGGTACAGATTTATGTCCGATCTGGAAAACGGCAAGACAACGGCGCAGTTGGGAAAAGTCCTGCAAGTTTTGCAAGCGCTGGGGTTGGATGTCTTTGTAGAATTGAAAAAGTGGCCGGATGAATAAGCCTATCGGAAATACGGGGCTTGATGTTTATCTGGGTGTTGACCTGGTCGGTCGGCTCTGGCTGGATGACAAAAGGCGTTTTGTTTTTCAATATGATTCGTCATGGATCGCTAAAAAAAATGCCGTTCCTTTATCTCTTCGTCTCCCCTTGCAGCCGGACATATACGCGGATGATTTTTCCAGGCCTTTTTTTTCGAATCTTTTGCCGGAGGCGGAATTAAAACAGATCATCACCCGTCATCTGCAGATATCGGCCGGTAATGATTTTGAGATGCTGAACCGCATCGGCGGCGAGTGCGCCGGGGCGGTGTCTGTTCTTCCCATGGGTTTTGTGCCCGTTGTCAAGCCGGGCTACCGGCGTCTTAATGATGAAGACCTGCATCGGGTGATTGGCGAGCTTCCCCGCAGACCGCTGATG
>JAXDCM010000219.1:0-12504 GCA_034677965.1 Syntrophales bacterium
AGGGAATGGAGCGCAATGGCCAAGATATCGTTCATCTCGAAGTCGGAGAACCCGATTTTGATACACCGGAGTGCATTAAGGCGGCCGGATTCAGAGCCCTGCGGGAAGGCAAAACCCACTATACCCACAGTCTGGGATTGCCGGAGCTCAGAGAGGCGATCTGCGATCACTACCGGCAGCGTTACGGTGTCGTCGTTTGCCCGGAACAGATCATCGTCACCTCCGGCACCTCGCCGGCGATGATGATCCTTTTCTCGACGATTCTCGAACGGGACGATGAGGTGATCATCTCCGATCCCCACTACGCCTGTTATCCCAATTTCATCCGCTTCTTCGGAGGGAGGCCGGTTTGTGTCCCCGTCTTTGAGGAGGAGGGTTTCCAGTACACCCCCGCCGCGATTCGGGAAAGGATCCGACCGCGCACCAAGGCCATTCTGATCAACTCTCCTTCCAATCCGACGGGAAATCTGTTGAGCCCGCAGAGGATGGAGGAGATCGCCTCGCTCGGCGTGCCGGTCATCTCCGATGAAATCTATCACGGGCTGGTCTATGGGGAAAGGGAGCACAGCATCCTGGAATTCACCGACAACGCCTTTGTGCTGAACGGCTTCTCAAAGGCCTATGCGATGACGGGTTGGCGGCTGGGCTACCTCATCGCGCCTCGTGCGCTGATTCGACCGATGCAGAAGATCCAGCAGAATCTCTTCATCTCGGCCAACGCGTTCGTCCAATGGGCCGGCGTCGCAGCCCTCCGGGAAGCGGAACCGGACATGCTCAGGATGAGGGAACTCTACGACGAGAGACGAAAATTCATAATCCGTCGTCTTCGGGAACTGGGGATGGGCATCCGGGTCGAACCGACGGGTGCTTTCTATGTCCTCGGAAATGTGAAAACCTTCACCCGGGACTCCTATCAATTTGCATTCGACATCCTCAAGCGGGCCCGGGTCGGTGTCACGCCGGGCATCGATTTCGGTGCGAACTGCGAAGGGTATCTTCGCTTCTCCTATGCCAATTCCCTTGAAAACATCCGGGAAGGGATGAACCGCTTGGAGGTTTACCTGAGGGAAGTTCAGTGAATCAAAAAACGGATGAAACGCCATGCGCCTCTGGACACTGCATCCGAAATATCTGGATCGGGCGGGCCTGGTAGCCCTGTGGCGCGAGGCGCTGCTGGCACAGGCCGTCCTCCGCGGGGCAACCCGCGGATACCGGCGTCACCCGCAACTGATCCGCTTCCAAAACCACGAAGAGCCCCAGGCGGCAATCACCGTCTATCTCACAGAAATCTTTCATGAAGCGTCAAGACGCGGCTACCGCTTCAATTCGGCAAAGGCCGGCCCCTGCCGTAATGTCCCGGCGATCCATGTCACGCGGGGTCAGCTTCTTTACGAGCGGCGGCATCTCCTCGCAAAGCTTGCTCTGCGGGATGTCGAAGCGCACCTTGCCCTGTGCAAAACCGATGAACCGGATCCCCATCCGCTTTTCAGGATTTGCGAGGGAGGGGTGGAGTCGTGGGAAAAGATTGGAGGCCGGGTGTTCGTATTTCAAGACCCGGCCTCCAAAGGGGAGATTCAATAATTTTCGGCAAGCACCTCATAGTAGGACTGGGGATGCTTGCAGGCCGGGCATTCCTTCGGGGCTTTGGTTCCTTCGTAGATGTACCCGCAATTGATGCAGTGCCACTTCACCGATTTTTTCTTGTTGAAGACCTGCTTTTTTGCAACATTTGCGATCAGTTTCCGGTAACGCGCCTCATGGAATTTCTCCACTTTGGCGATCTGTTCGAAGGAACGGGCAATTTCGGGGAAACCTTCCGCCTTGGCGTCCTTTGCGAAGTTCGCATATAGCGTCGTCCATTCCATATTCTCGCCGGCAGCGGCCGCTTCGAGATTGTCCTTGGTCTTGCCGATCACACCCGCGGGATAACCCGCCGTGATCTCGACCTCCCCCCCTCTGAGGTGTTTGAAGAATACCTTGGCGTGTTCCTTCTCGTTTTCCGCCGTTTCGGCGAAGATGCGGGAAATCTGTTCGTAACCTTCCTTCTTGGCGGCGCTGGCGAAATAGGTGTAGCGGTTCCTCGCCTGAGACTCCCCGGCGAAAGATGCCAGCAGATTCTTCTCCGTTTGTGATCCCTTGAATGCCTTTGCCATGTTCTGTCCACCTCCTCGATCTATAATTGGATTTCCACTGGTTGTAACAATGGCCTGCGTTCCGCCAATTTCCACAACCGGCTTCAAACGGGTAAACGCATATGGAGCTTTATACAGAAAAACAGGAAAGGATTGCAAGGTTTCTTATCCGCAACGATGAACCTTCCGTTGGAAAAATTCATGGAATCGTGTAATCTGCCGTGCGCCAGGATATCAGTACGAAGCCGGCAGCCGAATCGAACAAGCGCCTATGCGCCGTCGGAGATCTCCTCATCGGGTGATTTTCCTAACATGGATTCCGGCCAAGGGAAATCATGACAACACGAAACCATGCTACGGGTGAGAAATTTGTGAAAGACGGAAGAAAGTACGTGGGCGCGCATGTAAGCGCGGCGGGCGGTGTCGACCAGGCGCCCCGGAATGCCGCATCGATCGGCGCGCGGGCCTTCGCGCTTTTTACCCGGAATCAGCGGCAGTGGAAAGCAAAGCCCCTCTCTCTCGAGGAGATCGCAGCCTTTCGGACGAACTGCCGACAGGAGGGGTACGGCCCGGTGCAGATCCTCGCACATGACAGCTACCTGATCAACCTCGGTCACCCCGAACCGGAGTCTCTGCTGAAATCCCGCGAGGCCTTCCTCACGGAGATGCGCCGCTGCGAGGCGCTCGGCATTGCCCTGCTCAACTTCCATCCCGGCAGCCATCTGAGGAGTTCTTCCGAAGAGGAATGTCTTGCCCGGATTGCCGAATCCATCGACAGGGCCCTTTCCGAAACGAATGGGGTAACCGCCGTCATCGAAAATACGGCGGGACAGGGAAGCAACCTCGGGTTCCGTTTCGAACAGATTGCCCGGATCATCGAGGGGATTGACGATCAAAGCCGGGTCGGGGTTTGCCTGGACACCGCCCACGCCTTTGCCGCCGGGTATGACCTCAGGACGCCCGAATCCTTCGCAGTCACGCTGGAGGAATTCGACCGGATCATCGGCTTTCAATATCTCCGGGGCGCGCATCTGAACGATTCCAAGGCGGCGCTCGGGAGCCGCGTGGACCGGCATGCGCCTCTCGGGAAGGGAAATCTGGGCCTCGAAACGTTTCGCCTGATCATGAACGATGGTCGTTTCGACGGTATTCCGCTGATCCTGGAGACCCCGGAAAGCGACCGGTGGGCCGAGGAGATCCGGCTCTTGTACGATCTGAAAAGAAAAGGCAGGGAAAAATCCTCTGAACGTCGTCGGGGTTTGAGTGGGCAGATCACCCCGGAATCCCCGACGTGACCATGCTTTTCCGATACATCTCGATAATCGTTCGGTCCGCCTCGACCCAGTCGAGGGTGGGCAATTCCTTCGGGCTGAGCCAGACGGCGGCATGGTGCTCGTTCAGGGTCATCTCTCCGGACAGAATCTGACAGACGAACGGATACAGCGTGACCGTGAAATCCGGGTATGCATGTGTCGAGGGCGGCATCGCCCGCTTCACGGCAATGCGCAGCCCCATCTCCTCCATCACCTCCCGGTGCAGGCATGACTCCGGGCTCTCCGGCGGCTCGATCTTGCCGCCCGGAAATTCCCATTTGAGGGGCATGCGCATGGACCGGCTCCGCCGGGCCGCCAGCACAAGGCCATCCCGCTCAATAATCGCGCAGGCCACTCGGATATGTGTCTGTTCGGTTTTGCCCATTTTCCCACCATGCCCCCTTCGGGGCTCCCTCTCGGTGTTCCCAGTATAGAGAATGCTCCAGGGAGTGTCAAAGGGTTCCCGGACAAACAAGCTCTCAGGCAGATGTTTCCGGGTCGGATTTTCGATGGGCGGCTCTACGGGCTCTTAGGTCTATGCAATGATTTTGGCTGCTTCTTGAAATGCATTCGGGAAGGAGCGGACCTATTTGGGGCTGTTGGCACCGGGCTTCGGCTCCTCCGCGGGACGGCAGTGGGTTTCTCTGGTGAAGGCGATCGTTAGAATGGAGAGGATCGAAAAGGCAATCATCAGAGCGAATCCCGCCCGGTAGGCGGCCAAATCGTAGATCCGTGCGCCGCCGACAACGGCACCCCGCCAGCAGAGATCCAGAATCCAGCCGATGGCCGGCTGGAGGATGATCGCCCCAAGGATCGAACCCATGTTGTAGAGGCCGCTGACCGTGCCGGCGAATCGGGACGGGACGGATTCCTTGGCGAAGGCGAAGCCGATGGTGACGGAACCGCATGCCAGACCGATAAGGATCACGATGGAAATGAGCAGCGGGACGGGGAGCCCGGGAAAGATCAGCAGCGGAATCCAGCAGAGCAACGCCACGACCGAACCGGTGAACATGACGGGCTTGCGCAATCCGATCCGGTCGGACAGGATCCCCAGCAGAATGGCCCCCGCGGCATAGCTGATCAGCAGTGTCGAGGTGACGGCGGATGCCGCCGCGACGGACATCCTGTAATGGGTCGTAAAGAACGGGACGCCCCAGAGTCCGGTGAAAGCAACGACCGTCCCCGTCAGGCCGCTGGCCACGAAGAAGAGGAACCGGACATTCCGGGATTTCAAGGCGGCAAACAGATCTTTGCGGAGCATCTTTGCCGAAAAAGCCGGACCGGGGTCGGAGACGGCGAAACTCCGGAATCCCCGCTCGGACGGATCGTCCCGGACGATGAGCCGGATGGCAATCCCGAGCAGGAGCAGAATGACGGCCGCCACAAACATGGTTGGCCGCCAGCCGAAACGGATGACCAAGAAATGGAGAGGAATGCCCGCAGACACGGCACCGGCGACGCCGCAGGCGAGGGTCAGGCCGCTGAGCGTGGCAAAGAACCGGGGCTTGAACCAGCCTGTCGCGAGGCGGAGGATGGCGACGTAGGCGACGCCGACCGCACCGCCGATGAGAAACCGTCCCAGGTTGGCCGGCAGGATCGAAGAGGCCGAGGCGAACAGAAGGGTCCCGAACGCTGCAATCATTGTTCCCGAAACCAGCAGTTTCCGGGGGCCCCAGTAATCGGCCAGGACGCCCGTGGGAACCTGCATCAGGAAATAGCTGTAAAAGTAAAAGGCGCTGAAGTTGCCGAGCCCTGCGGCGCCGATGCGAAATTCGGCCATGAGCTGTTCGGTCATGACGGCGGGGGCAACCCGGTGATAAAAACCGGTGAAGTAAAAAGCCGCGCCGAGCCCCCAAACCAGCCAAGCAAGCATCGCCGGCGGATATTGCCGCTGATCCATGAGATTCTCCCTTGCGGGTGATTCGCGGTCGCGTCGGCCGCGCCCCCGCTTAACAAATCGGGATGCCGACTTCAAGGGAAACTTGCCGATGGCTTCCGGTTCCGGGTCCATCATTTCGAAAATGGACCGATATTCGATAACTTACGTGTCAAATGCCTTGACAAATCCGATGGGTAGGCGTATGGGTCTCTCGAATCGCACAGGCAAGAGTTGCATCCCTCCCGGCCCGGGTGTCCCACCCATTACGGAAGATCAGCCCCCTGTCCTTCGAAGGAGAGAAACCATGCAAGAGGAATTTACAGAAAACGGCCTCGTGGCCGATAGGGAATCGGAGCAGATAAAATCGAAGAACCACCTGAAAGAAGCGGTGGAAGAACAGATCGTCGAACCGGAGAACGCACTCCCGGAGGTGACGCTCGATAAACTGCCTGAACTGCCCCGGGCGGCATGCGCCAGGGTGGGTTGGACAAAGCTGCTGCCGGTCCAGGCCAGGGCGATTCCTTACATCCTGGCGGGCAGGAACCTGATGGTCCAGTCGCATACGGGAAGCGGCAAGACGGGCGCTTTTCTGCTTCCGATCCTGCAGCGCATCGACCTGGCGAAGCGGGTCTGTCAGGCCCTTGTCCTTGTGCCGACACGGGAGCTGGCCTCCCAGGTTTCCCGAGAGGCGGAGCTTCTGGGCGGCGGACTGGGTCTCCGGACCGCCGTCGTCTACGGCGGTGTGAAGTACGGTCCGCAGTTGGATGCGTTCCGCGCCGGGGCGCAGCTTGTTGTGGGGACGCCGGGGCGTATTCTCGACCACCTCCTCAAGGGGACCCTGCTCCTCGATCACCTGCAGGTCTTCGTTTTCGACGAGGCGGACCGGATGCTCTCGATGGGTTTCTATCCCGACATGAAGCGGGTCCAGCAGTTCCTGCCGCAGCAACCGATCAACGGCTACATGTTCTCCGCAACGATGCCCCCGTTCGTGATCCGTCTGGCCGCGGAGTTCCTTCGCAAACCGGAGTTTCTGAGCCTGAGCCGCGACCACATCCATGTAACCGCGACGCAGCATGTCTACTATGTCGTCCCGGGGATGCAGCGGGAAAGATCCCTCGTCCGGATCATCGAGATGGAGAATCCCATTTCGGCGATCATCTTCTGCAACATGCGCTCGACGGTGCACTTTGTCTCGGTGGTCCTCAAGCGATTCGGATACGATGCGGATGAGCTCAGCTCGGATCTTGCCCAGGGGGCGCGCGAAAAGGTCATGACGCGGGTGCGCAAGGGAACGCTCCGCTTCCTCGTGGCGACGGACGTGGCGGCCCGGGGGATCGACATCCCCGACCTGTCGCACGTGATCCAGTACGAGCCGCCGGAGGATCCCGAGCTCTATATCCACCGCGCGGGGCGCACCGGGCGCGTCGGGGCGGCCGGCACGGCCATCACGCTGGTGGCCGGCATGGAACAGTTTGCCCTGAAATCGATTGCCCGAAGCTTTAACATCACCGATCTGATCGAAAGAAAAGTTCCCACGGACGAGGATGTCGAAGGGATCGTTGCTCAGCGGGTGGTTGCCGCGCTGGAGGCCGAGCTGCGGTCCCGCGACAGCCTTGAAAAGGAACGGATGCGGCGCTTCATAGCGTTGGGCCGGAGTCTGGCCGACGCCGAGGAAGAGTCGCCGCTGATCGCGATGCTGCTGGATGAATACTACCAGCGGACCCTCCAGGCTGCACCCCTGTCTCCCTCGGCCGAAGCGCCGGAAGAAGACGGGACGTCGCCAGGCGCATTTTCGCGCTCCGGCGGGTCCGCTCCCGGAGGCGGGAAGAAACGTCCCCGGCGCCGGAGCGGAAGGGGACGCGGACGCGATCGGAAGGAGAATCCTGCGTAAGGGATCCACATGCGAAAAACGAACATCCGCAACATAGCGATTATCTCCCACGTGGACCACGGCAAAACAACGCTGGTCGATGGGATGCTCCGCCAGACGGGAACCTTCAACGACCATCAGGTGGTCGAGGATCGCGTGATGGATTCGCTCGATCTCGAGAGGGAGCGGGGCATCACGATCATGGCCAAGAACACCGCGGTCCGTTATGGGGGGGTGAAGATCAACATCGTGGACACGCCGGGCCATGCCGATTTCGGCGGGGAGGTCGAGAGAAGCCTGAACATGGTGGACGGGGTGATGCTGCTGGTCGATGCCAGCGAAGGTCCGCTGCCGCAGACCCGCTTTGTCCTGAAAAAAGCCCTTGCCAGGCGGATTCCTGTTGTGCTGGTCATCAACAAGATCGACCGGCCAGACGCGCGGATCGAGACGGTGATCAACGAGGTATACGACCTCTTCATTGACCTGGATGCGACGGAGGAACAGATCGGGTTTCCGATCCTCTATACGAATGCGAAGCGGGGCATTGCGCAACGGAAGCCGGGAGACTCCTCGACGGATCTTCAGCCGCTCTTCGAGACGATTCTCACGGCGATCCCGGGACCGGAGGGGGACGATGATGCCGTGCCGCAGTTTCTGGTGACGAATCTCGACTACGATCCCTACGTGGGTCAGCTCGCGATCGGCCGCCTGATGAACGGCGTCCTGGAGATGCGCCAGGCATACAGCCTCTGCGGCGACAGGACCATCTCCCCGGGGGTCCGCTTCTCCGCGCTATACACCTTTGTGGGACTGAAAAAGGTTCCGGCGGAGCGGGTCGAGGCGGGAGACATCGTTTCCTTTTCCGGTGTGGAGAATGTCCAGATCGGCGACACGGTCTCCTCTCTGGAGAATCCGCAACCCCTGCCCCGGATTCGTATCGACGAGCCGACGGTTTCGATGCTCTTTTTCGTGAACAACGGCCCGCTGGCCGGTCGGGAGGGCAAATACCTCACCTCCAGGCACCTCAAGGAGAGGCTGGAGAGGGAGATTCTCAAGAATGTGTCGCTTCGGGTGAAGCCGACGGAGCGGGCCGACGCCTTCGAGGTGTGCGGGCGGGGCGAACTGCAGATGGCCATCCTGATCGAGACCATGCGCCGCGAGGGGTATGAGTTCATGGTTTCCAAACCCCATGTGATCACGCGCCAGGAGGGCGAGAGGGTTTTCGAACCGGTCGAGCGTCTCTTCATCGATACTCCTGAGGAATTCATCGGGATTCTGACCGAGAAGCTTGCGGCGCGCAAAGGCCGGCTGGTCAACCTGGTCAACAAGGGAAGCGGCCGGGTGAACCTGGAGTTTGTCATTCCGGCCCGCGGCCTGATCGGTTTCAGGACCCATTTCCTGACGGATACGAAGGGGTCCGGTGTGATGAACACCCTTTTTGAGGGGTATGAGCCCTGGACCGGCGCAATTCCGCAGAGGGTGACGGGGGCGCTCGTGGCCGACCGGCCGGGTAAGACCACCGCCTACGCCTGCCATGCAATGGCCGACCGAGGCGAACTCTTCGTTTCGCCGGGGACGGAGGTGTACGCCGGGATGATCGTCGGGGAGCGGAACCGCTCCGTCGATATGAACGTGAATATCGTCAAGGAGAAGAAATTGACGAACATGCGGAGCTCCACCTCGGACCAGACCGTGATCCTGCGGCCCGCGCGGCCGATGTCGCTCGACCAGTGCATCGAGTTTATTGCCGAGGATGAACTCGTTGAGGTGACCCCGGGGAGCGTCCGGCTCCGAAAGCGAGATCTCGATGCGCAGGTCCGGATGGCCCGCTACCGAACGGAGAAATATGCCTGAATCCGTCTGAGCGGTTCAGGCAAGGTTCTTCTGGTGGGTGCCCGTTAGATTCCCTGGTGGTGAAGAAAAAAATTCGTTGATTTTTCTACTTGAAAAGAACCTTGCCCATTTTATTTTCATGTCCTTCCAAGAGAATCAGGTCGGGGTGCTGATCAAGTGTTTCCCAACTGCCGATCTCAATCCCTTTTTTCGCTATTTCCCGCAAATCAAAGATTCTCAGAAGGGTGACCGGTTCGTTTCCCTGCAATCCCCTTTTTTTCACGCATCGGATGAAGTTGGAAAGGGTATCCACGTCATAACCATGGTCATTGACCAGATTGCCCCAAGCCTCTCCTTCGATTTGCCGGACCACCTTTTTTTTGAAAGAAAAAAATCCCATTAGCCCTCCTTTATATGAAGTAAAATCCGAGTTAAGCGTGTTGAGGAGAGTCGCCCCATAAAGAAAAAATGAAATGGTTCTCAAAGCACGGTCGAATAGGCATTTCAGCCTTTCCTACTTCCCGGATGCCGCATTCCGTTTGAGATTCTGCAGTATTTCGCGACAGATACTGCGCTCCTGCCGAGGTTGACATCGTCATTGGCAGGGGTGATCGTACCTCGGGAGAGCCGGGCTTTAACGGACACATGAGGGCGCTCTCAGGTGACTAGAGATTATTGCTTGGCGGGCTCCTCTTTTGAACTCTTGGCCCCCGCCGCCGCGAGGGAGATGATCATCACGATCACCCCCACAATGACGATTGCAGCCGTGATAAAACCGTTCAAGTCCATGGTCTTTGCGAATGCAATGCATGCTATCGCGAAAACGACCCCCAAAATCGCTCGAATAAGACCCATGCTTACCTTTCCAACATTTCCTACCATCATTTTCCTCCTCCTTTTTTAAAGTGAAACCGCCGTATCGAACAGTTTCGGCAATGGTTCAGCGGTTTTTCCCGGATCTTGTTTTTCTGGATTCCTTTTTCAGACAGTATAGAATGACCAGCATGAGCACGGCGACAATGGGAAGTTTAATGGCCTTGTCCAATTCTTCAATGTCCAGCAAGTCTTCAATGCCTAGAAATAGGACGAGACCGAAGGCACAGACCAAACCAAGAATCTTGATAAAGCTATGCATGCATTCTCCCACTTTATATAAGTTATTGCTCGCTAATATAAGCGAGTGATCGCTTGGTTGTCAATATATTTTTTTATGAGATTTCTTCCCGGGATAGGATGGGCACTTGCCGGCTGTTCAATTTGGCGGGGATATTTGAATTATGGGCGGAAGCAATGATAAATCTTTGAACGAATGTCAGGGGATGGCGATTGTTTTACGGTATATCTTCCAGATGGCTTCATATTTCTTCACCACATTAAAGCTACCTTCGCTGAGGGCCCATATGTTTAAAAGACCCTGAATAAAGGTGAAGAGTAACGTCGCTGATGCGTCGAGGTCGATGTCTTTGCAGATGGCCCCGTTCCGGATCCCTTCAGAGAGCAATTCCTTGAGACGGGAGATGTACCTTTCGATCATTTGAAATGCCTGTCTGTTAAGATTCCAATCACCGAGACTGATAATCTCAGCGATGACCTGAAAGGATATGCCTTTGCGTTTGCCGATCGCCGAAAAATGTTTGCGGAAGACTTTGTCGATGCTTTCGAGAGTCGCAGTTTTCGCGCCGAAGCGATCACGCGAGATGTCATGGAGGAGAACTGCCTCGATGTGACTGAGCATAAATGATAAAATTTCTCTTTTGCTTTTAAAATGACAGTAGATGGCCGCTTCGGAGATGCCGACCTCCGCCGCGATCTTCTTCACCGTCAGATGTTCACTTCCGTACTTGCAGATCAGATTACCGGCTGCATCAATGATCTGCCGTTGCCTGATATCAGTGCGTTCCCTTTTAATGACCACGATTCTTCTCCTGTTTGGGATGTCTCCGGCATTCTTTATAGAATGCAATGGATGAAACACTCCATTCAAGACAACCTATCACCAAATGAATGAAGCTATTATAGGTTCCCCAATAGCAGATGGTCACTGGAAAATCAAGCAGAACAAGACGTTGAATACCGTCAGTGAACCGGCATTTAAAATATCGGACAAAATCTGCCCGCATGCGCGAGTCTTGCTGCTTGTTAGCATAGGCCGGTATCCAGTGAGAAATTGCAGTGCCCATTTCCATGCGATCGCGTGTGACATGATGAGCCCGCAGGCAGCATTCGATGCAGCGCAATCCTTTTCGGTAAGGATACTGTGTAAAGTCCACACCCAGGTCCTGGTCCTATCATGTAAAAAATGATCGTTTTCCTTGTACTTGGCCAAAATTGGACATTCTCAACGGTCTCGTTCTATAAAATTGATGATGATTTTTGCCGTCTGTTCGGGCTTTTCCTCCTGCGGAATGTGTCCGCATTCCGGAAGGATCACAAGTTCTGAATTCGACAGGTCATTTTTAAATTGATATCCCGATTCCAAAGGGATCCATTCGTCGTTTTCGCCCCATATGATCAGTGTCTGATTTTTTATATCCGCTATCCTTCTTATATATGAATCGTCGGGTTCGGAGTTGAGTGACCGGGCAAGCGATACCTTGGCATCCAGGATATGATCTGTGCACATCCTAAAATAATAGGCGTCTATTTTTTCCTCCGTGATCAGGTCATCATTGAAAAAAACTTCCTTCAAATTCCACCTTACCATCCATCGCCCGAAAAAAAGTTTCGTGATTTCTGCGGCAAGAGGCATTTCTGCCATTCGGATCACAAAGGGTTTTTTGATCGGGTATCCCGCTGAATCAATCAAAACAAGCTTTCCGGTTTTGTCAGGATGTTCCTGAGCCATCAGAACAGCGATCGCGCCGCCCAGGGAGTTGCCGACAAAAACCACATCTTTTAGGCCGATAACCTCCATCCACCGATTCACTTCCTGTGTGAGGGTGAAAATGTCGTATTTTGCATTCACAGGCTTGTCGGACCAACCGGCTCCCTTCATGTCAAGCGCCCAGACATGATACCCCTGTTTGGTGAGGTAAGGAATCATTTCCTCCCATGTATATGTCGAAGAGGCAAACCCGTGCAGCAGAAAGACATCACGCCCTGTTCCGGGGTATTCCCTGTAATGATAATTTACATTGTCTATCATGATAGATTTATCTTCAGGCACCTGTCCCAAAATGACACCATTGGGGATTTTTGTTCTAAAAAGACCGCAGCCCTGTAGGACGGCAACGAGAAGCAACGCAAGAAGAAAAGCAAAACTCAAGCCTATTTTTTTAACCATGAAAGTCACAGATCATTCCACAGGGGAAACGCTTCTTTGGTAGGATACCGTCGATGTATTTGATATCCGGAAAGCCGTTGACCCCATGGAAGGTTTTTTGAAAAGTGTTGACCAAACCGTTGACCAAGTGCCCCTAAAAGTAAAAGAGGGCTAACCGATGTCTCAGCCAACCCTCCGTTTTTCCTATGGTG
>JAXDCM010000220.1:0-3492 GCA_034677965.1 Syntrophales bacterium
TCTGGATGGTCTTTAACGGCGAGATCTACAACTTCGTCGCCCTCCGCAAGGAGCTGAAGGCCCGGGGCCACCGCTTCTCCTCCCGGACCGACAGCGAGGTGATCCTCCATCTCTTCGAGGAGGAGGGCGCTGCGGCCATCAATCGCCTCGTCGGGATGTTCGCCCTGGCGATCTGGTCGGAAAGGACCCACAACCTGGTGCTGGTCCGCGATCCCGTCGGGATCAAGCCCCTTGTCTACTACTGGGACGGAAAGCGATTCCTTTTCGCCTCGGAGCTCAAGGCCCTGCTCGCCGATCCGGACGTGCCGAAGGAGATCGACCCTGAGGCGCTTGACCTCTATCTCAGCCTCAACTACATCCCGGCGCCCTGGACGATCTTCCGGAACGTCCGCAAGCTCCGTCCCGGCCACATCCTGACGGTTCATGAGGAAACGGTTACCGAGTCTCGGTACTGGGACATCGCGGCGACATCCTCCGATTCGTCCGCGTCCGCACCCAGCGATTTCAAGCAGACAAGCGCTGGACTTTTTAACGCGCTCAATGACGCTGTTGCCAGCCAGATGGTCGCAGACGTCCCGCTCGGGGCCTTCCTTAGCGGCGGCATCGATTCGAGCGTCGTCGTGGGGCTCATGGCCCGCCATGCCACGAAACCCGTGAAGACTTACACCATCGGCTACACCGACATGCCGATGTTCGACGAGACCGCCCACGCCCGGCAGGTCGCGGCCTTCCACCGGACGGATCACCATGAAATCATGCTGGACTCCCGGGCCATTCTCGGGTCGGTTCCCGACGTCCTGGCCTCCTTCGACGAACCCTTCGGGGACTCCTCCGCCGTCCCGACCTACGTCGTCTCCCGCGAGACCGCCCGGGACGTGAGCGTGGCCCTCTCCGGCGACGGCGGCGACGAGCTCTTCGCCGGCTATCGCATGTACCAGGGCGAGGCCTGGCACCGCCGTTACCGGCGCATTCCCCAGTTCCTGCGTACGAAGCTCATCGAACCGGCCCTCCTCGCCCTGCCGAACGCCCGAGACAACACGGCGACAGAACGCTTCCGGCGCATGCAGAAATTCATCCGGGGCGCGAAGGATAGCTTCCCTGCGCGCTTCATGGCCTGGAACGAGATCTTTCCGGCCGCGACGAAGCAGGCGCTCCTTACTGCACCCTATAGCGCACCAGCGGCCCCTGCGCCACCGCTCTTTGTCGCCGCCCTTTCCGCCCTCGACACCGACCCGATCAACCGGATGCTTTACGCCGACTTGACAATTTCCCTTCCCGGAGACATGCTCTGGAAGGTGGACATGATGAGCATGCGCCATTCCCTGGAAGTCCGCGTGCCTCTGCTCGACCCGCGCGTTGTCGAACTGGCCTTCCGCATCGGCGGCGACTGGAAGATCCGCCACGGCCGAAGCAAGTACGTCTTCATCGAAACCTTCAAGGATCTCCTGCCGAAGTCCCTGCACCGCCGACCCAAGTGGGGCTTCGAGATGCCCGTGAGCCGCTGGCTGAAGACGGACCTCCACGGCTTGATCGACACGTACCTTGCGCGGGAACGGATCGAGAAACAGGGGATCTTCAACTATCCCGTGATCGAGGATCTGGTCCGGAACCTGATGCACAACCGGACCGACAGCTCCTGGCAGCTCTGGAATCTGATCGCCTTTCAGGCCTGGTATGAAGCCCACATGCGATAAAACGAGCGCAGCTATCCCGTCTCAATTCATCAGACCCTCGATGAGGAGAGTAGATTGCCCCAGTTCATTTTTTGTGGTAGTAAAAAACCATGAATGATGCAAAATCCAAAATGACTTCGGAAGAATTACTGCCCGATCATTTCCGTGAATATTTCTGGGACACGCCGTTTACAGGACGCGAACTCACCGATTGGCCGGAACATACCATCGAGCGTGTCCTGGAGCACGGGCAGTGGAAGGACATTCGGTTTTTAAGAGGAATCGTCGGCGATGAAGCCATAAAAAATGTCGTGATTTCAAGCCGGAGATTTTCTCCCCGGACGGTCAACCTCTGGTCGATCCTGTTAAGAATTTCCAGAAGCAAGACATTATGTTTTCGGAAACCATCTCTTACGATACCCTCAGGCTGATCGAAAAGATCAGGAACCGCGCCTGGCTGAGTGACTATTACCTGGCGGGCGGAACCGCCCTTGCCCTGCACCTAGGGCATCGGACCTCGGCAGACCTCGATTTCTTCAGCGAATCGAATATCGAAGGAATTGCCATGGTCGATCACCTCAGGATGGCCGGTGATTTTCGGCTGGTCCGGCTGGATGAGGGGACTGTGGTGGGCAATCTCGACGGCGTGCGCATCAGTTTCTTCAGATATGCGTATAAGCTGCTGGATCCCTGGGCAGACTGGAATGGTATCCATGTGGCTTCCGTGCGCGATATCTCCCTCATGAAGATTGTGGCTGTTCTTCAGCGTGGCTCCGTGAAGGATTTTATCGACCTTTTTTTTGTTGCCAAGAAGCTCATGTCGATAGATACGCTGATTCAGGAACTTCCGAACAAATATGTTGGCGTGCAATTCAGTACGAACCATATCCTTCGAAGCCTTTGCTATTTTGATGACGCCGACAAAGAGCCGATGCCCAACATGATCTCGGCCTGCAGCCGGCAAGAAGTCAAAGACTATTTCGTAAAAGAAGTTGAAAGATTGTCCAATATTCTATAAACCTCCCGCCCAATATTCGATCAAAACCGTAGCGGCCAGGGCCATCCACATCTTCAATTGAACTGTATCATCCTCATCTCCTTGAAAAAAATTGTCTTCTCAACGTATTTTGCCTCATAATACCCATAACATAAAAGTCATACACATCATCACCCGCTTCGACAAGGGCGGATCGGCGGAAAACACCTTCCTTACGGTTCGTGATCTGGACAAAGACCGCTATGATGTCATCCTGGTCACGGGGACATCTCCTCCGGACAAGTTGCCGGTTCATTCGAGCAATCCGGAGACAGACGCAATCAAAGCCAATCTATCCGCCTTGGGAAACGGGGGTATCCCGGTCGTCGCCTTCCCCCAATTGGTCAGAGAACCGAATTTATTTGCCGATGCCGCCGCGTTCTTTTCGTTGATCCGCCTCATCCGGCAGGAGAGGCCCCGGATCGTCCACACCCACACCTCCAAGGCCGGTTTCCTGGGGCGATGGGCGGCTTGGCTATGCCGGATCCCCATCATCGTCCACACGCCTCACGGCCATGTCTTCTGGGGCTACTTCGGCCCCTGTCGCACCCGCTTCTTTATTGCCCTGGAGCGCTGGACAGCACGGATCACGACAAAGCTCGTCATGCTCACGGAGCGGGAAAAGGCCGATCATATGCGGTTCCGGATCGCCCCCGAAGAGAAATTCTCGGTGATCCACAGCGGCGTCGATCTGTCGCGTTTCCGACCCGACCCCGCTCGGAAGGCGGAGATCCGCAGCGCTCTTGAAATTCCTTCCGAAAGCATCGTTGTCGCGACCGTCGG
>JAXDCM010000221.1:0-5763 GCA_034677965.1 Syntrophales bacterium
GTTGTAGGCAACCGTATTGGTGATCGTTGCATCCAGCTTGTAACGGTTATAGAGCGGCGCGACATAATCGTAGCCCCCGAAAACCGGTTCGATCAGGTTCCGGACCCACTCCGGCGTGATCGACAGCAGATCCGAATCAAAGACGCAGACGGCTTTGGCCTTCAGGAAGGCGGCGACCTCGAAGACGGCCCGCAGCCCCGATCCCTTGCCGGGGATGCCCCGGTAGATGGTGACGATGCTCTCGATGTTGTAGGATTTCGGGTCGACCGTGCAGGCGACATCCCGGGTATCGTCCGTGGAGCCGCCGTCGGAAACCATGATCAGGGCCTTGCAATCCGGATAGTAGCGTTCGATCCCGGCAATGACCGTCTTGATTACGTGGACGATGGAATCGGCGCTCTGGTAACTGGGAATCCCGACGACGATGTCCGTCTTGCCGAGCATTTCGATCTTTGTCCGCACATGGGGTCGAAGCGCCGTTGAAAACCTGGTATTTGCACTCATGTTTTGTCTCCTTCCGTGTATCCGGGGTTTCGGCCCGAGAGGGCCGCCAACCCATCATTTTTCTTTTCTTCCATGCACAAAAAACCGAATCGGTCAAGCAGCCGTTGAACCGCCCCGTTCCACCCCCGGGATCCCGGTTCGTCCGCGCGGATCAGCCCCGGCAGGTCGATGCGCGGCGAGAACCCGTCGGGCTGGGGGATCAGAACGGGAAAGTCCACCGCCGCGAGCAGGGGCAGATCGTTCTCGCTGTCGCCGAGGCCGATCGCGACGGCCGGTCCCCCCTGCCGTTGAGCGAAGCGTTGCCGAACGATGCGGACCGCCCGGCCCTTGTCCTGCCCCGCGCCCGTGAGATGATAAAAGCGGCCGCCGCGAACGACCCGGAGCCCCGCCTGCTCCGCGCGTTCTGTAAGCGCAGGCAAAATCGCGGGCTCTTCGAGCAGAAAAGGCTCCGTGAAATCCCGCTTTCTGGCAAGCGACGCAAGCTCCAGGGTCAGGTCCGACGCCGCGGCCACCTCCCGATCCGTCATATCGCCAAAGCCGCGCACCCGAATCGATCGGGGCAAGCTCTCCAGAAAAGCCCGGATCCGCGCATACGGAACGCCGAGGGTCATCCCCTCCCCGGCCCCGCTGTGTCGCATGTCCACCCCGACGGCGGGTTTGCGCTCGGCGTCAGGGAAGAAGATCCCGCCGCCGTTCTCGACGATAAAGGGGGCGGTCATGCCCAGCTCCCGCTGCAACACCTCGATCTCCGCGCGGGTCTTGCTGGAGGCGATGATCAGCGGGATGCCGAGACGGGCGATGCGGTTCAGCGCCGGCTTTGCCCCGGCATAGGAGTAATCCGCCTTGTCGAGCAGGCTGCCGTCAAGGTCCGTGAAAATCAGGAGCCTTCGCAATTCATATTCCTTTCCGATGCCTTCCCGCATAGGCGCCCCCCTGACCCCGACCACCGGATTCACTCATCCCCTTCGATGTTCGGCTGAACCAAAAGCTCCCCATCGTCCAGACTGTACGCCAAAAGATTTTGATACCCGAAATGACCGACATAACAGCAGCCGTTGTCGAGATTGATTCGGTTTGTCCGCAGCCCCTCCAGAATCCGATCCAGCGGCAACGGGGTATGTCCGCAGAGAACCGGCTTTTTCCCGGGATACGGCTTTCCCCGGCTCCAGAGCATGGATTCGACCCCTTCTTCGCCGAAGGGATCGGCGAGGGAAAAGTCAAACTCGGCATGGACCAGAAGGAAATCATCCAGTTCGAAAAATACCGGCAGGCCTCTTACAAACGCCAGGTACGGTTCCATGTCGATTCCGGCAAAGTTTTTCAGTGTGGCCTGACCGCCGTTTTGCATCCAGAGGCTGAAATGCGCGGCAGATCTCACAGGATCGTCCGACGGTGCGGACGCGCGGAGCCACATGTCCTCGTGATTGCCCCTCAATGCGACAACCCGGCAGTCCAAGTTCATGATCGTATCGAGCACCCCCCTGCTGTTAGGACCCCGGTCGATGTAATCCCCCAGCAGGCAAAGGGTGTCCGACCGCCTGATCCGAAGTTTCTCCAGCAGGGCGCGAAACGTTTGACAGCACCCATGGATATCGGCAATGGCATAACGCATGGCAGGAATCCGCCTGAAAAATATCCGCAAAGCGGCGAAACCGTCGCCTCTTTGCCCGTCCGATCGGGATCTTACCACAACCGGGGCAGGTTTTGTTCTTCTTTCCTGGAATCCGAACGGGTTCGATTTATTTTTGTTGAAATCGACCGCGTCCGGGACCATACTCCCTAAGACCGGCGGCACTGATCGCCCCGATCACGAAGAGGAAAGGGAAGCCCATGAAAGCGATGGTTCTGAACGGCGTTTCCGGTTTTGCGGAAAATCCGGAGCCGCTGGTCCCGGCGGAGATCCCGACGCCGATCCCCGGCAAGGGTGAACTACTGATTGCCGTCACGGTCTGCGGCGTCTGCCACACGGAGCTGGACGAGATCGAGGGGAGGACCCCGCCGCCTGTCTTTCCAGTCATCTTGGGACATCAGGTCGTCGGCCGCGTCGCCTCCGTAGGACCGGATGCCGGACGTTTCCGTCCGGGAGATCGCGTCGGTGTGGGCTGGATCCACTGGGCCTGCGGCTCGTGCGACGCCTGCCGTTTTGGGAACGAGAACCTCTGCCCGCAGTTTCGCGCAACGGGCCGCGATGTTCACGGCGGCTACGCGGAGTTCATGACCGTCCCCTCGGCCTTTGCCCACCCCATCCCCGGGGTCTTCAGCGATGAGGAGGCGGCCCCGCTGCTCTGTGCGGGCGCGATCGGCTACCGGTCGCTCCGTCTCACCGGTCTTTCCGACGGCCGCAATCTCGGCCTCACCGGTTTCGGCGCCTCGGGCCATCTGGTTCTGATGACCGTCCGCCGGCTCCTCCCGCACACGAAAATCTTCGTCTTCGCCCGGAACGCGCGGGAACGGGAATTCGCCCGCGGACTGGGGGCCGTCTGGGCCGGAGCGACAGAGGAAAGCCCCCCCGAAAAACTGCATGCAATCATCGACACGACCCCGGCATGGAAGCCGGTGGTCGAGGCGCTCAGGCATCTGCTTCCGGGCGGCCGGCTCGTCATCAACGCAATCCGCAAGGAAGAGAAGGACAAGGCGGAGATGCTCCGGCTCGACTATCCCGAGCACCTCTGGCTGGAGAAGGAGATCAAGAGCGTGGCCAACGTCGCCAGGCGGGATATCGCCGAATTTCTCGAACTCGCCGCGGAGATCCCGATCCGGCCCGAGGTGGAGGGTTACCCGCTTACGGAGGCGAATCGGGCGCTCGGCGAGCTGAAGGCGGGAAAGATCCGCGGCGCCAAGGTGATTCGCATCTCCTGAAGACCGGCCGGCAATCTTTTCATCGGAAAATAGAGGTTGACGAAAACCGCCTTCTCCGCCATGACGTCTCGTCTGCCGGTCCGCGGCCGACGGCAGGCAACAAAAGATCGTGAGGAGCGCCTCTTGAAGCTGCGTGAAATCTTCGGCGGGATGCTGCCGCTTTTTGTCCTGGGGCATTTCAGCCATCATGTGCTGACCACGACCACCGTGCCGCTGATCCCGTTCATCCGCGGCGCCTTCGATCTGGACTACACGCAGTCGGGCCTGGTCGTATCGGCCTTCACGCTGGCCTACGGCTTCAGCCAGCTCCCGGCGGGTTGGCTCGCCGATCGCATCGATCCCCGCAAGCTGATGACCGTCGGGATCTCCGGCGTCGCGTTGGCCGGCATCCTGGTCGGCCTTTCCCAAACCTACGCCTGGATGATCCTGTTTCTGGTGGTCATGGGTCTTCTGGCGGGCGGCTACCACCCGTCGGCGCCTCCGCTGATCTCCTCCTCGGTGCGCCCCGAGAACACGGGCAGATCGCTCGGTTTCCACAATATCGGCGGGGGCGCCAGCCATTTCGTGACGCCGCTGCTTGCCGTGGCCATCGCCAACGCCTGGGGATGGCGGAATGCCTATATCGCGCTCGGAATCCCCACGGTTGTCTTCGGCGTCGTGTTCTACATCCTGCTCGGCCGGATGCGGAAGGATCGGCAGAAGGCCCATCCGGGACGGTCGAACGATGGGCAGACGCCGGTCCCGACGGGAACGATGTTCCGCCTCGTGATCTTTCTGATCCTCTCGACATTCACGGCAGCGATCATCAACTCCATCATCCCCTTTGTCCCGTTTCTGATGGTCGATCACTTCGGCGTGAGCAAGGAGATCGCCGCCGGCTCCCTTTCCCTCATCTACCTGGCGGTCTTCTGGGCAAGCCCGCTCGGCGGCTGGCTCGCCGACCGCCTGGGGAGCGTCCGCGTGGTGCTTGCGGTCTGCTTCAGCGCCGGACCGGTCATCTTTCTGCTTACGATGCTCCCCTACGGATGGGCGCTCGGCGCGATGCTGGTTCTGCTGGGGATGATTGTCTTCAGCCGGATGTCCGCATCGGAATGTTTCATCATCCGACAGACGCCGGCCGGAAACCGGTCGACGATCCTCGGCATCTACTACTTCAGCGCGATGGAAGGAGGCGGGATTCTGACGCCCGTCGTCGGGCACCTGATCGACCGTTTCGGCTTCACCGCCGCTTTCGCGATCGCCGGCGGCACGCTGTTTGCGGTCACACTGCTCTGCTCGTTCTGGCTTTGGGAAAAAAAAGACGGAACGGAAAGCGGAGAAAGCCCCGACCGGTGCGTCCGGACCTGAAGCGGGCAAGACGGGCTACTCGACGCGGATCCGCCCCGGCGTTTCCGCCGTGACCTCGCCGACAATCGCCGCATCGGAGATCCCTGCCTCACGCATCCGCGTCAGCAGATCCGCTGCGGCTTTTTCGGGTAAGGCAATCAAAAGCCCTCCCGCGGTCTGCGGGTCAAACAGGACGTCCACGAGCCAGCCGGGACAGTCCGGACCGACCTCGATCTGCTTCTCTCTGAATTTGCGGTTCCGGACCAGGCCGCCAGGGATGATTCCCTGCTCGACCAGCGGCCGGAGCCCGGGGAAGCAGGGAACCGAGCTGGCGCGAATCCTCATCCCGGTCCCGCTTCCGTCGGCCATCTCCAGCGCATGGCCCAGGAAACCGAACCCGGTCACGTCCGTGCAGGCGTGAACGCCGTCCGTTTCCGACATCAACTCCGACGCCCTGCGGTTCAGCGAAACCATTCCTGCGATGGAGCGGGCCTCCAGACTTGGATCGGCGACGCCCCCCTTCACGGCCGTTCCAACGATGCCCGTGCCGAGCGCCTTCGTCAGAAGGAGGCGATCCCCGGGCCGGGCCCCGCGGTTGAAGACCACCCGGTCCGGATGAATGACCCCGGTCACGGAAAGGCCGTATTTCGGTTCGTCGTCCTCGACGCTGTGACCGCCGATCAGCAGGACGCCCGCTTCCCGCATCTGATCCAGGCCGCCGCGGAGGATCTCGCGGAGGACGGCGACATCCATTTTATTGATCGGAAAGCAGACGATGTTCATCGCGGTGATCGGCCGCCCGCCCATCGCATAGACGTCTCCGAGCGCGTTCGTCACTGCGATCCGGCCGAAGGTGTAGGGATCGTCCACGATGGGGGTGAAGAAATCGACGGTCTGGATGACGGCCAGGTCGTCGCGGAGCCGATACACGCCGGCGTCCTCGGCATGCTCCATGCCTACGATCAGGTTCGGATCGGCAATGAGCGGCAGATCCTTCAGCGCCTCCTGCAGGTCCCCCGGACCTATCTTGCAGGCTCAGCCGGCCCCGTGGACCGTCTCCGTCAGCCGCACCTT
>JAXDCM010000222.1:0-9765 GCA_034677965.1 Syntrophales bacterium
AAACATTCGAGCAGGAAGTTGTGCAGGGCCGTGAGGCTCTGCCCCCTGGATTTCATCCCGCCCGATTCGATGCCCAGGTCGTCGCAGACATAATTGAGGAAGTCGGCCCGATCCAGGATGGGGTTGAAAATGTAGGAGGTCCGGACGTTGCCGTCCAGCCTGCTCAGCAGCATGTGGACGAGGGTGGTCTTCCCCGTCCCGGCTTCCCCCGTGATGACGCTGAAGCCCTTCCCCTCCCGCACCGCGTACTGCAGGTAGGCCAGGGCCTCCTGGTGAATCTCGCTCAGGTAGACAAACTTCGGGTTCGGCGTGATTTCAAAGGGCCGTTCCCTGAATCCGTAGAATTTTTCGTACATGCTTATGCCGCTTTTTGCTCGATCTTGGGTATCGTCGCCAGGACGCGAAGTCCGAGGGCGATCTCCACGTCGCCCGCATCGTGGAAGGACCGGTCCATCTGCTCCCGGACAAAGGCCAGACCCAGGCCGCAGCCGAGGCCGGCCAGCAGGCTGATCAGCAGGATCTTCGGGATGTCCGGCGAGAAGGGCTTCTCGGGCAGCCGGGCCGGGTCGATGACCCGGAACTGCTCGCCCTTCTGCTTCTTTTCCAGGTTCTCCGCCTGCTGGGCGTCCTGGCTCTTTTTCATCAGCCGCTCGTGCGTCTCCCGCGTGCTCTGGTACTCCCGCAGCAGCGCGGCCATCTCCTGCTCCCGCGCCGGTGCCTGCTCGATCCTGGCCCGGTACGAACCCATCTGTGCGGCGATGTTCCGTTCCTCGTCGGCCAGACGCCGAATCTGCATGTCGGTGATGACCATCTGGTTTTTGAGTTCCCGGTAGCGCGGGTCCGTCTTGACCCCGTAGGTCTGCTTGTTTCTCTCCAGGTTGGCGAGCCTGTTCTTGACGGCGATCACGTCTGGATGGTTCTCCGTGTATTTTGTCCGCAGGCTTTCAAGGGCCCGGACCAGTGTTTCCTGCTGGGATTCGTAGGTCCCTCCCGCAGCCTGTCCGGCCGTTGATGAGGCCATTTCCTGCTGGAGTGTCGAGGATCCGGCCGGCAGCTGCACGCCCGACGCTCCCGCGCCCGAAGAACCGATGGGCAGTTCGAGCTCCGTCATCTGCTTCTGGATGAACAGCTTCCGGTCCTGCGCGGCCCGGAGGTTTTCTCCGACGCGCTGGTACTGGGCCTGGAGCTGCTCGAGGATTCTGAGATTGGTGTCCCGCTGCTCCGGGAGCTGGCCCATATGGCGCATCTTGTACTGGCTGACCGTCGCCTCCATCTCGTCCAGCTTGGTTTTGGCCTGGGCCAGCTCGGCCCCCAGAAACTCCGTGGTTCCCGCAGCCTGCTGTTCACGGATCTTCAGGTTTTCCTCGATGAAGAGCGACGCCAGCCGGTTGGCGACGGTCGTCACCATGTTGGGGTCCGACCCGATGAAGCTGATCGTGAAATAGCCCTTTTCCTCTTTCTTGGTCGGCAGCTCGACCTTGATGTTTTTCCGCATCAGCTCCACGACCTCCTCCTTGGAGAGGGATTTTTTCTGCTTCTCGTAGAGCTTGTACTCCTCGATGATCTGCTCCAGGCGGGTGCGGCTCATGACTTCCTGGGCAATGGACTGCAGCCGCTCCTCCACCCGCGAGGTGACCGTGGCCTGCACGTAGGCCTCCGGGACCCGCTGCGGGGACACGAGCACCAGCGTGCTGGCCTTGTACTGTCGGGGGGCGAGAAACGCGTAGATCGAGGCGCCAACCACGATGAGCACGAAGGGGATGACGATGTACCAGATCCGGCGTCGCAGGATCTCGATGTACTCGTCCAGGGTGTAGCTTTTTGCGGGGTTGATCATGATGTAAGGTGCTCCTTGCTTTAATAGGTTGCCGTGACCGTGAGCATGGCCCTGTTTTCCTTGTATTCGTCGATCTCGAGGTCGGACTGGTTCTCCCTGTGGGAGAGCTCCAGGGAGAGCGTCAGCCACCGGAGCGGCTGGTAGGAGGCCGTTCCGACGACGCCCCAGATCGTGTCCGTGCGCTCCGGATCCTGGTATTCCGCCCACTCGACGCTGCCCCTGCATCCGACGGAAAACCTTCGATCCAGGGCGTGTCTCGCCGAGCCCGTGATCCGATGGTACTTGGTGAATCCGAGATTTTCCGAGGTGAAGAAATCCTCCCGGTAGCCCCCCTCCGCGCTGATCTGGTAGGTCGTGCGGGCGTCGGTGTTTCTCAGCTCCGCCTTGTAGGAGAATCCGTCCTCGTTCTCCCCGGTCTCCGGGTTCTGCACGAAGTAGCCCGCCTGTGCCGACGCGGTCAGCGTCGGCGTGAAGGCATGTGTGATCCCGATGGAGCCTTCGTTGATGTCGTAGTCCGAATAACCGGCATTGTTCACGGTGGCCGGACCGGAAACTTCTTCAAATTTTCGGGTCATGTAGGCGTACTCCACAAAGACGGAGGATTTCGGGCTGTACCGGTGGATGTATCTGCCGCTGAAGCGGTGCCCCTCGAGGTCCGGCGAGTCGTCGAAAACGCCGTCCGTGTAGCCGTACTCCAGGTAAACCCCGTTTTGCCGGTTGAACCAGTAGGAGATGAAGGGGTTGATGTAGTTCTCCGTGCTGTCCTGGGCGGTGTCGCTCTCGGCCCGGTAGATGTTGTTCCGGTAGTTGACGCCGATGCGGTCCTCGGGCCCGAACTGGTACTCGATGGTCGGCGCGGCAACGTTGCGCCAGTACACCGACCGCTCCACCAGGGTGGAAAGCAGATATTTGTTGTCTGCCTCCGTGGAGAAGATTTCCCGCTCCCTCGGGTCGTCGGACCGGGTGAAGGAGTCCCTGAAGTAGAAGTTGATGTGCTCCGGCGTCATGTATTTCACGTCCAGGTTCCCGTTGGCGCTCCAGTAGTTGTAGTCGATCTCCCGCGCGTACATGACGTAGCCGATGTTGGCATCCAGCGTGACGCCGCGGGTCGGGCCCATGTTCGAGAATTTCAGTCCCGGCTGGACCGTCGTGATGAAGTCGTCCTTCTTGTTGTCGTGGGTCAGGTTGATGTTGTCGTTGTACTCCTCTTTCACGGTGATGTAGGGGTGAAGCTGCGAAAGGAAATCCGCGGCCCACGCCGCTGACATCGCGTTCACGAAGAGCATCGTCAGGACGGCGAAGATGATCCGGTGTGTTTTCATGGTCGGTCCCCCCTTCACTTTACGACGACCACGTCGCCGCGCCGGATAACGACATCCGGCTCATCGCCGTCGATGATGCGGTTGTAGTTGGCGGTAACCCGTTTTTCCTTTCCGTTTTCACGGGAAATGATCAGGATCTTTCTTTTGTTTGCCCACTCCGTAAACCCGCCGACGAGGGAGATCAGTTTGACCAGCGTCACCTCGCTGCGGATTCGGTGGATTCCCGGTTGTTTCACCTCCCCGGACACGTAGACCTTGAAGCTGTTGGCCTCCATCACCGTGACCGTCACCGTCGGGTTGTCCACGAAACCCTTCAGAAGGTCGGCCAGCCTGTTTTTCAGCTGAAGCGGCGTGAGTCCCGCCGCCTGGACATCGTCCACCAGGGGCAGGGAGATCTTCCCGTCGATGCGGACGGGAACCGTCTTGGTCAGGGTTTCCTCACGCCACACGTAGATGTGCAGCACGTCCTCGGCGCCGATGATGTACCGGTCGCTGTCGGTTGCCACCTCACTCTGCGCCTGGTTCCCGTGACCGGGTGCGTTGCCTGCCTGCGCGGAAAAGCAAGGGGAGGCGCCTGCCAGGGAAAGCGCAAAGGCAATCAGTAAAAAACGGGTCAGTGCTTTTTTCATAATCCCACGCTCCTTGTTCATCGAATTTTGTTCAAGCACGAATCGAAGAAGCTAAATTATCGGAAGTTTGTTTATATATCAAATTAAAATTGAATTGTCTATCGCTTTGTATTACACTCTTGCCAAACTTGTTTTCTCGCATCGCCCACATCCACGGCCTTCCCGGGTCGGCGCTGCCGGTCCCGGCGCGGGCATGACGCTGCAGGACCGGACACAACGATCAATCGCAGCAAGGAGAGTGCCAGTTTTTGAGTTTTTCCGTCGGCAGCCGCTCCGTTGAAAGCATATTGCTTTAATTTCAATAATATATGCGTTTTTCTTTTCGATATTCTGAAATTTGTTTTTTTTATTCCCGCCATGATAAGCGGTCATTTTCGCCGCTTGCCCGTGTTTATCGCCGGAAAAGGTGGGCCCTGTCTGCGCCGCAGCCTGGCTTCATGCGGGATGTCCGGCGCCGCTGCTTCCTGTTCGGCATTGCCCGGATTCGTCCATTTCAGACAGATGTCCGGGTTGCACCGGGTCCGATGGTGTGAGGATCTTGAGGGTGCCTGAGCACTCCACCGGGCCGGGACACATTGTGCCTTGAAAAGGCTTCAGAAATTCTTTATGATATGCATATTCATTTCCTGTCCGATCACAACTTCAGCCGAAAAAGGAGATTCGAGATGATTGCTGAGAAAAGGAGAGGTTGGCTGTATGCCGGTTGCGTGCTTTTTCTTGCCGTTTCCCTTGTGCTCACGGGATGTACAAAGGAACAGAAGATGGAGCGGCACTGGAAGAAGGGGGAGCAGTATTTTACGGAAAACAAGCTGAAGGAGGCCATTCTGGAATACCGGAACGTGGTCCAGCTCGATCCGAACAACGCGAAAGCCCGTTACAAGCTGGGTCTTGCCTACCTGCGCATGGGAATGCTCCGCGAGGCGTACGGCGAAATCTTAAAAACCGTCGAGATCGACCCCCAGATGCTGGAGGCCAGGAACCAGTTGGGAGGGCTCTACCTTCTCTCCGGAGACCGGGCGAAGGCCAGGGAGCAGGCTGAAGCGATCCTGGCCAAGGATGCCAAAAATTCCGGCGGACACCTGCTTCTCAGCAATATCGCGCTGACGGAGAGGAAGCTGGACGACGCCATCGAGGAGAGCAGGAAGGCGGTCGAGGGCGATCAGAAGCTCGAGGCATACCTCCACCTGGCAAACCTCTACATCATGAAACGGGACCTGCCCAGGGCGGAGGAGATGTTCAAGGCCGCCGTCAGGATTGACGAGAAGTCGCTGAAGGCGCGTTTTTCGCTGGCCGAGTTCTACCTGCGGTCGGGCAGGAGGGACCTGGCGGAGCAGGAGTACACGGAGGCAACGAAAATCGCCCCGAGCGACCCGAACACCTTCATGACGCTGGGAAATTTCTATGCCGCCGTCCGAAGGCCCGAGGACGCGGAAAAGCAGTTCCTCAAGGCGGTGGAAATCGCTCCGAAGAACGCGCCGCTCCGGATTCACCTGGGGAACTTCTACCTCGCTTGGGGCAAAAAGGACCAGGCGGAAGCCACCTTCAAGGAGGCGGTGAACAAGGACGACAAGAGCATTCCCGCCCTGGCGAGGCTGGCCGAGTTCTACATCGCGGAGAGAAAATATGACGAGGGGATGAAGCTGACGGAAAGCATCCAGAAGATCAACCCGAAGAGCCAGGAGGCGATGCTCCTGAAAGGGAGGATCCTCCTCACGCGGAACGAGTTCGACGAGGCGCTGAACCTCTTTCAGGCCTACGCGAAGGACAACCCGAAATCCGCCATGGCCCACTACTTGACCGCCATGGCCCATTCGGGGAAGCGGAACACGCAGCAGGCGAAAACCGAACTGGCGGAGGCCGTGAAGCTGAACCCCAAGTGGGACGAGCCGAAAATCCTCCTGGCCCAGATCAGCCAGCGGGAGGGCAACGATGCGCTGGCCATTGAAAAGCTCAACGAGGTGCTGAAGGACCACCCGCACAACATGCAGGCGCACATGCTCCTCGGCAGCACCCACCTCTCGAAACGGAACCTTCCGGCTGCGGCGAAGGCATTCGAGGAGGTGATCCGGATCGCGCCGCAGAGCCCCGTGGGCTACACGCAGATGGGCCGGGTTCTCTTCCTCCAGAAGAAGGAGCAAGAGGCTTTGGCGCAGCTGGAGAAGGCCCTGACCCTTCAGCCCAACCACGCCGATGCCCTGCAGCTCGTCGTGGCGTACCACATGAGCCGGAAGGACGCGAAGAAGGCTTTGGAACGCGTGGAGCAGCAGGTTAAAATTGTCCCCGGCAACCCGCTTTACTACAACATGCTCGGCGGCATCCACGAGGCGAACCGGGACAACGTGAATGCCGAAGCGAACCTGAAGAAAGCCATCGAGCTGGACCCCAACAACACGGCGTTCCACACGTCGCTTGCAAACTTCTACATGCGCCAGCGGATGCTGGACAAGGCCAAGGCGGGCTATGCCGCGGCCATCGAAAAGTCTCCCAACAATCTTGGCGCCCACATGGCTCTCGGGATGATCTACGAGAGCGAGAAGAATTACCCCAAGGCCCAGGAGGCCTATGAAAAGGCGCTGAAGATCAACCCCAACTTCCCGCCGGCGGCGAACAATCTCGCCTACATCTACGCGGAGCGGGGCGGGAACATCGATGTCGCCATGAACTTGGCGCAGAAGGCCAAGGAGCTGGCGCCCAATGATCCGCACGTCTCGGACACCCTCGGGTGGATCTACTACAAGAAGAACATTCCGGGGCGGGCGATCGCGTACCTGAAGGAGGCCGCGGAAAAGGCTCCCAGCCAGCCGGCGGTGCGTTACCATTTGGGCATGGCCTACTACAAGAACGGGGATCGCGACCTCGCGAAAAAGGAGCTGAACGAGGCGCTGAGGCTGGACGCCAACTTCGCGGGCGCCGATGAGGCGCGGGCGACCCTGAACGCGCTGAAATAGGGACGGTGGCGCGCGCCGCCGGGTCCTTGCATAATGAAAAGGGGGCAGGGCCGAAATCGGCCCTGCCCCCTTCTTTTTGAACTGGTTCAGGCCCTCTCTATTTCTTTCTGAGCTTCATGCTGATGCCCGCCACGCCGAGCAGGCCAAGACCGAGCAGTATGATGGTGACCGGTTCGGACACCGGGGATGCCGGCGCCACCCAGCCGCTATCCTGGGCGAAGTTGCCGATGCCCTGGACATGCGCGACCGAAAGGAAGGGGCCCAGGCCGTCGCCAAGCCCGAGAAGCATTGAGAATAGCAATGAAATTATCTTCATTGACCACTCCTTTCCACTGAACAAACCCGTTCGCCGCATTCGAGATGCAATAACGATTCCAGATTTGCATCCGCTTGATAACACTCATGTTGTTGCAGGGATCCGGAACCGTCGATTTCAAGATCGTAAAGAATTCCGACACCGGGGAAGGGAAAATCGCTGTCTATTCTTTTTAATAAATTGAAATTACTGCTGTTTATTTTTTAACCCGATATTGTAAAGAATTCCGGCACCAGTCAGACCCCGAGTCAATGTGATCGGATCCGGGTTCAAGGTTGTCATGAAAGCCGGAAGTGGCAAAATCGGGGCGAAGACAATAACAAACGTTCGATATTCATAGTTTTTTATCTTTTCTGCCAAAGTTCTTCGATCGTGATTCATCTCATTCCGGACCGCTTGAATTTGTTAAAACGCTGTAAAACACGGGGGAGTCAAAATAAAACATATGGGTAGATCAATTTTATAAAAGCTTAAGTATATGGAATAAATATGTTTTACAAAATTTGTGAATTCGTTTTGTAAAGAATTCCGACAGTCAGAGGAGATTTCGGGCAAATCAAAGCCATCCGGGCGTCGTTCCGCGATGCTGCCCGAACGGTGGTTTGGCGATCCCGGATGCAAAGTCAGGAGGTGCCTGCCCGCCGAAGGCGAATGGCCCTTTCATTTCCAGTTGAAGATTTTACGGATGTGTGCATAAAACTCCTCTTCGAAATCATTCACCCTGTGAGGGGGAGTCCTGTGGTCCCGCTGCGGGGATCCTACCCGTCGTGCGCTTTGCGGAAGGGAGAGGGGAGGCGTCATGTCCGACAAGATCGGCCAGATCATGGTCACGAAAAAAATTATCACGGAATTCCATCTGGCGAAGGCCCTGAACATCAAGAAGAAAGAGCCGGACAGATACCTGGGGCAGATACTGTGCGAGATGGGGATTCCCCAATCCCGGGTGGTGAAGGCCCTTCGTTTCAGCAACAAGAGAAAGCAGATCGGTCAGATTCTCGTCGATCTCAATCTGGTAACGGAAGAACAGCTGCAGGGCATTCTCCTGCAGCAGAAGAATCTCAAGGCCAGGAAGGTGTTCAAGCCGCTTGGCGCCCTGCTGGCCGACAACCGGGTCATCGGCGAGGAGCATTGCATGAAGGCGCTCTCCGCGCACTTCTGCATGCCCCCTGTCTCACTGAAAGGCTTCAGGGTGTCCCCGGCCCTCCAAAAAGCCGTGGGTGAACGGTATGCGAAAAAAAACCGCATCGTCGTCCTGGACGACAGCCCCCTCGTCGTGACCGTGGCGGTCGCGGAGCCCCACCCGCTGGTCTTCGAGACCCTTGAAAAGGCGATGCCGGAAGGCAAGCACGTCATGTTCTGCCTCGCGAGGTCCTCCGAAATTGAAAACTGCCTGGACGAGCAATATGACCCCTACAGGTATTCCAAGCCCTATTCCGGCCGGCGTGACTTGGGGTAGGGTCCCGGGAAGGCAATCCCTGAAAATGCACGGGTGAGCAAATGGAACCGTGATGACCCGTACCTCGTGCCGATGGGTTGAGAATGAAAATTTGCGTCCGCAAAAAAAGGCAGTGCCCTTTCCAGCACTGCCTTTTCCCTCCCGCGTCAGGAACCGCGGTTTCATCAACCCGTTGAAGCGGGTTTATTTCTGAACCTTCCTCCTCACCCCTGCCAGCCCCATCAACCCAATGCCCAGAAGGAGCAGCGTGGTGGGTTCGGGAACGGCTGAGACTGAAAGATTCACATTGTCTATTCCCCGAAGTCCTCCCGCGCCCGTTTGTCCATATGCACCACCGAAGAAAACTACCGCTATGGAATCATAATTCTCACTGACCAAGATGTTTGATGCGGAAAAATCAGTCCAATTATAGGCAAAAAGAGGAGTCAAGTCGGCTTGATATAATACGTCACCAAGCGAAGCACTGGGGAAATTAGAGCCGCCGAAGTAAGGGGTTAAATTGGGGTCACTGTCCACTAGGCCCAGTACCCAGACGGAACTCTGAGATGGGCCTGTAAACCCGCTCGTGTATATGAAATCGAAGCTAAGGGACAATTGTGAGCCGATTGGCAGCATTGCAGGATTGACTTCAATGCCCTGGTACAGTTTCGAAGTGTTCTCCCAATGTCTGGCATAATAATCTCCCGCACCTTTACCCCCCATTCCGTTTGCTTCTGTCCACCAATCTGTAGGAATGTAGAAAGGTGTATTAGGAGGAATAAGGCTGGTAGGGTCGTAAAAACCACCATGAGTCCCCAACCAGACACCATATGGCCCGGATGAGGAACTAAAGTCACCGAGAATTATCTGGCTTCCATTTTGAAAATCGCCATTCGTAAGAAGGTTGGCCTGCGCTGGTGCAGAAAAGATAAAAAGCGCCAATGTTATGGACAATACGACAAGACTTTTCTTCATTTCTCTCTCCTTTCGAATAATCTGAATATTTGAAATTGAAGATCTAGTACCTTGACCTCTTCACACCTGCCAGCCCCATCAACCCAATGCCCAGAAGGAGCAGCGTTGCGGGTTCGGGAACCTGGGCTCCCGTTAGTGTCCCTTTCGGGGATGGTTGAAACCCCTCGCCTTTAGGCGAAGCGAAGTTTGGTGATGTCCCAGAGGGACGAGCCAAAATGACTTTCAATAAAGCGGTCGTAAAAAGTCGAATTCATTCGACACGACCGCTGAACCCATCGGCTTAGAGCCGATGGTGAATCAGTT
>JAXDCM010000223.1:0-2503 GCA_034677965.1 Syntrophales bacterium
TGCAGGAAATTTGATCTGTGGGGTTATGGTTGCGGCCATGCAGACACCAAGGCATTTTGCTCTTCCTGCAAGGACGATATTCATGTTAACCCTTGGGGTGGAATACGGCCGGTGAATTAAGAGAGCAAGGAAGTACTTAAAAATAATACTAAAGTGACCGGTGGAAAACCGGCATCAGACGGCAAGGAGGTTTTGAAAAATGTATCAGGAATACTTTACGGAAGAACACAATATATTCCGGGAAACGGTCAGAAAATTTGTCGAGAAGGAGATCAAACCCAACATCGAACAATGGGATGAGGAAGGCGAATTTCCCGTCGAACTCTACAAAAAATTCGCGGACCAGGGACTGATGGGTCTGACAGACCCCGCAGAGTACGGAGGGACTCCCTGCGACATCTTTATGCATGTCATCTACACCGAGGAGATGGTCCGGGGGAGTGGATCCGTCGGTCTCGTTTCAGGCCTCGGGAGTAATGCCATTGCCATGCCCCCCGTTCTGAACCTGGGGACGGAGGAACAGAAGCAGAAGTTTCTCGTACCCGTTCTGGCCGGTGACAAGATTACTGCTCTGGGCATCACGGAACCCAATGCAGGATCCGATGTGGCGAATATCAAAACGCGGGCTGTCCGCGATGGAGATTACTACATCGTCAATGGCTCAAAGACCTTTATCACCAGCGGCTGCCGGGCGAATTTCATCACCACGGCCGTCCGCACGGGGGAACCGGGTTACAAAGGCGTCAGCCTCCTCATGATCGACTCTTCCACACCAGGTTTTTCCGTTTCAAAGAAGATCAAAAAGATGGGCTGGTGGTGCTCCGACACGGCGGAATTGAGTTTCGTGGACTGCCGAGTGCCGGTGCAGAATATCCTCGGCGGCGAGGGTATGGGATTTGCCGGAATTATGTTGAATTTCCAGAAGGAGCGCCTGGCGCTTGCCGTTATGGCGGCCTCGGTGGCGGAACTGGCCCTGGATGAAGCCATCAAGTATGCAAAGGCCCGTGAGGTCTTCGGCAAACCCGTCTCCGGATTTCAGGTGACGAGACACAAGCTTGTCGATATGGCGACAAAGGTGAAGGTGGCTAAGGAGTTCAACTACCGCGTCGCGGCGAAGATAGGCGCGGGACAGGACGCGACGGTCGATGTTTCTATGGCCAAGAACTTCGCCTGCGAAGTCTGCGACAAGGTCGTTTACGATGCCGTTCAGATCCACGGCGGCTATGGTTATGCCCGGGAATACATCGTGGAGCGGCTCTATCGCGATTCCCGGATCCTCAGCATCGGTGGCGGTACCACGGAGATTATGAAAGAGATCATCAGCAAGATGATCCAGCTGTAATGGATGAATATTCTCGTTGTTTCCGATACACACGGCAATCAAGGGACCATGCGGGAGGCTATCTCCCGGCAGGGACCCTTTGATTGCCTGATTAACCTGGGCGACGGCATCAAGGACGGAATCGCTGTCGCGGGGGAGTTGGGCATTCCTTTTCACGGTGTCTGCGGCAATGAGGATTTCGATATCGCAGCCCCTGAGACGCTGCGCCTTGTCGTCGGTTCCTGGACTTTTTTCCTCATGCACGGCCACCAATTGGACATCAACGTTTATCAGTCCAGCCAGGTCTGGGAAGACCGCCTTGCGACCATGGCGGATCGCGCCCGAAAAAATGAGGCGCAGGTCTTCCTCTTCGGCCATACCCATCAGCCCCTCCTCACGGAAGTCAACGGCACCGTTATCGGCAACCCCGGCGATCAGTACATCGGTTCAGCTCTGCCACCGTCCTCGGCTGTCATTGAACTTAGTCCGGACACCCTGAACTTAAAGATATTGCAACAGGGGCGGGAAGGGGACTGGGTCACCCTCGTTGCGCATGAGGCCCGCTACCCCGGGATCGATACTGCGGCGGCCAAGAGTCATGGCCCCGTCAGACCAATATTCCCTCACCAAAGTTAACATTCAGATCTCCCTAAAATAAGGTAATTGCCAAGAGTGGTTCTTTTGAAAACACTTTATTTTTGGGGGGGCGCTGTGTTGTTGTTTCTTCTATGATCAGCGCCGAATGGTTTTCACTACCGGACGATAGAGGAAAAGATTTTTGCGAAGATAACTATTCTGATTGCTGATATCTTCGTAGGAATTGCAGACGTAGGTGACAACGATGTATCTGTTATAGGAGAATTGGTGATGCTCCTTGCCAGCGTAACAGAAAGTATGGTGATCGTAAAGGGAACTGCGGGGATCCACTTCGGCAATGGTTTCAATAAGAACCGTGGGAGGACTCCAGGGGCCTTCGGGGCTTTGGGCGGTTGAATATAAAAGCTGATCGCCCTTATTGAGAGGGGACAAATAAACAGCCATCCATTGCCGGTCCCGCGCGTGATAGCGAACGCTCAATTCGGAGAGGCCGGCGGAGAAAATAATTTTCACTTCGCCGGGATGTAGTTTCTTCCGCCATGCGCCTTCCCGGGTCCAATACTCGAAATGGTTTGCCGGGTTGTC
>JAXDCM010000224.1:0-7338 GCA_034677965.1 Syntrophales bacterium
ATCAAGCCCTCTCCGGAAGGCGCCGCCTGTCGTGAAAGGGAAGCGTAAATACGGAGGGTCTCCCGCTGAAAGGCCGGATTCCACTTGATGCTCTGATCGATATTTCCCTGAATGAGGCTGACAGGCATGATGGGGGACGTCTCCATGGATTTCCGGATCTCGCCGGTTCTCATCGCGCCGTACCCGTAGAGAGCGGCCAGCAGGAAAAAACCTGCGGTGACTTTCGCGGCCGTCTTCCGGTCCGTCATCCGTCTGCGGTCTTTTGACTGCCGGTTCCCCAGGATGTCGAAGACGACAACATTGACAAATACGATAGCAAAGGACACTCCGAAGACGCCGGTCATGTCGGCGATCTGGATCATTGGAAGATACAGATACTGGGTATGACCGAGATTTGCCCAGGGAAAACCCGTCAGAATGTGGGACTTCACGTACTCCAGGCATGTCCACAACAGCGGCGCGGAGAAAATGAGAGGGATTCCCCTTCGGCTGAAGTAAACGACCCCGGCTGAAAATACCGCTACGTAAAGGGCAAGATAGGCGGAAAGAAGCAGCATGACGGCAATGCCCGCGAAGACCGGCAGGTGGCCGTAATGGACGACAACAAAGACGATCCAATAGAAGATCCCGATGCATGCGGAAAACCCGGCGATGAAACCGACCCCAATTCCCTGCACGACCCGTTTTTCCCGAAGTGCATAAAAAAGGGGAACGAAGGCCACCCAGGCGGCGATTCCCGCACCGAATTTGGGAAAGGATAGAAAAATCAGCGCGCCGGAAAGCAGCGCACTGAAAAATGTCCGGATGTCAACCCTCAAAACGATTGCCTTTACTCACATCTCCGGGCCGTTCTGATTATCGGACAAGCGTTTGATCCTGACCTTCTTGATGCTTCGCTCGTCGGCGGATTCAATGATCATATCCAGGTTTTCAATCCGCAGCATTTCACCGGTGACGGGGATTTTGCGAATTTCGTGCAGGATCAGACCGCTCAGGGTTTCGTACTCCCCTTCCGGAAAGTGGACGCCGAAATGGTCCTCGATCTTTTCGATTTCCGTCCGGCCGTCCGCGAGGACATCACCATCCGGCAGTTCGACGATGCCCTTCTCCCCGACGTCGTGCTCGTCGTGGATCTCGCCGACGATTTCCTCGATCAGATCCTCCAGTGTGACCAGCCCCGACGTGCCGCCGTATTCGTCGATGACAATGGCCATGTGATATTTCCGCTGCTTCAATTCATGCAGGAGGAGATGGGTATTCTTGGTTTCCGGAATGTAGTAGGGCTTTCGAAGTATCGAGAGGATGTCGTTCTCGCTGACCGGCTTCGACCAGAACTGAAGGAGGTCTTTGACGTTCAGAATCCCGACGATATTGTCGACGCTGCCGCTGTATACGGGCATCCGCGTGTGGCCGTAGCGTGTGATCAGATTGATTATTTCCTCAATCGGCGTGTCACTCTGGATGACCACCATTTCCGTCCTCGGGATCATCACTTCCCGAACAATGGTGTCCCTGAACTCCAGGATGCTCTGGATCATCTCCCCGGACTGCGGATCAATGAGTCCGTCTTCCTCGCCGGCATCGATGATGGACTGGATCTCCTTCTCCAGATGAGACGAATCCTTGGCGGAAAAAATCCCCTTGATCCTGGATGCGATCGTTTTCATTAAAATCGGCTGCTCCTCATAAACCGCGCATGCACTCCGGGCGCAACCGCCGGTTGTCCCCGGACCGGATGACGTGACGGATCATGCGGACGGTCTTTTCCTTTTCCTCGGGCATCCTCGCCCGGACGGGCAGATAGTTCGAAGCATGGTTCGAGGTGAAAAAGCAGTTCGAAAAATTCGCATGGGCGATCATGATCTCCAACTCCCGGAGGAAACCGAAGGTGTCGGGGAGCACGAACCGGCCGCTGATATAATCCCCGTACAGGGGCGTACCCGGGACGACCATGACCGTCAGGGCGCCCACGTAATCCGGATCGATCTCCGTGAGAATGCCGGCCGTGTCGAAAGCATGGACGACGCTCTTTTCGATGCCGCCGATGCCCAGTAGAACGGTGACGGACAGGCAGATCCCCGCATTTTTGATGCGCCGCCCCGCCTCAATCATCTGCGCGCTTGTGGCACCCTTTTCGATTCGATTCAGCAGCTCTTCGTTGCCCGTCTCCACACCCAGGTATACGATCTTCAATCCGGCCGCACGCAGCCGGGCCAGGTCCTCCGGGGACTTTCTCAGGATGCTCTTGGCGTTGGCATAGCAGCCCACCCGCCCTACCCCCCGAATATGACACCGAACGGCTTCAAGGATCTGCAGGAGGCGGGGCTGTGGAATGATGAGCGCATCGCCGTCGCAGAGGAAGACCTTTTCCACGGAACCATATCGCCGGCCGGCTTCCAGAACGTCTTCCTCGATCGCGGAAAACGACTTGATCCGGAACTTTTCGCTCTTGTAGGTCGGACAGAATGTACAGCGGTTATGGGAGCACCCCACCGTCACCTGCAACAGCAGGCTGCCGGCTTCACTGGGAGGCCTGATGATCATTCCTTCATATTTCATGGTGGCGCGACCGTAAAATCACCCGTCCGCAACGGGAGTTGTTTCTTGAAGCGTTTCTCATTCCTACAATAATCTATTCCATGACCCGGAAAAAGGCAAGGGTTGATGGCTCAAATCCCGACGACATACCGGCCGATGATTTTGAAGTCGATGGGTGCGACATCCTTCAGAAGAATGGTTTTGTATTCGGGATTTTCCGGTTCCAGTCGGATTTCACGATAACGGAATGTTTTACCGGTTTCGATGCGCCCGGAAAAGTGGCAGCGCCGGATCGTTATCCCCTCTCCCGGCTCCGGATCGTCGATCTTGCCGCTCCGTACCATCAGGATCAGACCGTCCGCTGCGTCGGGAATGTCCGAATCGAATACGCCCAGACTGTCCTCATCCAGAATGGGTTCCATGGACCGGTCCACGATCCGGACGACAAACATCGTTTTTTTCGGCTTGTGGTCCAGGGTTGCCTCGATCCACCCCTCTTCTTTGGCGCCTCCGCCGCCGAATTTTTCCGCTGCCGCCGCGAGGGTGTAAAAGGGAAGATAGCGGGTAAAACGTTCTCTCTTCGGTGGGGCGATCGCCAGCATGAGCGGCCGTTTATCCCTCTGGGATCTTTTATAAAACAGTTTCATGTCGATGGCCGGCCCGCCGGCCTCTTCCGCGGTTTTGCCTTTCAGATCCGCCATGGTCCGAAGCAGTTCACGTGCTTCCTTCAGCAGAGCATCTTCGATGACCCGGATCGTTTTCTCGGGCTTTCCGTCCACATCCGCCCAAAAAGGATCGGCCATGTCCGGTTTGAGGCCGCCGGTATGGATGGCGGAAATCAGTTTGGCCAGCACCTGGCTTTTTTCCCCCTGTCTCAAAATGGTTTGCTCATCAAAATCAGCGACGATGAGATCCTGATCGAACAGCGTGGCATGGGCGGCGCGGGCAATATCGCACAGTGCCGATCTCTCGAGGATTTTCCTTCCCTTTTCCTCCAGCTGCCGCAAGGCGGCCCGTTGAACGGACTGGCGATGCTGCGCGCGGGCTTTCCGTTGGTTTCGGATCAGACCGTTAAAATGCTCCCGTGCACGGGTTTCGATAAGGTTGGAAGGCCCGTTGGCTCCCATTCCGGCATCCACGGCGGATGACAGAGCCGCAAGCGTCGTCACGGTCCTGCCTTCATTTGCGCTGAGGTCATAGTAGGCAACCAGAGGTACGGGCGCTTCGACGGAAAATCTGGCCAGCGGGACCTGACAGGCGTCCGGCGCCTTCAGGGGCGCAACTCCCTGCAGGAGGCTATGCAGGAGCGGTTCGTCAAGAGACATCCATCGAAGCGTATCCGGACGGCGGCTGAAGATTTCCTGATGAAAAGTGACCGGAATCCGTTTACCCTGCCAATGGAGAATCCAGGCATCCTGAATTTCCGAGTGCCTTTCCCAGCAGGCTTTCAGCATTTCGGAACCGGTCAATACCCGTTCGAGCTCCGAAAAGGACGGATGCGCCGGGTCACCCGGAAATGTTTTGATGTCCCTCAGAAATTGGAAAATAAGCCTTTCTTTCAGGACGGAATCGATTTCCGGTCGTCCGATCGGGGCGCTTCCCGGGATGTCCGGAAACGGCGATTTCGAGGGCTTCAATTGAATCAATCGATCCCGCAGTTTGGGAGGAAGCGGCAGCGTCAGCCGACCCGGTTCTCCCCCCTCCCACAGATTTTCGAAATACCGCTGAATCGCCTCCAGGTAGGAGGCGCCGGCATCCCAGGATTTGAAGACAAAAAACCGTTCCGGATCATTCGACCAACCCTGCTGCGCAATTTTGAGCCCGTCGCCGTCCGTAAAAACGCCCGTCATGGGAAAAAACCCGTTTCCCGCATCCTTGGCGGATGGAATGTCCCCGCCTTTCCGGGTCAGAAGAAACCGGATCTGGATCCTTTCCTCGGCAGCCATCCAGGCGAGAATTTCCAGATTCCGCCGGATCATCCGATCCTCCCGGGTAAAGAGAGGCATGATTTTCCCGATGAGGATCTCATTCATTTCCTGCTTCTTTCGTATCGCGACAGCATCCGCCTCGTCGAGCGGCAAACCCGTCAGCAGGCGCATCGTCCCCCGGTTTCGGACCAGACGGCTGATCCCTTCCGCCACCTCCGTCAGGGAGAAAGCGGAAAACGACCCGATCACGCAGTCGCACCGGATGCAACGGGAAAGCACGGGGATGAAGAAATCTCGGGTAAGGTCATCCGACGGACCGTAGGCAATTCGAAAGCGGCTGGATCTGAAAGACTCCGAAATCATTCAAACGCACCTCAAGGTTCTGGGTATTTTCATGAATCCCGTGGTTTTTGTCAACGCCATTTCCACCATGAATCAGACCGTAATAAAAAAGGGGTTAGAATCGCTTCTAACCCCCTCTCGTATCTGGCGGGGTCGATGGGGCTCGAACCCACGGCCTCCGGCGTGACAGGCCGGCGTTATAACCGACTTAACTACGACCCCGTGCCAATCAAATTTGAATTTTTCATCAATGAAACCCTGCAGGTTTCACCGTAACATGCATGGTAGGCGGAACAGGACTCGAACCTGTGACATCCACGGTGTAAGCGTGGCGCTCTCCCAGCTGAGCTACCCGCCCATCGCTCTGCCGCGGGGCAGGGCTGGTTTCTAACAGGAACGGATGTGCTTGTCAAGCCTTTAATGATTGATGGACTTTAATGATTGACGGGTACCTGCGGCGCGTTGATCACCGGCATCACCGGGGGGGGCATGCTCGGAAAGGGTTCCTCTTCGAACCTTTTCTGTTGCATCGGTTCCGATCCCTCTCCGGGCAGCAGGGCAATTTTCATGACCTCGTCCATATGCTCCACGAATATGATCTCCAGTGCCTTGACGACGTTTGCCGGTACTTCCGTGAGGTCCTTCTCGTTGTCTTTGGGAATGACGACCGTCTTCAGGTTGGCACGGTGCGCAGCCAGCAGCTTTTCCTTCAGACCGCCGATGGGCAGCACCCGGCCCCGCAGCGTGATTTCACCCGTCATGGCGAGATCGCCGCGGACCTTTCGCTTGATGAAGGCGGACGCGATTGCCGTGGCCATGGCAATTCCCGCGGAAGGCCCGTCCTTGGGGATCGCCCCTTCCGGCATATGGATGTGGATATCCGTCTCCTTGTAGAAATGATCCGGCAACCCGAACTGATCCGCCCGGGCGCGTACGTACGTCAGTGCGGCCTGCACGGACTCCTGCATCACGTCACCCAGCTTGCCGGTCATGATCATCTTCCCCGCGCCCTTCATCAGGGAAACTTCGATGGCGAGAAGCTCGCCGCCGACTTCCGTCCATGCCAGACCGACGGCCAATCCGATGCTGTCCTTCCCTTCCGCTTCCCCGTGCCGGTATTTTGGAATCCCCAGATATTTGGACACGGTTTTGGAGGAGATCCGGATCACGCCCGTACTGCCGTTGGTTACGATCTCACGGGCGACCTTCCGGCAGATCGACGAAATTTCCCGCTCCAGATTCCGCACCCCTGCCTCACGGGTGTACTGCCGGATAATGCTTAACAGAGCCCCCTCCGAAAAAACGATATTTTCCATGGTCAGACCGTTCGCCTCCATGGCCTTCGACACCAGAAACTTCCGTGCGATGCTCATCTTCTCCGGTTCCGTGTAACCGGCGATTCGGATGACCTCCATCCGGTCCTGGAGGGGCGCCGGAATGGTCTGGAGCACATTGGCCGTCGTGATGAACATGACATCCGAAAGATCGTAATCGACTTCGAGATAGTTGTCGTTGAAAGCGTTGTTCTGCTCGGGATCCAGGACTTCGAGCAACGCCGAGGAGGGATCTCCCCGGAAATCGGAACTCAGCTTGTCCACTTCATCCAGGCAGAATACGGGGTTGTTCGATCCCGCCTTTTTCAGCAACTGGATGATCTTGCCGGGCAGCGCACCGATGTAAGTCCTGCGATGACCCCGAATTTCCGCTTCATCCCTTACGCCCCCGAGGGACAGGCGGACAAATTTGCGGTTGGTCGCCCGGGCGACGGACTTGGCGATGGAGGTTTTTCCGACACCGGGCGGGCCGACCAGGCACAGGATCGAGCCCTTGTTCTTCTTGACCAGGGACTGCACGGCCAGATATTCAAGAATCCGCTCCTTGACTTGCTTCAGCCCGTAATGATCCTCTTCCAGAATCGCCTCGGATTCTTTGAGGGCGTTCTTGTTCTCCGTTTTTTCAAACCAGGGCATGTCCAGGAGCCAGTCAATGTAATTTCGGGAAACCGTCGCTTCCGCGGACATGGGGGCCATCATCTGCAGCTTTTTGATCTCCGCCTTGACCTTTTTCTGGGCCTCCTCGGACATCTTCTTGGCCTTCAGCTTCTTCTCGAGTTCCGCAATCTCGCTTTTAAAATCATCCTTTTCGCCCATCTCCTTCTGGATGGCCCGCATCTGCTCGTTCAGATAATAGTCCTTCTGGGTCTTCTCCATCTGCTTTTTGACGCGCCGCTTGATCTTTTCCTCGACCTGAAGGATCTCGATCTCGCCCAGCATCAGTTCATAAATGGTCTCGAGACGGGCATTGACATTGAGGATCTCCAGGATCCGCTGCTTGTCCTCCAGCTTGATCCCGATGTGGGAAACAATGACATCCGCCAGCTTCGAAGCGCCTTCGATGGAGGCAATCGTTCCCACCATTTCGATATGAACCTTCTTGCTCAGCTTCACATAGGTTTCAAAGGCCTCCCGGACGCTCCGCATCAGGGCTTCCGTCTTGACGTAATCCTGGTCCTCGGTCTCCTCCTGCTCTT
>JAXDCM010000225.1:0-7113 GCA_034677965.1 Syntrophales bacterium
GGGCATGTTACCAAATTTCGCAATGCAAAAAGAGGTTTTATTAGATGAAAACTATTAAAACCGAACCCAGACTGGGGGCCTCCCGTTACCACATCGAGGCTTTGGCGCGCGGTCTGGACATCCTGGAACTTTTCTAACGTGTCGGGCACGGCAACGGCCATCACCGTGAACCGCCTTAAAAAAATCATCGTTCCCGCAATTGTCAGAACTGCCGCTCAGATCTCATGGGCGCTCGGTTGTCCCAAAACCGAGATCCCCGGGGTGTGGAAAACTTTTCTTTCATGAGAGGGCGGCACTGTGAGCCCTCGTTTTGCAGTGCCCTGAGTTCAGACGGTTTCGACATTTTCATCATTTATCCAGAAGGACGATTTCGTTCCTGAAGTCGGTTGGCGAATGCATTTAGCGGGCGTCGCTCCCCTGCGGCAAGAGGCGCCATTTTCACCACGGCGGTGAAGTCTTGTCGATTTTGCGGCATGTCGAGCAAATACGCCCCAAGGAGGGAATCAACGAATTATGAACATGAAGCAGGATAAGGTGATGTCGCTGACCGAGGCCGTCCGCACCTACGTCAAGGACGGCAGTCAGATTTCCATTGGCGGATTTACCATCAATCGCAATCCCATGGCCGCCGTCCATGAGATCATCCGGCAGGGGATCCGCAATCTGCACCTCTTTGCCCATTCCAACGGACAGGGAGCCGATGAGTTGATCGGAGGCGGCTGCGTCTCGCGGATCGACATTGCCTACGGCGGCAATGGGAAGTACGCGGCGACCTGTATCCGCTTTCGGAAGGCCGTTCAGGAGGGATCCATCCGCGTCGAGGACTACTCGAACTTCCAGATGACGTTACGGTTCATGGCGGGTGCGATGGGGATGCCGTTCCTTCCGACGGTATCGTCGCTAGGGACCGATCTGGTGAAGGTCTGGGGGTTTCCTGAGAACGAGAGGAAAGAAGATCCGAGACTGCCGGACAAAAAGGTGGTGGTGATGGATAACCCCTTCGGTTCATGGATGAACACCCCGAAGGTGGTTTTGGTGCCCGCGATCCGCACCGATGTCACCATTATCCATGTCCAGAAAGCGGACCGCCAGGGAACAGGACGTATCGAGGGGCTGAACTTCGCCGACGTCGAGCAGGTCAAGTCAGCCGAGCACTGCATCCTGACCTGCGAGGAACTGGTGGATACAGAAGAATTGCGAAAGCACCCGGACCGGAACAATATCCCCTTCCTTCATATCGATGCCGTGGTGCCGATTCCCTATGGCGCCTACCCGACGGCCTGTTACGGCTATTACGATTACGCCCCCGTCTGCCTGTTGAATTATGTCAAATGCGCCAAAGATGAGACTCTGCACGAGGAATACCTCCGGAAATACATTCACGGGACCAAGGATCATGCGGCCTACATCGCCCTGCATGGCGGCGAAGAACATCTCGAAAAGATCAAGGCGGATCCCGAAACGGGATACGCGGTGAATCTGGCCAGAGGCTGAAGGGGAAACAATGGGAAATTATACTTTGCGGGAAATGATGACGATCGTGGCCGCCAGGGAGATCAAGAACGGGGATATCGTCTTCTGCGGAACGGGAATCTCCATGCTGGCCGCCATGGCGGCCAAGAACATCAACGCCCCGGATAGCGTGATGTTTTTCGAGACCGGGGCCATCGATTCGAAACTGGACGAGATTCCCCTGGCCGTGGCCGACTCGAGGGTGATGTACCTGGCCGCAACCAACGGCGGCCTCTTCGATGCCTTCATCACCATGCAGAACCCTATCACCGGTCGGCATGTCATCGGCATCCTCGGGGCTGCCCAGATCGATCTCTACGGCAACCTCAACACGACGGTCATTGGAAACTACATCAAGCCGAAGACCCGGTTTTCCGGCAGCGGCGGCGCCTGCGACGTGGCTTCCTTCGTCCCCCGCTGCGTCATTTTCATGCAGCAGGAGAAAAAACGCTTCGTGAAGAAGCTGGATTATCTGACGAGTCCGGGCCATATGGGCGGTGCGGAGGGACGCTGTGAGGCGGGATTGCGGCCCGGAGGACCGTCGATGGTGATCACGAACATGGCGGTCTTTCGCTTTGACGACCGGACCAAAGAGATGTATCTGGCAGGGGTATATCCCGGGATCGGCCCTGCCAAGGTATTAGATAATATGGATTTTTCGCTGGATACTTCTCGGGTGGATGAGGTGCCGCCCCCGACCCCGGAGGAGCTGAGAATCCTCCGGGAGAAATGCGATCCCCAGCGACTCATCTTACAGTGACGCCCGGCCGGTGAAGAAGCCCGAGCGGGGTTCTGAAAGGCGCCAAGGAGATTGAAGACGGGAGGGAATGAATCAAACGGGGTTTCCCGGCAGGACGAGGCGGGAAACCGGAGACGCGAATCACATTGCCATAAGGAGGGATCATGATGAAGACGGACAGAATTGTACGGCACCTTGTTGTTTTCCTTGTCACTCTGGGCATGATGTTCGGTTTCGGGTTGCTCCACCAGGCGGAGGCCGCCAAATACAACCTGAAATTCCAGATGGCCTGGCACACGCAGCACCCCGAGTTCAAGGCCTACCAACAATTCGTCAAGATGATCAAGAAAGAAACCGGAGGGGAGCTGTCCTTCACGGTGTTTCCGGCGGACCAACTGGTCGGCAGGGAAGAGGCGCTGGAAGGGCTGAAGAGGGGGACCATCGACATGCTGGGTAGCTGCTCCTCCTATTTTCACGGCATGGTTCCCGAAGGGGATATCGACTGGATGCCCTATATTTCACTCGGCAATCGCGATAAGTTCTACGATTTCTTCAACGGCGAAAACGAATTCGCCAACATCATCCGCAACGCCTACCTCAAAAAGGCCAACGCCGTTCTGCTGACAAACATCCTCTGCGGCAGTTCGGGGATCATCGGCGCCGGCAAGAAGGAATTTCCCACCATCGATTCCCTGAAGAACATCAAGCTGCGGGCGGCCGGTGGTGTCAACACGCGAATCGCCAAGGCCTGGGGCGCAAGCCCCGTGACCATGGCCACCGGGGAGATCTATCCCGCTCTGCAGATGGGAACCCTCGACGCCATGCTCTTCTACGCTTACGGCTTGAAGGACTACAAGTTTTTCGAGGTGGCCAAGTCCTTTACCGGCCCCCCGGTGTATATCTGGACCGACGACCTTTGGATCAACGCCGATGCCTGGGCCAAGCTTCCCAAGCACCTTCAGGATAAATTGAAGAAAGTGGCCAAGGATTGGGGTCGTTGGGCCAGCTTGGAGCACTGGCCGGCATACGAACGAGAGATCGAGGAATGGTGCAAGGCAAAAGGTGTGAAATTCCTTGAATTTGACGCGGCCAATGTCGCCAAGTCAAAGACAATGCTCGAACCGGTCTGGGAATGGTATGCCAACGAGAGCCCCGACTGCAAGCGGCTCGTGGAGTTGGTCAAAGCGGAAATGAAAAAGTGGTGATGCATCCTCACGGAGGACCTGACGCTGATTCTCTGGGCGGCGGGACCGTGGTGTTCCGCCGCCCCCACCCATAAAGGAGAGGGGTTATGAGTCATGGGAGTGTAGAAATGCCTGTGGACCGCAACGCCTTCATGCGGGCGGTGTCCGTCTTTGACCGCTTTCTGGCCGAGTTCGCGGGCTGGATCATCATCGTGATGATGCTGACCATTAGTTACGATGTCGTCATGAGGTATGCCTTCGGCATGCCCACAACCTGGGCCGGCGAGCTCAATCGCTACTTTCTCGTCCTGGTCATGTTCTTCGGGGGACCCTGGGCGCTGCCCGCGGGCGGTCATGTGGCCGTTGACATCGTGACCGAAGCCTTGGCGGAGCGCAAGCGGCTGCGGTTGGAGGTTGTCACCTCCGGCATGGCCTTGGTCTATATGGCCATCTTTTCGATGGAATCGATCAAATACACGTGGGAGGCCATAGCCGGCAATGTCAAAAGCACGGAGTACCTAGCTCTGCCCATGTGGCCGATGCGGTCATTCCTGGTGATCGGCGGGGTGCTGCTGGGGTTCGAGTTTCTTTTTCGGATCATCCGGGCCGTCAAACGCTTGAGGGAGTTGAACGGTTGAACGATTGGAGGTGATTGCCCATGGAATGGTATTGGATTTTGATCATCCTGATGGGGTCCTTGACCCTGTTGCTCTGCCTGGGACTCCCGGTGGCCTTCTCGCTGGGATTCCTGAGCATGCTCGCGGCCCTGATCTTCTGGCCCGGAACCACGGGTCTTTACGGAGTGGCCCTGGCCGGCTACGGCCATATGAGCAGTTTCACCCTCGTCTGCGTCCCCCTGTTTATCCTGATGGCCCAGATCGTCATGCACTGCGAGATGGGCAAGGATACCTACGACGTGGCCGACCGATTTCTCCGCGGCATGCCGGGGGGGCTGGGGATGACCAGCACCGTCTTCGGGGCCATCTTCGGAGCCGTCTGCGGCGCCAGCACTGCCGGGACCGCCACGGTGGGCCTCCTATCGCTGCCCGAAATGCTCCGGAGGCAATACGACCAGGGGATGTCGGGGGCCATCGTCGCCTTTTCCGGGGCCTTGTCCATCCTGATCCCGCCAAGCATCATCCTGATCCTATACGGCACGCTGGCGAACGAATCCATCGGCGCCCTCTTTGCCGGCGGGTTCATCCCCGGGATCGTGATGACCATTATCGGTGTTCTCTACATCTGGCTGACTGTTCTGATCAAGCCCGCCATGGCCCCGAGGGATACCAACCGCTTCACCTGGAAGGAGAAGTTCGGTTCGCTGTGGCGGGTGTGGTCCCTGCTGCTGGTTGTCCTTCTCCTGCTGGGCACGATCTACACCGGCGCGGCGACGCCGACGGAATCGAGCGCGATCGCCTGCCTGGCCGTCTTCATCATCGCCTGCCTAAAGGGCAAAATGAACCTTGCGGTCCTGCGAAAGTGCATTATCCAGTCCGTGCGGACCACCACAATGATCGGCTGGATCATTATCGGCGCGACGGCCTTCGGCTATGTCATCATTTACTCGGGATGTGCCCAGGCGCTCACGGACTGGGTGGTCGAGCTTCCGGTGACGCCCATGGTCATCGTGGCCGTGCTGATGGTCGGTTACCTGATTCTCGGCATGTTCCTCGATCCCGCGGCCATCGTCATGATGACCACTCCGATCGTTCTGCCGATCCTGCTGGCCCTCGAGATCAACATCATCTGGTTCGGCATCCTGATGACGATCAACATGTGCTGCGGGAACATCTCGCCGCCCATGGGGCTAAACCTCTACATCGTCAAGGGGCTCATGCCCGAGGCCATCAGCCTGCGGCGCCTGTTTATCGGGGCCATCCCCTTCATGGTCATCGATATCATGGTCATTGCCCTTGTCATGATCTTCCCGGCCCTGGCGACCTGGCTGCCGAGCATCGTGGTTCCGTCATAAGGGGACGACGGTGGCTCGCCTGAAGCAGGACTTGGACGGAGAAGCCTCGAGCGCAAACGGCTGCGCCATCGCTGACGGCCAGTGACTGGCCATCCGCGGTGGTATGCCGGAAATGCGCCGGGTCGGCTTCTCCACCAGAGGATCGACCTTGGCGGTTCCGGCCCTGACCTGTGACGGGCACATCCGGAAGAGCGCTAAGGATGCATTCCCGCCGAGGCCGATTGCGAGGCAATTCTCTTGACATGCAAGGCCTCTTTCCGTATGGTCGAATCGTTCCAAACCCATGTTCCTGTCCGACAGAGACGGAAAGACCGGATCGGTGGAACGGTAGAACCGACAAAGGAGGCCGTCGTTACAGGATGCGCCTCTCTCCGTGTCTCGGCGTGAGACAGGGTAGTTGTTCTTGATCGGAGAGAAGAAATGAAGACGCGTGCTGCGCAGCTTCGCAAGCCTGGGGAGATCGTTCTGGTGGAACGAGAGCTGATACTCGCCGAGGACGAGGTGCTTGTCAAGGCCCATCTGTCCGGCATCTGCGGTTCGGACAAGGCGATGTATCGCGGGGAGATACCCGAGAAGATCTCTCTGCCGTTCTACCTGGGACACGAAAGCGGCGGCACCGTGGTGGAGGTGGGCGCAAAGGTGCGGGAGTACCGGCCCGGCGATCAGGTGATGGCCTTCACGTGGTGCAACACCTTCGCGGACTACTTCAAAGCCCCCGTTGCCGGCCTCCAGCCCGCTCCTGCGGGTCTGGACAGGGACTTCGCCTGTCTGGGCGAGCCGATCGGCTGCGCCATGTACTCAGGATTGACCTGCGGCACCCAGCTCGGCGACGTCGTGGTGGTCTATGGTGTGGGCTTCGCCGGCCAGATCATCGCCCAGGCGGCAAAGCGCAAGGGCGCATACCGGGTGGTGGCGATCGATCTGGCGGACGGGAAGCTGGATCTCGCCAAGCGATTGGGATGCGATGTGGTGATCAATCCCCGCCGCGAGGATCCGGTGCAAGCGGTGCTCGAACTGACCGGGGGGCGGGGCGCGGATGTGGTGGTCGAGGCGGCCGGCAGCGAGCAGAGCATGAATCAGGCAAGCGCCATGCTGAAGCACAACGGGATCCTGGCCCTGTATAGCTGGATTACCCAGCCCGTGACCCTGAACCTCAGCCGTTGGCACGACGACGGGTTCGATATCCGTTCGACCTGCCTTGTTCACCACACGCCGGAGGAGAGGAAGGTCTGGACGCCTTGGGCTTTGCGACCCGTGATCCAGGGCATGGTGAACATCCGCCCGCTGATCACGCACGAATTCCCGCTCGACCGAATCGCCGACGCCTTCCGGGCTGCCGACACGGATGCCACAGCCATCAAGGTTGTGGTGCGTAACTGACCCCCTTGCGCAAGCGAATTTCCATGTCTTGTGTAAAAACCGTATCCGGTTCAAATCAAGTTGCGTTCTCCTTGCTTTACGAGACGCCGTTCCGGTTTGCCGGACCGCTCCAAAAAATACCCTGAAGGATCAAATGAATTGACAAATTTGCTTCACGCCCTTATGAATCATTCTCAGGACGGCTGCGCATACAAGGGCAGTCATGTACCGGCAATGGATTTTTGTAACCGATTGATCGAGATTATTCGTTTTCGCCACAGGGGCGGCCGGAGGTAACGGAATGTTCGACGATGTAGACTCCGGGTGGGAAAAGAGGGTTGTTTCCC
>JAXDCM010000226.1:0-6902 GCA_034677965.1 Syntrophales bacterium
TGGCCTTCATCATTGAGTCCCCAGCCTTTCACGGTGCCGTTGGACCTCAGGGCCAAGCTGTGCGATGATCCGGCCGCCACGGCTATCACGGGAGTGAGGGACAGAGCGGCGGGAACAGTGCTCTGGCCGTTGTAGTCGCTCCCCCAGGCCTTCACTTTGCCGTCCGGCTTCAGGGCCAGGTTGTGCAAGTCACCCGCAGCCACCGCGAGGACGTCGTAGATATCCCCGGGAACTGTGCTTTGGCCGGCGGTGTCATCTCCCCAGGCCACCACCGTCCCGTTAGACTTCAGGGCAAGACTGTGCCAGTAACCAGCAGCCACGGCCACCACGTTGCTGAGACCGGGTGGAACGTCGCACTGGTTAAACGAATTATTCCCCCAGGCCCTCACGGTTCTGTCGGACTTCAGGACGAGGCTGTGTACGCCACGCGCAGCTATGGCCACATTGTCGTCGCCGGTGATGTCGCACTGGCCGTAGTCGTTATTCCCCCAGGCCACCACCCTGCCGTTGGACTTCAGGGCCAGGCTGTGGGCGCTTCCGGCCGCCACCGCCACAACGTTGTTCAGGCCGGCGGGAACGCTGCACTGGCCGTCGTCATTATTCCCCCGGGCCACCACCGTGCCGTCGGACTTCAGGGCCAGACTGTGGTCACGGCTTGCCGCCACGGCCACCACACCGCTGAGACCTACGCGAACGTTGCACTGCCCGTCATCATTATTCCCCCAAGCCTCCACCGTGCCGTCAGACTTTACGGCTACGCTGTGGAGACGTCCGCCAGCGATTCCCTGCGGCAGACGAGCATTGCATTGGCCATCACTATTATCCCCCCAAGTCATCAAAGTTCCATCAGCTTTCAGGGCCAGGCTGTGGCCATATCCCCCCGCCACGGCCACAACACCGTTCAGGGCCGCGGCAGGAACCGTGCTCTGGCCGGATTGGTTAGAGCCCCATGCCACTACGCTGCCGTCCGATTTCAGAGCCAGACTGTGGTCATACCCCGCCGCAACAGCCACGACGCCATTGAGGCCGTCGGGGACATCACGCTGATCAAAATAGTTATTCCCCCATGCCACGACCACGCCGTCCGATTTCAGAACCAGGCTGTGGTAAGCACCCGCCGCCACAGCCACGACACCGTTCAGGGCCGCGGCAGGAACCGTGCTCTGGCCGAAACCGTCATATCCCCATGCCACGACGCCGCCGTCCGATTTCAGAGCCAGGTTGTGGTAACCACCCGCTGCGACAGCCACGACACCGCTCAGGGCCGTGGCAGGAACCGTGCTCTGGCCATAGCAGTTATATCCCCATGCCACGACGCTGCCATCAGACTTCAGAGCCAGACTGTGGAGCCCTCCCGCTGCCACAGCAACCACGCTGCTGAGGGCCGCGGCAGGAACCGTGCTCTGGCCGAAAACGTCATATCCCCATGCCACCACGCTTCCACCAGACTTCAAAGCCAGGCTGTGATAATCTCCCGCTGACACGTCTGTCACACTGCCCAAACCGGGCGGGACTGCGCTCTGGCCGCTTTCATTGTCCCCCCAGGCCACGACAACGCCATCTGTCCTGATGCCGAGGCTATGGAAGATGCCAGCGGAAATAGTCGCGCGCTGACGGGCCTCCGCGGGAAGAGCAAGACCGATGAAAATGGTTAGAAAGAGGGGTAGGAGTATCGAAGGTTTGCATTTGTTCGACTTGCCCCCGGCATAAAGCAATGAAGCCGGGCCGCTTTTAAGAGAGGCATTCCGGATCATCGTCTGCACCTCCCCTGAAATGACGGGGTTTTCTCTGCCGCCCCGGTCTGAAAAAGATGAAGATATTTTTCTTATGGAAGAGGATTGCGTCTGATGGCGCGAAGTATAGGAGGGTCTTTTTGGGGTGTCAATCGATATTTTACTGATATTGCATCGGAAAACAGGCAGGTCCTTTGTTGCGGCAGACGGGGGGCATCCACGGGTCAACGGAACGGATGGCTACTCCAAAGCGCCGCTTTTCCTCAGCAGGTCGGCAATCGCCTCGGCCAGCCTGCGGTATCCCGCCGCATTGGGATGGATATAGTCGGACTTCAGGGAGCCGTCGGAGAGCACCGTCGCCAGAATCTTTTCCTCGATCGGGACCTTCATTTCCGCGGCCGTCTCCCGATAGAAGGACGGCGGCGACAGAGAAAGGCCCAGGGACGGCACCGCGATGACGACGACGGCGATGCCCCTTTCCTGCGCCAGCCGGATCATCTCCCGCAAATTCCGGGCGGTCTGCCGCCGATCGTGGCGGCGGAGCAGGTCATTGCCTCCGTGGCAGAGGATCATCAACCCGGGCTTCTCCTTTTCCAGGACCTCCGGCAGGCGGGTCAACCCTTCCGCTGTGACCTCTCCGGGGATCCCGGAATTCACCACCCGCCGGCCGACCAGCCGCTCCAGGACCGCCGGATAGCTTTCGTCTGCCGAGGCCCCGGTCCCGAAGGTCAGGCTGTCTCCGAAGGCGAGGATGACCGCGTCGCCGGCAAGACGGGAAGGCTTGGCGCCGGAAGAGCAGGCAATCAGAAACACGCCTGCCGTGACGGTCAGCAGAATGACAAGGAGTAGATTTTTTCTTTTCAGGGGCATCTTAGGGGCCGCAATCGGTGGAATGAACCGCCGCTTCGCTCTGCGGCGTTCAAAGACAATACCATCATCGCTGAAACATTGCGACTGTAAATCACGGAAGGGTAAATCTTGGCTGCAAAACAGGTCGGCCAACGACACTGAATTCAAAAACCAGCCTAAAAACAGGCAACCGAACATGCTTGACACCGGGAACCTACTGGCATGGAGCAAGCCCGCATTCAATGATTTTATGTGTGACACTATGCGATTTTCAAATGTGATTTTCAAATTGACAGACAGGCCGTTCTCATCTATTCTGAAGACGGAACTGAATTGTTTCCGCCGGATTTTTCGGCAGGCGGGCCTCGGGAACGGATCGCAGAAAGAGCAGGTGGAACATGTCGCAAACAGCCCAAAAACTGGATTACCCCTATATCAAGTCGGATCCCGGCATTGCCGATGGACGGCCGGTTATTGCAGGCACGAGAATTACCGTCAACTGTATCGCCGGATACTATCAGCTTGGCATGAGCATCGACGAGATCCTTGAAAGTCTCCGCCACCTGACCCCTTCCCAGGTGCACTCTGCCCTTGCGTATTACTTCGACCATCAGGACGAAATCAACGCGGATCTGGAAGAGGCGGGGAACGTCGAATACTGGAAAAGCCAGGTCAAAGCCTATCCCGCACGGCACTGACGAGGCTCCGATCGATGAAACTGAAATTGTTCTTGGACGAGGATATCCACACGGGGTTGTCGCACGCCCTGCGGCAAAGAGGATATGATGTCATTCACGCCCAAGACCTGAAGCGGAAGGGCAAATCGGACAGCGAACAGCTTGCCTTTGCCGTCCAGGAAGAACGGTGCCTGGTCACCTTCAACATTCGGGACTTCGTCAAGCTCCACAATCTGTATGCTCAACAGAACCGGGAGCATTGGGGAATCATCGTGGCGCGGCAGATGCCGATCGGGGAGGCACTCCGGCGGCTTCTCAAGAAGATCGGGCTGGCGACCCAGGAGGATTTCAGGACCCGGATCGAATTTTTGTGAGGATTCGTGTGCAGAGATTCGGGACTTTGATCGGCTGAGCAGGAGGTAAAATATGGTTGCCCGAAGAATGATAGCCTTTTTTATATTCTTTCTATTCGCGCTCCTTTCAGCTTCCCTCGCGCCGGCTGAGGAATTGCCTACCCCGGACATGACCAAATGCCCGTATGAAATCGGAAGCGCCGTTCCGTCCCAACCCACTGAAAAACTGAAAAAAAGATATCAATCCTATTACTGCCTGATCAGGGATCTGGAAAACGTATTGGCCGAAGAGGAAGACGAAAAAACGAAACAACTGATCCAGGCGCAGATCGACTCCCACAACAAACAGTTGAGATGGATCATCGAGAAGATGCGGTATCGCCATCAGTAGCTGGCGGCATCTGCGGAGGGCACGAACATGAAAAAATGGAAAACCCCATTCGCCATTCTCATCGGGTTTTTGATGATTTTTTCAACCGTCGCCTGTCATGACGACGATGACTGGTGGTGGTGGGAAGGCGCCGAGATTGAACTGTACGGCGGCCTGACCAAGGGATACACATCGTATGACCGGCCGTATGTGGGGGGGACCGTCATCAACAACGGGGACGAAACCGGATACAACACCAAAGTGACGATCTACGCATACCGAGGCAACACCATTGTCGATACCGCCTACGGATACCCCGCAAATTTGGGGGATATCCCGGAAGGGGTCACCGCCACCTTCGAGGCTGAATTTTTTTATCTTGAAAGCCACGATGACTACGACCGGCTGGAGATCGACATCGATTATCTGACACGCTGGTAGCGGGAATCCCCTGCCGCCCGGGGTTATTCCTCTCCGCTTTTCCGTTCGCGCCAGATCGAAACCAGCTCGCCCTTCATGCTTTCGAACAATTCGGCCTGCCGGTCGATCAAAGCCTCCGCCTGCTCCCGATCCAGATCTTTAAGCTCGTTGACCAGCGACGCAACCCTTCCGTAGTAGAGAGGAATCATCGTATCCAGGAGCTTGAACCGCTGCCGGGGGGTGGCATGGAAGGCGGCCGCGTAACGGAAAACAATCCGGACCCAGGTTTCGGAGGGCATCGAAAAGCCGTTGTTTTTCACCTTGCGCGCCAGCTTTTCGATGAACTGGTAGTCCCGCTCGTCGATGATGTTTTTCCAGACACCGCCGAAATTGCGCATGCCCATCCGGAAATACTCCACCAGCCCCTTCTGGTCGATCTCGAAGGGCGGGGGCTCCTGGTCGATACAGTCCCCCAGCGTCGGCACCTCGACGGATCCCCGGACCTGCATCCAGAAGCTCTCGTACTGCGCCATCAGCAGGAACTGGGTTCCCACCACCTGCCGGAACATCGGGCTCAGGTCGGCGGAGGGGTCCTTGTGGCTGTGGATCTTGGCTCCGAGCCGGGCCTGGCAGACCTTGAAGCCCCCGACGATGGCGCACGTGGTCATCCAGATGTCGATGCCGAATTTCGCCACGTCCGTCTCCCACACGTCCTGGTCCAGATAGTGTTTCACCAGCCCCGGCGAGAGGCCGAAGTCCCCCCCGATCGGCTGCCGGATCCGGAGGCCGTAGAGGGATCGGGTCAGGTTGTAGGCAACCGTATTGGTGATCGTTGCATCCAGCTTGTAACGGTTATAGAGCGGCGCGACATAATCGTAGCCCCCGAAAACCGGTTCGATCAGGTTCCGGACCCACTCCGGAGTGATCGACAGCAGATCCGAGTCAAAAACGCAGACGGCCCTGGCCTTCAGGAAGGCGGCCACCTCGAAGACGGCCCGCAGTCCCGATCCCTTGCCGGGAACGCCGCGGTAGATCGTGACGATGCTCTCGATATTGTAGGATTTCGGATCGACCGTGCAGGCGACATCCCGGGTATCGTCCGTGGAGCCGCCGTCGGAAACCATAATCAGGGCCTTGCAATCGGGATAGTAGCGTTCGATCCCGGCAATGACCGTCTTGATCACGTGGACGATGGAATCGGCGCTTTGGTAACTGGGAATCCCTACGACGATGTCCGCCTTGCCGAGCATTTCGATCTTTGTCCGCACATGGGGTCGGAGCGCCGTTGAAAACCTGGTATTTGCACTCATGCTTTGTCTCCTTCCGGGTATCCGGGGTTTCGGCCCGGGAGGGCCGCTATTCCTTGTTCTTCAATGCACAAAAATCCGAATTGGTCAAGCAGCCGCTGAACCGCACCGTTCCAACCCCGGGACCCCGGTTCGTCCGCATGGATCAGCCCCGGAAGATCGATGTGCGGTGGGGATCCGTCGGGCTGGGGAATCAGGACGGGAACGTCCACCGCCGCAAGCAGCGGCAGATCGTTCTCGCTGTCGCCGAGGCCGATCGCGACGGCCGGTCCCCCCTGCCGTTTTGCGAAGCGCTCCCGAACAATGCGAACTGCCAGACCCTTGTCCTGCCCCGCGCCCGTGAGATGATAAAAGCGGCCGCCGCGAACCACCCGGAGCCCCGCCTGCTCCGCGCGTTCCGTCAACGCCGGCAAAACCGAGGGCTCCTCGAGCAGAAAAGGCTCCGTGAAATCCCGCTTTTTGGCGAGCGCCGCCCGCTCCAGGGTCAGGTCCGACGCCGCGGCCACCTCCCGATCCGTCATATCGCCAAAACCGCGCACCCGAATCGATCGGGGCAAGCTCTCCAGAAAAGCCCGGATCCGCGCATAGGGAACGCCGAGGGTCATCCCCTCCTCGGCCCCGCTTGTTCGTGCTTCCGCCCCGACGGCAGGTTTGCGGGCGGCGTCGGGGAAGAAGATCCCGCCGCCGTTCTCGACGATAAAGGGGGCGGTCATGCCCAGCTCCCGCTGCGTCACCTCGATCTCCGCGCGGGTCTTGCTGGAGGCAATGATCAGCGGGATGCCGAGACGGGCGATGCGGTTCAGCGCCGGTTTTGCCCCCGCATAGGAATAATCCGCCTTGTCCAGCAGGCTGCCGTCCAGGTCCGTGAAAATCAGAAGCCTTCGCAATTCACATCCTTTCCTCACGCCGCTTTTCCGATGGGATCCCTCCGGCCCGAACCACCGGTTTCATCCATACGGAAGGAATTCGCCGGGGACCCCTTTCCGGCTTTCATTCAAGACAACGGCGCCGTCGGTTCAGTCCTCTCCTTCGATGTTCGGCTGGACAATAAGTTCTCCATCATCGAGATTATACGCCAAAAGGTTGTGACACCCGACATGACCGACATAACAGCAGCCGTTGTCGAGATTGATTCGGTTTGTCCGCAGCCCCTCCAGAATCCGATCCAGCGGCAACGGGGTATGTCCGCAGAG
>JAXDCM010000227.1:0-2772 GCA_034677965.1 Syntrophales bacterium
CCCAGGCCACGGCCAACGTCGCGGGTTCCAGTCCGGCCTGTCCGGCCATTTTCACAAAGGCGTCCACCGTATCCCACTCCCGGTCGTGCCAGTAGCGTTCGGTGTACATTTTGGCCGCTTTCCCCAATGTAAAGCGGCCTTCGGCCGGCGTCGCGGAACGCCTGTGCTTGCCCGTCAGCATCCCTCCCGCAAGCGGGTTGTACGGAATGACGGCGATTCCCTCCTCCCGGCACAGCGGGAACAGTTCCCGCTCGTTCTGCCGGAAGAGAAGATTGTAGCGGGGCTGCGTGGAGATGAATTTGTGGAGGCCCATCGCTTCGCTCCGGCCCAGGGCGCGGGCGAGTCGCCAGGCCGGATAATTCGAACAGCCGATGTAACGGGCTTTGCCGCTGCGTAAAACGGTGTCGAAGGCCTCCAGGGTTTCGTCCATCGGCGTATCGGCGTCCGGATGGTGCACCTGATAGAGATCCACGTAGTCGGTGCCCAGACGCTTGAGCGAGGCGTCGACGGCATGCAGCACGTGCTTTCTCGAAGCGCCCCGCTGCCAGTCAAGCGGCCCCATATCAAAGCCGCATTTGGTGGCGAGGATAAACTGTTCGCGCTTTCCGCGGAGCCACCTGCCGACGATTTCTTCCGTGCGTCCGACCAGTTCCAGCGGGCTCCCCAACGGGTACACATCCGCGGTGTCGATGAAGGTCATGCCGCCTTGCGCCGCCTTGTCGAGAATGGCAACGGAGGTCGCCTCGTCGCACTGCAGCCCAAAGGTCATGGTGCCCAGACAGAGTTTGGAAACTTTCAGGCCGGTGTTTCCGAATCGAACATGTTCCATGGTTGTTCACCTCAAACAGCGTAAACCATCGTTCATCTCTTCGGGTTCAATTCCCCGTCTCTTGCGACGAAGAATGGAACCATGGTCCATTAGGATACCCCGCTGCTTGCGGCGGGCGGGTTGGGCCATTGGATCACCGGATTTTATGGTGGCGTCTGCCCGTCTCCCATGCCTGCAGGCCGGGAATCACAGGCTCCGGCCCCGCTGGTTTTCCCGCCATTGCCGGTAGCTGTTCATCCTGGCCAGCGCGTGGACCGCCCGTTCCGGTGTCAGGTAGGAGACCCCCTTGTAGGGACTTCCCTCCACCTCCAGGATGGTGCGGGCGTTTTCATCGGGCAGCAGATTGACGCCGAGAATCGGTTTCCCGTATTTCTCCATGAGGTGGACCGTATGGATCGTGTATCGGTTTTCGAACTCGAACAGGGCATTCGGAACCGAATCAAGAAACTTCCGGTCCATGGTCGGGTCGACCTGATGGATGGAACGAATCATCAGCTTGACGAAACTCAACCGTCCGACAATTCCCAAATGGATGACCGCGTCGCATCCCTCCCATTTGACCAGTTCCTCCATGACCCGCATCGGGATCTTGGGGCCGAATTCACCGACCAGATCGATCGGATTGGAACGGCTCCAGTAGGGGGGAAGGATTTGATCGATCCGCGAGATCAGTTCCGGGGAAAGATCGGGAACCGACAGGCCGTTCTCCACGCAGAGGTCGGCCGTGACGACGCCCCAGCCGCCGCCGAGGGTCATCACGGCGACCCGTTTGCCCTCGGGGAGGGGAAGCGATGAGAACGCGGCCGACAGATCGAGGAGATCCATCGGCTGTTCGGCCACAACGATCCCCGCCTGGCGGACGGCTGCGTCGAAAACCCGGAGGTCGGAGGCCAACGCCCCGGTATGGCTCGCCGCGGCGCGGTTCCCGGCCTGGGTTCGTCCGCCCTTGAGCATCACGACGGGCTTCTTTTGCCCCACACGCCGGGCGGACTCGAAGAATCGCCGGCCGTTCTTGACGCTCTCGAGGTAGAGGACGACCGTCCGTGTCAGTTCATCCACCTCGAACGACTCCATATAATCCTCGATCGTGATCATCGCCTCGTTCCCCGAACCGCCGAAGGCCCGGATGCCGATCCCCTCGTGTTCGGCGAATCCCAGAAGCTGCACGCCGAGATTGCCCGACTGGGAGACGAGCGTCGTCGTCCCGGGTTTCGGGAGGACGCTCGATCCGCAGCAGTACAGCGCATGGTGGGGGTTGCAGATCCCCATTGTGTTCGGTCCGAGGATCAGGATATCCGCCTCGCGCGCCTTCCGGACGAGCTCCTCCTCCAGACGGCGGCCCTCGGCTCCCGTTTCGGCAAAACCGGAGGTGATCAGCAGCATGTTTTTGATCCCCTTGTCCTTCAACTGGGGGATCAGGTCGATAACCTTTGCCGCAGGGATCGTGACGACGGCCAGATCGACCGGTCCCGGAATCTCTCCGACCGATCGGAAGACCGGCCGTCCGGCGATCTCCCCGCCCTTGGGGTTGACCAGGTGGATCGGCCCCTTGAATCCGCCCGCGGCCAGATTGCAGAAGAGTATGTAGCCCCACTTGCCGAAGGTTCCCGAGGCGCCGACGAATGCGACGGACCGGGGATAGAAAAGCTTTGCGATCGCCTTCGGATCCACCGGCGGGAGCGTCGCTTTGAGGGCGGGCCGTTCGCCGAGGATGATGAGGGCGTCCACCGCGGTTGCCTGGCCGTCCGGTGCGACCAGCAGAGGGTTGATGTCCGCTTCCGTCACGTCCGGGAGCTCCAGGCCGATCCGGGATAGTCCCGTCAGGGTTCGGATGATCCCCGCCTTTTGCGCGGCCTGTTCTCCCCGGAACGGACCCAGCAATTTGCGCGAACGAAGCTCGTCGATCATCGCTTCGGCTTCCCGTTCATCTACGGGTGCGACAC
>JAXDCM010000228.1:0-7204 GCA_034677965.1 Syntrophales bacterium
CCGATCCTCAGATCCCGCTTGACAGGCGCTCAAATTTCGTTTAGGAGAGACGAACCGCCGCCGGAGGGAATGCCTCGGGGTGGACCCCGGTCGGTTTTTGGGGCGGGGAAAATGGACGAAAGGTTTATCCAAGCGATGTACGGCCGCGAAAGAGCGATGAATGCGATTCTGTTGCTCTCCCTCCTTTTGGGACTCGCCCTGCTTTGCCTTTTGCAAAGGAGCCGCCCATCGTTTTTAGGACTTTCCTAACAGAAATCAGAAAAAGAACCTAAAAGCCGTGGGCAGAAAAAAGTCCACGGCTTTTTTTTATGCGTGAAAGGAGACCACCATGGAAGCGACAGAAAACAGGGTTTTCATCTTCGACACGACGCTCCGGGACGGCGAACAGTCACCGGGGGCAAGCATGAATCCGGACGAGAAAATCCGGATCGCCCGCCAACTCGAAAAGCTGGGGGTCGACATCATCGAAGCCGGGTTCCCCGTTGCCTCGGAGGGGGATTTTGCCTCCGTCCGTCAGATCGCCCGGGAGATCCGGGGATGCGGGATCGCGGCGCTTGCGCGGGCCAATACGGCCGATATTGACCGGGCCTGGGAAGCGGTGGCCGAAGCGGCCTCTCCGAGGATCCACACCTTCATCTCCTCTTCGGACATCCACCTCCGGCACCAACTCCACAAATCCCGCGAACAGGTCCTCCGGGAGGCGATCGCGGCCGTCGCCCATGCACGCAACTATACTCAGAATGTGGAGTTTTCCCCGATGGATGCGACCCGCAGCGACCGGGACTACCTCTGTGCCATGGTGGAGGCCGTCATCGCCGCGGGGGCAACCACGGTGAACATCCCGGATACGGTGGGATATGCGGTGCCGGATGAATTCGGCGATCTGATTGCCACCCTTTTCCGGCGCGTGAAGAACATCCGCCGGGCCGTCATCTCGGTCCACTGCCACAACGACCTGGGTCTCGCCACGGCGAATGCGTTGGCGGCCCTGAGGAACGGGGCTCGGCAGGTGGAGTGCACGATCAACGGGATCGGCGAGCGGGCCGGAAACAGCGCCATGGAAGAGGTCGTGATGGCGATCAAGACCCGAAAGGACCTTTTCGATCTCTGGACGGGAATCCGGACCGAGTATATCCACCAGACCTCGCGACTGCTGACACAGATCACGGGCATCCACGTCCAGCCGAACAAGGCGATTGTCGGGGCAAACGCCTTTGCCCATGAGTCCGGGATTCACCAGGACGGCCTGATCAAGGAGAAGATCACTTACGAAATCATGACCCCGCAATCGGTCGGGATTTCCGACACCCATATCGTCCTCGGGAAACACTCGGGGAGTCACGCCATTGCCGATCGCCTCCGCGCGCTGGGTTATGCCCTCGAAGACGACCAGATCCAGCGTGTCTTCGTCCGCTTCAAGGAACTGGCCGACGTCAAAAAGGAGGTCTTCGACGAGGATCTGGAGTCCATTGTCTATGAAGAGGCCTCGCGGAGCGAGGAGAAGTACCGTTTCGTCTACCTCAATATCGTCAGCGGCAGCCAGGCGGTCCCGACGGCAACGATGCAGATGGAGGTGGACGGAAAGATGGTTCAGGAAGCCGGTTTCGGCGTCGGGCCGGTCGATGCGATCTTCACCGCGATCCGAAAGATCACGAAAACCGATTATCCCCTTCTGAAATACGCCGTAAACGCGGTCACGGGCGGCACGGATGCACAGGGGGAGGCGATGGTGCAGCTCAAGTTCAACGGCCGCTCCGCCGTGGGCCGCGGAGCTCATCCGGACGTCCTGGTCGCCTCGGCCAAGGCCTACATTAACGCGTTGAACCGCCTGGAGTGGCTGCGCAAGGACATCCGGAAGGTTCAGGTTTAAAGGTTGCGAAATAGGGAAAGATCCGGTAAGGATGGCGAACCGTCCCGAAGACGGGGCGGCGGAAATCAACAGAGGAGAGCATCAAAATGGGGATGACGATCACAGAAAAGATTCTGGCCCGGCATGCGGAGCTCGACGCGGTGCAACCCGGCATGTTGATCAATGCAAAGGTGGACATCGCGCTGGGGAATGACATCACCGCGCCGATCGCGATCGATGTCTTCCGGAAGGCGGGCGGAAAAAGGGTTTTCGACCGAGAGAAGATTGTTCTTGTCCCGGATCACTTCGCCCCGAACAAAGACATTGCATCCGCCGAACAATGCAAGCTCATGCGGGATTTCGCCCGCGAACAACAAATCAGCCATTACTTCGAGATCGGCGAGGCGGGTGTCGAGCATGCGCTGCTGCCGGAGAAGGGGATCGTCGGACCGGGGGATCTCGTGATCGGCGCCGACAGCCACACCTGCACCTACGGGGCTCTGGGGGCCTTTGCCACCGGGGTCGGCAGCACGGACCTCGCCGCGGCGATGATGACCGGTGAGCTCTGGTTCAAGGTGCCCGAGACCATGAGGTTCGTTTACCATGGGAAATTGCGGCCGTGGGTCGGCGGCAAGGATCTGATCCTGCATACGATCGGACGGATCGGCGTGGACGGGGCGCTCTACCGGGCCATGGAATTCACCGGGGAGACCGTCGCCGCTCTGACGATGGCCGACCGCCTGACGATGGCGAATATGGCTATCGAAGCGGGCGGGAAGAATGGAATTTTCATCCCCGATGCCGTTACAGAGGCCTATGTCAAAGGTCGGGCCGAACGCCCCTACGTCTTCTACACCTCGGATCCGGACGCCGGCTACCATTCCGTGACGAATATCGACGTTTCCGGCATCGAGCTCCAGGTCTCATTCCCGCACCTTCCCTCCAACGCAAGAGGGATCAGCACGGTCGGTGACGTCCGGATCGACCAGTCGATCATCGGATCCTGCACGAACGGCCGGATCGAAGACCTCCGCGTGGCCGCCTCGATCCTCAAGGAAAGGCATGTGGCTCCCGGTTTTCGCCTCATTGTCATCCCCGCGACCCCGTCCGTCTACCGGCAGGCGCTGGAAGAGGGGCTCTTTGAGATCTTCCTCGATGCCGGCGGCGCGATCAGCCTGCCGACCTGCGGTCCCTGTCTGGGAGGCTACATGGGGATCCTCGCCAAGGGCGAACGGTCGGTCGCAACGACAAACCGCAATTTCGTGGGGCGGATGGGGCATCCGGACAGCGAGGTCTATCTCGCCGGACCGGCCGTCGCCGCGGCGACCGCGGTTGCCGGCCGTCTGGCCGGACCGGAACAACTGTAAACAGCATCCGAAAGGACGGAAGTATGAAACTCAGCGGAAAAATCTGGAAGTTCGGAGACAACATCGATACCGATGCGATCATCCCGGCGCGCTATTTGAACACATGGGATCCCAAAGCGCTCGCCTCGCACTGCATGGAAGACGCGGATCCCGACTTCATGAAAAAGATGAAGCCCGGCGACATGATCGTCGGCGGGGAAAATTTCGGCTGCGGCTCGTCGAGGGAGCATGCCCCGATCGCAATCAAGGCAGCGGGCATTGCCTGCGTTGTGGCACGCAGCTTCGCCCGGATCTTCTACCGGAACGCCTTCAACATGGGGTTGCCGATCTTCGAATGCGACGAGCTGTGGGGGCGGGTAAATGACGGTGCAGAGATCGAGGTGGACGCCGACGGCGGGCTGATCCGGATCGTCGGGGTCGCCGCCGATCCGTTGCACATCCCGCCGGTCCCACCGTTCATGCAGGAACTGATCGCCGACGGCGGATTGATGAACCACATCGCGAAGGGGGCAGCAAAATGAAACGGCACCGAATCGCGGTTTTCCCCGGGGATGGGATCGGACCCGAAATCGTCCGGGAGGCACTGAAGATCCTCGACATCGTATCCAAAGAAACCGGGGTCTCCTTCGAAACGAAAGAGGGGCTGGTCGGCGGCGCGGCCTATGACCAGTCCGGATCACCCCTTCCGGATGATACAATGCAACTGGCCCTGAGCAGCGACGCCGTTCTGCTGGGCGCGGTGGGCGGCCCGAAATGGGAGCCGCTTGAATACCGTCTGAGGCCGGAGCGGGGTCTCCTCGGCCTGCGGTCCGGTCTGGGACTGTATGCCAACCTCCGTCCGGTCGTCGTCTTCGAGGACCTGATCGACGCCTCCCCGCTCAAGCCCGACGTCATCCGGGGGATCGACCTGATGATCGTCCGGGAACTGACGGGGGACGCCTACTTCGGCAAGCCCCGCGGCGTCCGGATTAAGAACGGTCAGCGGACCGGGGTCAACACGATGATCTACACCGAAGCGGAGATCCGCCGGATCGCGAAGGTGGCTTTCGATACGGCCCGCGGCCGCCGCAGGAAGCTCCTCTCCGTGGACAAGGCCAACGTGCTGGAGATGACGGAGCTCTGGCGGGAGGTCGTGACCGATGTCGGCCGGGACTATCCGGATGTGGAACTCCTGCACATGTACGTCGACAACTGCGCCATGCAGCTCATCCGAAACCCCGGTCAGTTCGACGTGATCGTAACGACGAACATGTTCGGAGACATTCTCAGCGACGAGGCTTCGATGCTGACCGGATCTCTCGGGATGCTGCCCTCGGCCAGTTGCGGTGAAAAAAGCGCCCTGTACGAACCGATCCACGGTTCCGCTCCGGATATTGCCGGGAAAGGGGTTGCCAATCCGTTGGCTACGATCCTGTCGTTGGCGATGATGCTCCGCCACTCGTTCGACATGGCCGCGGAGGCGGCGATTGTCGAAAAGGCCGTCCGAGCGGTGTTGAGGGAAGGTTTCCGGACGCAGGACATTCAGCAGCGGGGCTCCACCGTCGTCGGTACCGTTCGGATAGGGGATCTCGTCGCTGAAAAGGTCCGGTCGCTGATGGTCTGAAACAGGCTCAAACGACACCCTCTTCCTTCAGCTTCCGGATCTCCTGCGCACCGATCCCCAGGAACCGGGAGAAGATTTCCTCATTGTGCTCGCCGACGGCGGGGGCGGGTCTCTTTCTGTCGCCCGGCGTCTTGGACATCTTGAATACCGAGCCGAGCAGCTTGAGCCTGCCGGAGACGGGCTGATCCACCTCGACGAACATCCCCCTGTCGGCCAGATGGGGGTCGTTGGCAACCTGGTCAAAGGTGGGCAGCGGCGAGCAGGCCACCTGATTCTTCTTCAATGCCGTCAGGATCTCCTCGACCGTATGCTTCCTGCACCAGCCGTCGACGATTTCGTTGACCGCATCCCGGTTTTTTACCCGGTTGTCGCGGGTGGCAAAACGCTCGTCGTTGCTCAGATCCTCCCGTCCGATCGCCTGCAGAAGCTTTTGCCACTGAATATCCGCAATGGTGCAGATGATCACGGCGCCGTCCTTGGCGTTGTAGCTGCCGAACGGGACGGAGTTGGCAAACTGGTTGCCGAATCTCCCGGGGACCTCGCCGGTCGCAAAATAATCGGCGCGATCCGGGAACACCAGCCCCCATACGGAGTCCTGCATGGAGATGTCGATCGCCTGCCCCTCGCCCGATATCGTCCGGTAATGCAGCGCCGCCAGGATAGCGATTGTGCAATTGAACCCCGCCAAATAGTCCCCGATGGAGATGCCCGTCCGCAGTGGCTCGCCGTCCGGGTAGCCGGTCACGGCCATCAACCCTCCCATCGCCTGGCTGACCACGTCATAGGAGATGTCGTTGCGCCGGGGGCCCGTATGGCCGAAGCCCGAGATGGAGGCGTAGATGAGACGTGGATTGATCCCGCGGATGACCTCATAGCCCAGGCCCAGCCTCTCCATCACCCCGGTTGCGAAGTTCTCCACGAGGATGTCGGCTTTCGCCGCCAGCTTCTTGGCCATCTCCAGCCCCTTCTCGGTTTTGAGGTTCAGCGTGACACTCTTTTTCCCCCGGTTCCGATCAAGAAATTGAAACGACTCCTGCTTTGGGGTCAGCGGCGTGGCGAAACGCTCCGGCTCGCCCCGGCCCGGCATTTCCACCTTGATCACCTCGGCCCCGAGCTCGCTCAGCACCATCGTGCAATGCGGACCTGATAAATACTGCGTAAAATCCAATACTCTGATTCCCTCCAGCGCCTTTGCCATTTGCCCTCCCCTTTTTTCAATATGGATATGGATTGACGTTTTTCGTCTAACCCTTTTCTATTTGAAGGATTTATACCAAAATTATCGATTGCGCGCATCCTGTTTGTATTGTGCCTGTCCGCCTATGCAAACGCGACGTTCTGTGTTATGAAGAACACACAGCGGGGCAGGAAAGCCGGCGTTGGTGCATATCGAACCAAACGGTCCTGTTGCAGAAAATGGAGGGAAGGACATGAATCCGAAAAACCGTATCCTCAGCCGGTTGCGGCAACGGATCCTGCTTCTGGACGGCGCGATGGGAACGGAACTGCAGAAGAGGGGCCTGCCTGCGGGCGTCTGTCCGGAGGCCTGGTGCCTCGACCACCCGGCGGCGACGGAGGAGATTCACACCGCCTACCGCGAGGCCGGATCGGACATTGTCTACACGGCGACCTTCGGGGCGAATCGTCTCAAGATGGGGCTGTACGGCCTGACAGACGTCCGGGATACGAACCGGAAACTTGCCGAAATCGCGGTACGGGCGGCGGGCATGGGTCTCGTCGCGGGGGATATCGGCCCCACCGGCCGTTTTGTCGAGCCTTTCGGCGATCTTCCTTTCGAAGAGGCCGTCGCGATTTTCCGAGAGCAGGCCCAGGGGCTCCTGGAGGGAGGTGTCGACCTGTTTGTGATCGAGACGATGATGGACATCCAGGAGGCGCGGGCAGCCCTGATTGCGGTCCGCGAAGTCTGCGACCATTTCTGCATGGTGACCATGACCTATGAAAGGCACGGCCGGACGCTCAACGGCACGGACCCGGTCTCGGCGCTTACCATCCTGCAAGGTTTGGGGGCGGATGCCGTCGGCTGCAACTGCTCCACCGGACCGGAAGGGATGATCGGCCTGATCTCCACGATGAAACCCCTTGCCGCCGTTCCGCTCGTTGCCAAGCCGAACGCGGGGCTGCCGCAACTGATTGACGGCGCAACCGTCTTCGACCTGGACGCGGCCGGCTTCGCGGGTTTCGGTGGAGCGTTTGCCGCCGCCGGCGTGAATCTCATGGGCGGCTGCTGCGGTACGACGCCGGCGCATCTCCGGGCGCTGCGGGATTCCCTGGCCTCTGAGAAACCCGTCGCTCCGCTTTCTCGCTCGACCGCCGCTGTCAGTTCGGCCCGGCACACCGTTGTGCTCGAAAAAAATGGATCCCTCA
>JAXDCM010000229.1:0-6639 GCA_034677965.1 Syntrophales bacterium
AGGCTTCGGCGAAGCATTCGCCGCCCAGCGATTCACGGCGGGCGTTCATCTCCGCCATGAGCCGCTCCCGGTTTGCCCCAAAGAGGACCGAGTCCTCATCAAGGCCGACGGATGCATGTTCCCAGACTGACTTGACGACCCACGCCGCGATCGTTTCCGGACGGTCCGGCCCAGGGGGTTGAACGGCGCGGCGTGCTTTGTCGCCGCCGGCACGGTCCGGCCGGTACGGGCACTTTGCGGGTTGATCGGGAATCATCCGGGAGATCGCTCTATCTCCGTGACCGGGATCCCCCTTGTTGACAGTGAGCCATGTCGGCGTCGGAAGGCCTGCGGCCATCAGCCGGCGTTTCGCAAGGAGTTTGTTTGATGTGAGGATCATCGCCTCCGTCGCAGCACCCGTATAGGGGATTTTGAGCGCGTCGAGCAGGGCGGGAACGATGTGGATGAGACAGCCCTTGCCGGCGATGGTTTCCACGAGATTGAACGCCATCGACGGTCGAAGATCGACCAGCGTCCGCATGGCCGATTCCAGGTTCAATGAAATCGGAACGGTGCTGGGCTCATGACCCAAAGCAGCGAGGCCCCGGGAGACGCAATCCACCTGCGTAAGGACATCCTGTTCGTCGCGGCCTGCACCGGAGGCCACCTCTCCATGGACAACGGCGATTTTCATGGATGGTTTCTGATGCGTTTCAGGGCGGAATGCATGATCCCGCCGATCAGGTCCCGATAGGGCATGCCGGCAAGCCCGCAGAGGATCGGCAGATCGGAATGCTCCGGCCGAAGTCCTGCCAGCGGGTTGACTTCGATGAAATTCGGCGTCCCGTTCGCATCGGAGCGCAGGTCGACCCGTCCCCCGTCGCGGCAGCCGAGACCGCGCCAGGCAGCCAGGGCTGTTTCCGAAGCGGCCCGCGCCTGGGCGTCATCCGCCAGACGGTACTCGATCCGCCCGTGCCAGTCCTCCTTGTTCGCGTAGGAATAGACCTCTTTCTCCGCCTTTTCGGTCAGGTGGACCTCCATCACCGCGGGCACGAAGGCCTCCCGGCCGGTTCCGATGATTCCGACGGTGAATTCGCGTCCCGGCAGGTAAGTTTCCACCAGGACGGGCTGTCGAAAACCGGCCAGCAATTTTTCGCAAACGCGGGCGAGCTCCGTCGGATTCTCGATCTTCGAAGCCGCGGTGATCCCCTTCCCCGTTCCCTCTGCGACCGGTTTCGTGAAAAGCGGATAGGGAAGTTCCACCCTTGCAATCTCCGCCGGCGTTTCCACAATGGCGAAATCAGGAGTCGGGATGTCGAGATCGCGGATCACGCGCTTGGTCATCCCCTTATGCAGCGTCAGCGACAACACCAGCGGATCGGAAAAAACATAGGGGATGCCCCAGGCATCCAGCAGGGCCGGGATCTGTGCCTCCCGGCCGAACCCCCAAAGGCCCTCGGCAATGTTGAAAACGATGTCCCATCGTTCGCCTGCAACCAGCCGTCTGGCAAGTGTGCGGACGTGACCGATCCGGTCTGTTTCGTAGCCGAGCGACCGCAACGCCTCCTCGATCGCGGCAATCGTCCGTGGATGATCGAATTCAGCCGTTTCTTCCTCGCCGTACCCCTCGGCGAGGTAATCCTCCCGCAGGTCGTATGTGATGCCGATCTTCACGAGGGTATCCTTGTTTTGAATGGAAAAAGCATCTTTTCGATTTCTCTCCGGAACCCGGAAATAGAGCTGCCCGCAGCCGCCCCCTTTTTCCGGACAAAAAACCCCGGCCCTCCTTGATCGGTCGGATGGCCGGGGATTTTCTCAGTGGATCACATTTTCCTCGGGCGGACCGTCCGGGTAGCGGAAAACCTTGCCCTCGTAGTTGCGAAGGAGCAGGTCTCCGCCCTCGCGTCCCTCGACATATTCCGGCAGGAGCGGAATTTTCCCGCCGCCGCCGGGGGCGTCGATCACATACGTCGGAACCGCATAGCCGGTCGTGAAACCCCGCAGACCCCGGATCACCTCAAGACCCTTTGTTACCAAAGTCCGGAAATGGGAGGAACCGGGAATCGGATCGCACTGGTAGAGGTAATACGGTTTGACCCGGATCTTCAGCAGACCGTGGACGAGACGTTTCATCGTTTCCACGTCGTCGTTGATTCCGGAAAGCAACACGGTCTGGCTTCCGAGCGGGATTCCCGCGTCGGCCAGGCGGGTGCATGCACGGGCCGTCTCCGGAGTCAACTCGTCCGGATGGGCGGCGTGGATGCTGATCCAGAGCGGATGGTACCGCTTCAACATTTTCACCAGCGCAGGCGTGATCCGTTGTGGGAGGACCACCGGCACCTTCGTGCCGATCCGGAGCAGCTCCAGATGAGGGATCCGCCGCAGACGGGCGAGCAGCCATTCGAGCTGGTCATCGGCCAGGGTCAGCGGGTCTCCGCCGGAGAGCAGGACATCCCGAACCTCGGTGTGGGTCGCGATGTATGCAATCCCCTTTTCCCATTGTTCGGTGTTGAGGCAATGGTTTCCGGTGTGTCCGACCATGCGTGACCGCGTGCAATAACGACAATAGGTGGAGCAGTTTCCCGTCACCAGAAACAGAAGGCGGTCCGGGTAACGGTGAACGATTCCCGGAACCGGGCTGTCCTCATCCTCATGGAGAGGGTCGTCCGCTTCGCCGTTGCTGCGGAAATGTTCATGCACGGTAGGCACCACCGTTCGACGCAACGCCTGGTTCGGATTCCACGGATCGAGCAGGCTCATGTAATGGGGTGTAATCGCCAACGGCAGAGATCCGCCCTGTCCGATCATGGCATGGCGCTCATCCTCCGACAGGCGAATCATCCTCCCCAGGGTCTGCGCATCGCGAATGCGGTTGCGGAGTTGCCAGTGCCAGTCGTTCCATTCCTTGATGGTGATGTCTGGGAAAAAGCGTTTTCGAAAGGCCCGTGCCCGGCCGTTGCCGGAAACAATCGATCTCGGCACCGAACGCACCGGGATGAGGGTGGGGGGGAAAAGGGCGCCCGAGGGCCGGCCCGTCGGTTCATTCATCCATTGAAGACCGTTGCCGGTCTTACTACCTGGAGGCTCTGCCTCCTCTGCAAAAAGTGGTTCGCTTTCCATCCGTTTTGTGCCTCCTGTGTCTGATGTTCCAGAAGAAAGTATCCTTAGCTTCTCTCCGGATTTGACCTCAACGCCTCTGCGTATTTTCTAAACAAATGTAATGCTTACAATGATGCTTGCTCGTTTTCGCGCAGCCTCTACTCTTTTTGAAATCGCCTGTCAATCAATAATTTTTCGGAAGTCTCACGGTCATGCTTTTTCGCTTTACTTGACGCTGTAGCGTTTGACCGTGATCACGTTCCGGCCTTTTTCGTCTCGCGTCAGCACACCGGTCGCCTCGATCTGACGCTGGAGGCAATCCAGCAGTTCTTTCCCTTTTTTGGTCCCGGCGATTCGGTATTCCTTTTCATCTGCCGTCGCAAGAGCCGCGGCGATCAACTCCTGACGATCGTTCCAATCCGCCGGGATCACGATTCCGGTCAGCGTGACCGATTTTTTTTTCGGAAGAGCCATACCGCAAATCCTCAATAAAACTAATGAGAGATTCATGCCATATGGTTAATATCTTGATAATACAGATGATATTTCAAGAATGTGCCGGTAGTAAAGGAACGATCTGTTCCGGTTATGATAAGTCATGGCTGAGGAAAGTCGGATATCATCAGACTAAAATCTAAATAACATTGAATTTTCATATACATACAAATTAGGAATTTTTCATTCCTACTAAAGGACAGTCAGAACAAATGGTTCCTATTTTGCAGGATACAGTCGGCGCACATGCCGCAAGGCAGGTTTTCCCTTGACAGGGTCATTCTGCCGGTTACAGTGTCTGAAAGAATAAAAGGAGGCACGATGCCTGAACTTCCCGAAGTCGAAACACTCTGCCGCCAGTTGGGTTCCGTGCTCTCGGGTGAACCCATCCTCCGGATCGAGGTTCTCGATCCGTGCCTGGTGAATCCTGAGCGAAAAAGAGGGGAAGGTGTCGTCGTTTTTCCGGGGATCACCCCAAAGGATTCCGGGCTCAAAAAGGTCACGGGACTGGTTGGGCGGCGGGTCGAAGCGGTGACGCGCAGCGGGAAATACATCCACTTCCAAATGGAAGGCGGCCTGACCGCACGGCTTCATCTGCGAATGTCGGGGAGACTTCTCTTTTGGCCCAAAGAGGGACTCATCCCTGTTTTAACCCACCGTCCGCCAAAAGGTAGAAAGACCCCTCACCGCGATTTCCGGGATATGAAACCGGGGGATGTCTCGGGATTTTTAAAAACGGAGACGGCCAGCATGGGTTCGTCGATCGTAGAGCCGGTTCCTTCTTTGAATCCGACGTTCGATTCCGAAATCACTCCAAGCTTTCCCCCTTTCTCGCGGCTGGCCGTCGTCTTTTCCTCCGGGACGCTGATTCTGCTTGATCCGCGCCGATTTGCAACGTTGGACGTGGAGCCTCCGGACAGGAAGGCGCCGGCACTCAAGGATGATCCCATGCGAGCTCTTCCGGCCCGGCGTTTGCGGGAGATCGCAAAAACAAGACGCTTGCCGGTGAAGTCTTTTTTGATGGACCAGAGGATCGTCGCCGGGATCGGGAACATCTATGCATGCGAGATCCTCTTCGCTGCGGGGATCGATCCCCGCCGGCCTGTCTGCAGCCTGTCGACGACGGAATGGCGACAGACGGCCAAGGCAACCAAGGCAATCCTCCGACGTGCCGTGCATTGCCGGGGAACGACCATTTCCGACTGGAGGGATCTTTTCGGTTGCGGCGGCACGAATCAGGACCATCTCGAGGTGTACTCCCGTCAGGGAGCGCCTTGCCGTCGTTGCGGCGGCAGGATTGAGCGGATCACCCAGGGTGGGCGGGGAACGTGGTTTTGCCCGACCTGTCAGAGATGACGGCGAAAACGGATCCCCGAATCCGCAAGTCCAATTGCCGCGCCGGCTCCGAAAATTTGCTTGACAATGTTTTGCGAATGGTGGAGAAACTCAGACCGCCGCCGGCCGGTAAATGCGCGTGACCTTTCAAAAACACCCCGTCTCTGCCGTTGCCGTTTTTGCGGCAATGACAAAATGAATCTCTGTGTGGAAATATTCAGAATTCTCTGGGTCTGATCCCCGAACTTTTTATGAAAGGGAATATCGTTTGATGCAGGATACGAAATTTCAAGCCCCGTTTCTTGAATCCGTTTCCGATTTGGTTTCCGTGTCGCCGGGCGGCGAGTCCTTTCCGCTGCCCTCTCCCAAGGACTACATCACCGAACTCAAACGCCTCAAAAGGCTCACTGCAAAAAATCGCAAAGAAGGCCGCGAGATCGTCGTGGTGATGGGCGTCGGCTTTGTCGGCGCCGTCATGGCTGGAATCGTAGCCGATGCCGCGGACAGGAAAACCGGCCGCCCCTGCAAGTTCGTCATCGGGATGCAGCGTCCTTCTCCTCGCTCCTACTGGAAGATCCCAACCCTGAACCGCGGGATTGCCCCCGTCGAGGCGGAGGACCCGGAGGTTGCCCCTCTGATTGCCCGCTGCGTCAACGGGAAAAAGACCTTGACGGCTACTTTTACTTACGACGCGCTGACACTCGCCGACTGTGTCGTCGTGGACGTCCAGTGCGACTACTTCAAGGAAACTCTCGGCAACTGCCGCCAGGGTCATGCCGAGATCGCTGCGCTCGAGGAGGGCCTGAAGATCATTGGGGAGAGGATTTCCCCCGGCTGTCTGGTCCTGATCGAGACGACTGTTCCGCCGGGAACCACCGAATATGTCGCCTACCCGATCCTGAAGAAGGCCTTTGAAAAACGGGGCATTGCCTCCGAACCGCTTTTGGCCCACTCGTACGAGCGGGTGATGCCGGGCCGCGACTATGTCTCTTCGATCCGGGACTTCTGGCGGGTTTGCAGCGGCGTCAACGAAACGTCCCGCAGGCGCGTCACCAAGTTTCTTTCCGAGGTTCTCAACGTCGAGAAGTTCCCGCTGACGGTTCTCGACCGCCCGATCGAGAGCGAGACCTGCAAGATTGTCGAGAACTCCTACCGGGCGACCATCCTGGCGTTTCTGAACGAGTGGAGCCTCTTTGCCGAGCGCAACGGCGTGGACCTGATCAAGGTGATCCAGGCGATTAAGGTCCGCCCGACCCACTCGAACATGATTTTCCCCGGCCCGGGGATCGGCGGATACTGCCTCCCGAAGGACGGCGGCTTGGGGGTCTGGGCTTACCAGACCCTGATGGGCTTCGACGACGACATTTTCAAGATCACGCCGCTGGCCATCGACATCAACGATACCCGTTCGCTTCACGCCGCGGAGCTGGTCCGTGATGCGCTGCGCAACATGGGCAAAATCGTGGCCGCGTCGAAGATCGTGATATTGGGCGCCTCCTACCGGGAGGATGTGGGCGATACGCGCTACAGCGGTTCCGAGGCGCTGGTCCGCAAGCTCACCGAGATGGGGGCCGAGATCGGCGTCCACGACCCCTATGTGAAACACTGGTGGGAGCTCGAGAAGCAGGACACCTATCCTTCCCCCGGTCACTCCTGGGCGCGGTTCTTCCGGAATCAGGAGCATCTGACGGAACTCAGGATCGAACCGGATCTGGCCAAGGCCCTGAAGGG
>JAXDCM010000230.1:0-13904 GCA_034677965.1 Syntrophales bacterium
CTCTTCCCTCTGCCAAGGCATCAGCCATCGTTCCAACGCCTGGAGACCGCTGGTGAACAGCGCCCCGAGGATCATGATGACCAGCAGGCCTGCAAACATGTTTTCCGTCAGCAGGGTCTGCCAGGAAAACCAGATGAGATAGCCCAGTCCGTAATTGGCGGCCACGAATTCAGCCGCGATGATGACGATCAGGGATGTACCCAGACTGAGCCGAAGGCCCGAGAAGATGATCGGAAGGGCTGCCGGGATGATGATATGACGAAACATCTGTCGGTGATTGGCGCCGTAGTTCTTCCCCGCTTCGAGAAAAATCGGCTCGATGTCCCGCACGCCCACCGTGGTGTTGATCAGAACCAGGAAGAAAGAGGCGATGGCCACAATCACGATCTTGCTCACCTCGCCGATTCCGAAAACCAGCATGACCAGCGGAAGGATGGCGATCTTGGGCAGAACGTACACCGCCGATACGACCGGATCGAGCGCAACCCGGACCGTCCGGTTCATCCCCATGACGACGCCGAGGATAATTCCCGGAACGGCGCCGACGAAAAACCCCGAGAAGATCCGAAACAAACTCACCCACAGGTGCCCCTCCGTAAATACCTTCCGGACACCCGCCAGATCGCCCGCGGCAATCAGACCGGGCAGAAGCCACAGTTTCCCCAGCAATTCACCCTTGACCGTCAGTTCCCAGAGGGCCACGACCACGGCCGTGGGTGCGGGAAAGAATCGCCCGTCAAGCCACTGCAGGCGCACGGCCACCTCCCAGAGAAACAGAAGGGCAAGCGGAAAGAATATGGAAAGAAGACGATCCCGGGTACAGGAATCCATGTGCCAGCAGGCTTCTTTCATAACTGCTTCTCCATCGTCCGTTGCACCTCCACCTCAAGTTCCTGCCAGATGGCGTAGCTCAGGCGCGCAAACTCAGGTGAACTGGTCAGCTCATAATTGCGGGGACGGTCAAACGGCACGGAAAATTCGCTTTTGTATGTCCCGGGATGGGCCGTCATCAGCACAATCCTGTCCCCCAGGAGAACCGACTCTTCAATGCTGTGGGTGATGTAGACCACGGTCTTGCGGGAGGCTTCCCAGAGGCGGATCAGCTCCCCCTGCAGGATGGCCCGTGTCTGAGCATCCAGTGCGCCGAGGGGTTCATCCATCAAAAGGATCTCCGGATCGTTTGCAAAGGCCCGGGCAATGCTCACCCTTTGTTTCATGCCTCCTGAGAGTTGATGGGGATAGGCATCCGCGAATTTTGCGAGGCCCACCTTCCGGATCCACTCGCGGGCCCTTTCCCGCCTTTCCGTTCGGGGAATTCCCCGCATCTCCAGACCGAAGGCTACATTGTCCAAAACCGTCTTCCAGGGAAAGATGGCGTATTCCTGAAACACGATGCTTTGGAGAGGTACGTTCTGATTCCGCGGAAACAGTTTCACCCAGCCGGAACTCGGCGTGATCAGCCCTCCCAAAATCCGGAGAAATGTCGATTTCCCGCAACCGGAAGGACCGACGATGCAGACGAACTCCCCTTCCGCGACTTGCAGGTTGAAGTCCTTCAGGGCGCACATCGGCCCGTTCTGGGAAGGATAGATCTTCGTCAGATCCTTTCCCTCGATTTTCATCATCCCGCGACTTCCTCAGGTTTCCAATGTCCCGCTATGATCCGGCGCCAAGAGGATGCCCTGCCCAATTTGGGGGCCCTCCATGTCGCGGCGCAGGGATTTGTAACCGTTCCACATCATCAGGAAATCCACCAGCACGATCGCCGTCATCGCCTCGGCCACCGGCACCACCCTGGGAACGATGGTCGGATCCCTCCGGGTCTCCGCGGCAAGCTTCTCGTTTCGTTCCTTGATCACATTGACCGTCATCTGATCCATGGAGATGGTTGAGGTCGGCTTGACGGCGATCCGGAAAACGATGTCGTCGCCGTTGCTGATTCCACCAAGCATCCCGCCGCAACGGTTTGTTCGGAAACGAACTTCTCCTTTTTCGTTGTAATAGGGAATGTCGTTGTTTTCGCTTCCCAGGCGTCGGGCCTCGGCGAATCCGTCACCGAACTCGATTCCCCGGACGGAACCGATGCTCATCAAGGCATGAGCCAGACCGGCCGTCAGTTTGTCAAAAACCTGCTCGCCCAGACCTGCCGGGACCCCTCGGGCGATCACTTCGATGATTCCGCCGACGGTGTCGCCGTTTTTTTTGGCCTCCAGTGTCTTGGCGATCATCCGTTCGCCGGCCGCCGGATCCGGGCAACGGGCGATGTTGCTTTCCGCATGGGCCACAATGTCGGCCCAGGTGATTTTCGGGTCGGCCGCGACCCCGGCCATTTCTTTTGTGTAGCCCCTGACCTCGATTCCTTCCCGGGCAAGGATTTTCTTCGCAACCGCTCCTGCGGCCACCCGACAGGCGGTTTCCCGGCCGCTGGAGCGGCCGGCGCCCCGCCAGTCCCGGAAGCGTCCATATTTGATGTGAAAGGTGTAGTCCGCGTGCCCGGGCCGAACCCGTTCCATGACCTTGGCATACTGTTTGACGTGGAACGGCTCCGTATCGACGTTGTAAATGATCATGCCGACCGGGGCGCCGGTGGTGTAACCGTCAAAAACGCCGGCCACGATTTGCACCCTGTCTTTTTCCTGACGGGGAGAACTGATGGCGCTTTGACCCGGACGGCGGCGGTCGAGTTCGTACTGGACCTCCTCCTCCGTGATGGGCAATCCCGGAGGCACCCCGTCCACAATGATCTGTAAGGCCGGGCCATAGGATTCGCCCGCGGCCGTGACGCGGAAAACCCGCCCAAACGTATTTCCCTGCATACTCTCCCCCTTCGTTTCTACTCTTTTCTGATCCTTCCGCCGATACCCTGAATCAATTGCAGAAAATTCGGAACCGTGACCTCGACGGCTTCTGCGGTATCCACCTCCGTCCGCCCGGGGATGGCCAGACCGGCAACGGATAGAGACATCACCACCCGGTGGTCGCCATAGCCGCGAACGGCGCAGCCCTTGAGCCGGCTTTCATGGATGATCATTCCATCGGGAAGCTCTTCCACCCGTCCACCCAGACGACGCAGCTCAGCGGCCATGACCGCAATCCGATCCGTCTCTTTCAGCCGCGCGTTGGCCACATTGCGCAAAACCGTCTTCCCTTTTGCAAAGCACCCTACCACAGCCATCGCCGGAAGTGCATCCGGAATGTCGGCCATGTCAATCTCAATGCCGCGAAGGGCGCCCTGCCCCACCCGGACGCCGCCGTGTTCCATCCGGATCCATGCCCCCATTTCCCTTAAACAGTCAAAAATCTTCTTATCCCCCTGGGCATCGTCCATATCCAGACCACACAGCACAATATCCGCATCGCACAGAACACCGGCGATTAAAAAAAAGGCCGCGGAGGAAAAATCGCCGGGAATGTCGACTTCCTGTCCCTCATAGGACTGTCCGCCGAAGAGCTTAAAATGGCTCAAATCATCCGATGCTTCATAGCGAATCCGCTGACGATCCAGCCATTTCAGTGTCATATGAATATACGGCTTTTCGTGAACATCATAAACCTCGAATTCGGAATCGTGTTCGATTAACGGGCAATGAATCAAAAGGCTGGACACATACTGGGAGATGATTCCCCGGAACCGGGTTTTCCCTCCCTTTATTCGCCCCTTGACCACGACAGGGGGAAGGCCATTGTTGCGGGTGGAGGTTACCTCGGCCCCGAGGTCGTTCAACGCCTCGATCAACGGCTGGACCGATCGTCTTATGATCTGGCGGTCACCACTCAGCACGGTTGTGCCGTCCACCAGACTGGCCGTTCCCATGCAGAAATTCATCGTGGTCCCGGAGTTCGCCACATCCACGATGTTGTCGGGAACGCGCGGCACGCCACCGACGCCTTCCATCTCCCAGGAGCCGCCAAGATTTATCCTTGCCCCAAACATGGCGGCGGCCCGCGCCGCTGCGAAACCGTCACCCGATGCCAGCGGATGATGAATGATCGACTTCCCGTGCGCCACGCCCGCGATAGTCACCGCCCTGATGGTGTGGGATTTGCTTGGCGGAATCAACACATTGCCCCGGAGTGTTGATTTTTCACTGATCAATTTCATGGATTGTTTTCGTATAGGACCGGCCCCAGTTTTCCATGGATCCACTGCAAACCCTCCAGAAAACCGGCCGTTCTGTACAGCTTTTCAAGTCGGATGTCAACAGAGCAACGAGGGCTGTCAAGCCAAAGCGCAAATGACCTCTTTGGCTTATATACAAAAATCCGCAGTTGAGGGAATGGATTGAGGCCTGTCTGGAATCCGGGATCGGATAACAAAAGGGGTTGCCGGGTCCGGTCGTGAACTATCACAGACGGACGGGTTGACCGATTTCCCCGGACCTTTGAACGGCAAGAGTCACCTCAAGGGTTCTTCTTGCATCTTCTCCGGAGATTCTCGGATCTTCCTTTCCCAGGACAACCCGGCAGAAATGATTGAATTCCTTGATGTAGGGATCCTCCCGACTGATCTTGTATCCCTTTTCGGTCACGGGAAAATTCCATCCCCGCTCCGTCGGATCGCTGTAGTAGCGTCTCTTCATCTGCGGGAACAACAGGGAGCCCTCCGTACCGAAAAACTGGCAGCAATTTCCGAAATCACTGTAAAGGAACGGGTTTTCCCCGGTCGTTCCTTCCCAGGAGGTCAGGGAAGGCGTGCAATCGGCCAGGAAAATGGTTCCGAGCGCACCGTTCCTGAATCGCAACGAAATGGCGGCCGTATCCTCCACCGGGAAATTTCGCACTTTATTGCTGACATTCGCATAGACTTCCTCGATCTCGCCGCAGAAATGCCTGAGGTTATCGATCTCGTGGATCAGGTTGATCAGGATCGGTCCGCCGCCCTTCTCCCTTCGCCAGGAGAACGGCCCTTGATAATAGGATTCCGGTTTCAGAAGGGCCCATGTCACGGTAACCCCCACCAGCCGACCCAGTTCGCCTCCGGTCACGATCTCACGCGCCTTTTCCACAAGGCTGCTGAATCTCCTCTGATGTCCCACCAGCATCCGGACCCGGCTTTCCGCGGCCGCTTCGATGAGGCGGTTCGCATCGTCGACGCTTTGGGCAATGGGTTTTTCAACAAAAAGATGCAGCCCCTTCCGGGCGCAGTCGACGCCGATCGGCGCATGGAGATGGTTTGGCGCGGCGATGACGACCCCTTGCAGATCCTCCTCCCGGATCATTTCCAGATGGCTTTTGTAAAAGTGGATCCCCAGCTCCGCCGCGATTTTTTGTCTTCCCCCGTCAGCATCCGAGGCAGCGACAAGGTCGCACAGATCGATCCTTTTCAAGGTTTCGGCATGGGCCGTCCCCATCAAGCCCAATCCGACCAGACCGATTCTGACCCTGTCCATCTTGATCCTCTCCGTCATCAGCGGTTCACAGACCGTGCCGCTGCCATACCTCTGGGCGCATCACAAAGTTCGTCGAAGTTAAGCTGCCGGACGATCATCCGAAAACGACGGCCTGTCCGGTTTTGCCCGATTGTTCGATCGCCAGGGAAACCTCCAGCGTTTTCCGGGCATCGACCCCGTCGATCTTCGGGGCCTCCGTGCCCTGGATGACCCCGCAGAAGTTTCGGATCTGCCGGGTGTAGGCATCCTCCCGGTCAATCTTGATTCCTTCCTCGCAAAGGGGGTATTGCCATCCCGCCTTCGCAGGGTCTCGATAGAAGAGTTTCCTCATGCCCGGAAAGGTCACCATTCCTTCCGTGCCGTAATAGTAATAGCAGTTCCCGGGGCTGTGGTAGAAGAAGAGATTTTCGCCGGTGTTGGCTTCATATCCGATATTTCCGGGAACCGTGTCGGAGAGGAAGATATTCGCAACGGCGCCGCCTTTGATTCTGAGGCTGATGCTGACCGTGTCTTCAACCTGGAATTTCCGCGCCTCGTTGCTCACCTCTGCATACAGACGCGTGATATCGCCGCAGATGTAGCGGATGTTGTCGATCTCATGGATCAGGTTGATCCGGATCGGACCTCCCCCCGGTTGCGTTCTCCAGGCAAAGGCCCCCTGAAAATAGTCCTTCGGCTTGTACATGGCCCACAGAACCGTCACGCCGACGAGTTTTCCGATCTGCCCGCCCCGGACAATGTTCCGGAGCTCCTCGATGAGCGGATTGTGCCTCCGGTGGTGTCCCACCATCAGATGAACCTTGTTTTCATCAGCGGCCTGAATCAACCGATCGGCGGATTCCAGGTCGCCCGCGATGGGTTTTTCCATCAGCAGATGCAACCCCTTTTTCGCACAGGTGGCGCCGACCGCGAGATGGGACTCGTTCGGAACGGCAACCACCACACCATCCAATTTCTCCTTCCCGATCATCTCCTCGTAGGACAGGTAAAATTTAGCACCGAGCTCCTCGGCCGTCCGTCGATGTTTTTCGAGCAGGTCGCAGGAGGCCACGAACTCCATATCCTTCATCCGGCTCATGGTCTCTGCATGAAGCTTTCCGATCATTCCCATCCCGATCAAACCCAACCGCACCTTTTTCATACATCCTCCATTGACAAATCAATTGAAAGAATCCTCCGTTGCCGGGCCCCTCTGTACCCGTCGCCCGGGCAGGACGCATCACTCGAACAGATATTGTTGAAAGTTAACAGACCGCCGGCGATTGTGCAAGAAGTGATCGCAGACCCATTGACGATGGGAGGTTTCGCCGGTCTGCCGGACGGTCCGTCCGTCCGGGCTATCCCTGCTGCGTAAGTTCCATATCCATGAAAATCCCCCGGTGGTGGTTTCGTACTGATGCCAGAGATACGCGACATTCCCTTTGTACATGGTGGATACGCTCCACCAGGCTCCATCGAGTCCTCACGCTAGAGGGTCCTATGGAAATCATTGATATTTCAATCTTATGTCCGTTACGGCAATTCCCCATAAAAATCATATCAAATTTGACAAAATCGATATTTTGGCTGTTACCTCTAAAAGTTCTGCCAGATTGAAGCTCCGTTCTAAAGATTTTTCAAATGTTACGATCCCATGATCCTTCAAAAGCAGCGAATGGATCGAACGATCCTCCTTGGAAATTGTGTCACTGACATAGCGGCTGAGTTCTTCTGAGCCCGGCGTGGCATAAGGAACCAGTGGTGTAGCGATGATCTTACGTTTTGCCGTGGAAGTCAGGAATGGAATATCCTTTCCTTTGATTGCATACACCGTTGCATAGGCGGGATGGACATGATACACGCTCTGCACATCGGGACGCAGCCGATAGATGGCCAGATGCAATGGCGTTTCTTTGGAAGGTTTCAGCCCGGCCGGATTCGAAAGGGTCATCCCATCCATGCCGACATAAAGAACGCTGTCTTCCGTCACTTCCTTGAGCGAAACTCCACTGGCGGTTATCAGGATGCCGTCTTGATACCTACTGCTCACATTTCCGCTGTCTGCAATTGTTAAAAAACGATCGTATCCCCTAACAGAAAATTTTATGATATCTGCTACCTTATCTTTATATTCCTTTTCCATGATCATTTCTTCCTTGATTATTCCTCTTCCATGCCAAGCATGCGGCAGATCGCAGCTTCCGATCCAATGGAACCGCCTTTAATGGAGAAACTCTTTCCTGTATAGGGACCGTCTCCAATCGTGCCGGTGCCAATCCCTGTTTCCGGTTTTTCAGTCAGATAGAGTTTTGTGATTTTTAAGCCATGCAGGATTGCATAGGATGTTTCTCCGCCGATGACGATAACGCGGTCGAAGTCAATCGACGCACAGATTTTCTCTGCGCATTCCGCGATGGATGCCAGAATCAGATCCGAAACTTTCTCACAACCCTTCCCAGGTGAAAGATGAGGGGATAAGATGAATTTTCCACCTTCGCTTGCCTTCAGGCAGTTCCGGATTGCCTCGGTAAGCGCCGAATGATCTCCCGACAGGACTTTGTCCATATCCAGGATCACCTCTGACAATCCCCTTTTTTGCGCTGCGGCTATCTGTCTTCTGACTACGCTGTAGGCAGATGCGGTAAAACATGCGCATCGCAAATCTTTCCTGGGCATATAGATGGCTTCTTTTGGCTTCCCATACAGATAGTCCGCAAGGCCCCATCCGAGTCCGTTGGAACCGGCCCAAAGTGCGTTCGCATAATGTGGGGCCAACGTACGAATGATTTTTGAACAGTCCGCATCCCCGGTCACATCAAATACGAGGATCCGGAAACCTTTCCCGGTCGCGTCCAGAACATCCTCCAGCAAACGGTTCCCTTTCACTTTATCAATATCGACAAGTCCTACCGGTAGGGTAGCGTCTTTCGCTAAAATGTCCGGAATATAGGCGGACTGTTGTCGCTTTAATGGATCTTCCTTGCCGAATACGGATTTGGGGAGAATCACCCCTTCAACATATTGGTTTCCATATAAGGTAAATGTATTTCTGGATGGAGAATGGTCCAGAACAAAACAGACCTCCATTCCAAGCCCTTTCATAATGCCTTCCATCTCAAATGCCGCGTTTCCACGGAATCCGGTATCCATTTTTTTCATGACGAGCTGATCCGGCAGATTTCGAATCTTCGCTGCAAACTCTTGGTGCCGTTTGCGGGATTCTTCCCCGCTAAGGGTTCTCGAAGACATATTAATAGAAATCGCTTCGCGACCTTCATGCGGAAGGATGTCGTTTTCATAATTGATTTCAACACGCACCTTACTTCCACTTGCCATGGAAAACGAGCTCGAATCCACGGCGCCGGTCAAGTCATCCGAAACAATGGTTAGATTCTTCATTTGTCTTTATCTTCTTTCCACCAAGAGGAGCAGCGCCATTCCGTCAAAGAAACGGACCCCGTTTATAGCTCAAAAATGACCTTTGCAACTTGCCCCAGCCGGGCCGCCTCAAGGGCATCCTTGGCCTCTTCCAGATGAAAAGTTCGATTGGCCAGGGGTGTTGCCTTGACCTTCCCATATTTCATCCACCGGACCGCCGTGACAAAATAGCGGGGCAAAGATCCAACGTCGCCATAGATCTGCAAGCCGCTTCGATTGATGGTGAGTGGGCTGACTGTTGCCTCGGGATAGAGGCCGAACGTGGAAACACGACCCCGTGCAGCCGCCACCTCCATCGCCAGAGGGATAACGACGGGCGAGCTGGCTGTTTCCACGACGATATCGGCCCCTAAACCGTCGGTCAGCTCTCTAACCCGCTTCACCACGTCTTCCTTGCTCGCATTAACGATGTGATCGGCCCCCAATGCCTTGGCGGTCTCAAATCGCTTCGCGTCCTGATCGATGCCGATCATGATCACCTGACCGGCCCCGGCGGACTTGAAGGCCTGAAGGTGAAAGAGGCCGATCGCCCCCGGTCCGAAGATCGCGACGGTATCGCCCACCATCGGTTTCACCTGCGTCAGCGTCCGCACGGTCAGGCTGATGGGCTCAAGGCAGGCGGCATCGATAAAAGAGATATTGTCCGGAAGCTTGTGGGCGCCGCGTGAAGGGACCACCACATACTCGGCAAAGATTCCATCGTAGGTAATGCCGATGTGCCTCCAGTTCATACACATGTTGGTGTTCCCGTTGAGACAATTGATGCAGGCGCCGCATCCATAAAGCACTTCCAGACCGACGCGGTCCCCCACCGAGACGTTTTCCACCCCTTCTCCCAATTCGTAAACCACTCCCGTCCCTTCATGGCCCATGACGATGGGGATGGGCACAGGCTTTCGTCCCTTATACTTGTTATTCAAAATGGCGACGTCGGTGTAGCAGAGACTTGCCGCCTTCACCTGGACCATGATCTCACCCCGCCCAGGCTTCGGCATAGGGACCTCCTTCACCTCGAAGACTCCTGCTTCCGGACTCGTTTTTACAATGGCTTTCATAGCAGAAAACCTCCTCTTCATTTTGTATATCGCCGCCCAAGCTCCTCGATAAGGGAGTTAATGAAGTTTAAAGAGGCGAGGAAGCGTCAATCTAAGACAAGGCACAATGTGAAAAGAGTATGGTTACAGTTTGACATTTCCGGCTCATGATGAGAACAAAAACGGCGGTGAGAAAAAGAATCTCCTCTTCCTCACCGCCTCCTGTCTCTATTTGGCCTCCGCTTTCTGTTTCTTCACCGCTTCGTCAACCGCTTTCAGGGCCTCGTTAATCAGCTTTTCATCAACCTTTGTCTTCAGCCAGTCGATGACCGGTTTCTGGGTTGCCTGTTTGAAAAGCTCTCTTTCTTTCTCCGTCGGTGCATAAATCTGGACTCCGGCTTCCTTGAGCTTGGCCATTCCCGTTATGGAAGAAACGAGATTTTGCACGCCTCTCCCAACACCAGAAGACGTCTTAGCGGCATCAAGGATAACATATTTAAGCTCGTCGGACAGGCTCTGGTAAAATTTCTCATTGATCAGGAACCAGTCCACACCATAGACGTGCCCATCCAGTGTGACGAACTTATTCACCTCGTAGATTTTGGCGAAAAAGATCGACGACACAGGGTTCTCGTGCCCGTCCACCACCCCTGATTGCAGAGCGGCATATGTTTCTGCCCAGGAGATCGGGGTTGGAATTCCGCCCAGAGCCTTAATCATAATGGAATACAGAGGAGTCTCCTGGATTCGGAACTTCAATCCTTTCATGTCTGCGGGAGTCCGGATCGTTTTTTTGCTGTTGGTAAAATTTCTGAATCCGACTTCTGCATAGGCGAGATTTCTCAACCCTGTTTTCTGAATGAGACCCGCGGCCAACTTCTTCCCGAAGGGGCCGTCCAAAACGCTCCACGCAATGGGGGAGGACGGGAAAAGATAGGGGATATCCGTCGTCATATAGGGAGGAAAGAATGAACCGATGACTCCTGATGCAACCGTGGCCTGGAGAGTGTTCACGGTGCACGATTCCACAATCTCTCTTTCGCCACCCACCTGCCCGGCTCCAAACACCTGGACCTCGATCCGACCCTGACTGCCCGACTCCACCAGCTCCTTAAAGATCAGGCATTGGGCATGCTTTCTGGAAACAAATACATCTGTGGAATCGGAATGAGCTAACTTCAGGACCACCTTTTCGGCCCCATAGCTCAACGGCGTTCCGGTAGCAAAAAGCATGAGCACGCAGATGCCGATCAAAACACAGTTCCTGGTTATGTTCTTGCTCATGGTTGCCTCCTTTCGAGTTGACTGAAACTATGGAATTAAAGTCCAGTCCAAATCAGAAATTGGTTTTAACATCCACCGTATCCGACGAGCAGAACTCCGTCTTTTTGAGCCATTGAAGTCTGTTCCATCGTCAACGATCCCCTCGCCTGTCTATCCTTCAGGTGCTCACCTCCTTTCAGCTGTCGCCCATCCCAACTCCCTCGCTGCCTTTTTAGACGGAAAACATCTCTTCTTTTCACGGGCAGACCCGTGGCACTTATCGAACCCAGGTTTTATTTGATGCCCTTCGGGCGAATTCTAATTCCCCCTGGCCGATGTCGCATACCTCTGCACTCCGGGCCGTTCAGATCAACCCAAATAATTTTGGAACAAACAACGTAGCTGGTGCATAGTACGTCAATATGAGGAGCGCAATGATTTCCACGACGACATAAGGCCAGACTTCTCTCAGGAGTTCCTCCAGAGGGATTCTGGCAACATTGCAAGTCACGTAGAGAACCAATCCGACCGGCGGAGTGATCAATCCGACCATCAGGTTGACGATGGCCACGATTCCGAAGTGAATCGGGTGAATGCCCAGCGAATGAGCTAAGGGGGCAAGGAATGGCATAAAAATGATGATTGCCGCAGTCCCTTCCAAAAGACAGCCCACCATTAACAAGAAAATATTGACCAGAAGCAAGAAGACGAGAGGATTTGAAGAGATACTCCTGAAGAGCTTTTCGACGACCGGAGCAAGCTGCAGGCTCGCCAGGATCCAGCCCAGCGCACTGCAGGTACCCATGATTAAAAAGACAGCGCCGGTCGTTAACCCGGCCCTGTAAAAAATGCCGGGCAATGCCTTCAATCTGAGAGTCCTCAATACCACAAAGCCGAGAAAAAGCGCATAGGCGCATGCGACCGCGGCCGCCTCCGTTGGTGTAAAAACCCCCAAGAGGATCCCCCCAAGCAAGATGGCCGGCATCAGTAACGGCAGAATGGCATTCCTCAATGCGATCAGTAACTTCCTGAAGCCGACAAACTTTTCCGCTGCGGCATAGTTCCTCTTGCGGGCGATCACATAATTCGTGATCATCAACGCAAAGGCAATCATAAAACCCGGCACAAATCCAGCCATCAGAAGAGCGGATACGGAGGCTTCGCTGACGACGAGGCAATAGACAATGACCGCGATACTGGGTGGAATGATAGGCCCCAGCATGGCTGAAGCCGCCGTCACAGCCGCGGCGTAAGGCTTCGGATATCCGTATTCCGTCATCATGGCGATTTCCAAAGGACCCATCCCTCCAACGTCCGCAATTGCGGAACCCGAAATACCCGCAAAAAAGACGCTATTCAAGACATTGACCTGGGCCAATCCCGACCTGAAATGGCCGACCAGGGCGTGAGCCAGGTCGACGATGTACTTCAGAATCTTGATCTCGATCATTAACTCCGCCGCCAAGATGAAGAAAGGAACTGCCATCAGGGGATATTTGTCAATCCCCGCGAAAATTCTCTGGGGAATCAGGTCGAGTGGAATTCCTCCCGCGATGATCAAATATCCGGCAGAAACAATCCCTAAGGCAAAAGCGATGGGAATTCCCAGGATCAAAAGCAAAAAGAAACCGACAAAAATCCATATCAGCGCCATGGCCGCTTCTCCCTTCTAAGATGTTGCCAATTCCTTCTTCACTCCGCAGAAAACTTCCAGGACGTATTTCAGCAATAACAGTGTAGCACTGAGAGGCATAGACGCATAGGGAATGGCCATGCTGATCCCCAGGGTAGGAGCAATCTGGAAAGCAATCCTGTCCATTAAGCCAAAACCATAGTAAACAACAATGGCTAAAAACCCTATGATCAGCAATCGGGTCAGTAAGAAATTAATGAACCGCAACCGTTTGCCCAGATGATCCGCAAGGGCATTAAAAGAGGCATGATATCCCAAGTCCAGAGCCAGAGGACAGGAGAAGAGCGCAAACCAGACCATCAAAAACCTCGGGAGTTCCTCCGTGAAGGGCACACCGTAGTGAACAACGAATCTGGCAAATATTCCCATGAGCACGGCTATCAACATTGCCATCCCACAGATAATGACCACAACTCTCGTGACATCATCGATCCGTTTAAGAATCCAATGCTTCTCCATTGTTTCCTCCCAGAGCACTCAAAAAGAGTGCCCGTTATCTTCTTGTGACAGTTGACGCCACGATAAAAGTTGGACAAAATAACCCAACCACTGTTCCTAATACCTTGTTCCTCCTTTTCAAGTTGTCTGTCTTTCCGAATCCCGCATGATCGGCGGGAACGTCCGTTCAAACGAACATTTCAAAAAGAATCTTCTATCCCTCTCATGACGGCCAGGCGACCGTGTAGAGGTGCCTGCCTCCCCGGTCCGGTCCCTTGAGCAGCAGGTCGATCTCCTCGGCGCTTCTCTGGGTCATGTACTTGGCATCCGGCAGAACCCCGGGAGGAAACTTCGCCAGGATATCGTTGTGCAGTTTTACCACATAGTTCAGATAGTTCTCGATGGCCTGGTAAGCCTTTTCGGCCTTGGCGAGCGAGGGCTTCCCCAAAACGCCCTCCGGATACACGGCAAACTCCACCCCTCCGCCGCCGACATGGCTCTGGCCGGGAATCGGGTAGTTGTAGATGTCGCCGCCCTTGTCGATGTGCCCCTCGGGCAGAAAACCCCATGTCTTGTTGTCCACGCAGTCCTCCATCTTCACGAACTCCGGGAATAAGGCCAGGCAGATCGAGCACTCCGCCTCGTCGCCGTGGCGGAACGGCGTCTCGA
>JAXDCM010000231.1:0-4245 GCA_034677965.1 Syntrophales bacterium
GCACTGTCCGAGGCTTTCTTCGCAGCCGACAGAAACAACCTGTAAAAGTAAAAAACTATTTCCAAGAAAAACATGTGCAATATGCGGCCCTATAAATTGTCACCTATTTATTGACCCCGGTAGTAAAAGGTCCTTTTGGATATCGCCGGTAAAGGCAAACGCGTCCCCTTCATAGCCGATAAGATATTCAACATGCTCCAATTGATCGGCGAAGATTCGGTACGCGAAATTCACGGTCTCTTCATTAGGTGCACGAACCCGCTGAAGGGCAGGCGGTCGAATCGGAATGCTCAAATAAGCGGTAGAGGGCTTCAATCTCTTGATGAATTCTGCGATCTTCGCCAGGCAGGGTTCGCTGTCATTGATGCCCTCTACGAGCATCGTTTCGGTGACAAGCTTTCCGGCGAAGGCCCCGGCAAATTCTTCCATTCCAGCAAGGATTGAGGAGAGTTTCAGCGTTTTGTGGGGACGGTCGATTCGCCTCCAGATCCGTTCCTCAACGGCATCGGTTTTCAGCGAAACCCAATCTGCTTCGGCGAGCGCCTCTCTCACGTCATGGCGCCAGAGAAGAGAGCCGTTGGTGATGACGCAGACGGGAATTCCCAAAGACTTCATCATGGTCAGTTCGTCGACGAGATGGATGTCCAGGGTGGGTTCTCCATCCGGAACAAAGGCGAGGTAATCCACCGTTTCCGCCGTCTCTTTTGTCTTGGCCAGCCTTTCCTGCACATCGCGGAAGATCTCTCCCGGCTGGTAAAAGAAGCGACGATTCGTCGTCATGTCGGTCGTCCGTCCCACCTGACAGTAAAGGCAGGAATAGGTACACACCTTAGATGGAATGTTGTTGATCCCCAGACTCTTTCCCAAACGCCGTGAAGGAACGGGACCAAAGGAGTATTGAAAACCGGTTGAGTTCATTGTGATTTCCCACAGGGAGGTTTTCCGCTTCACGGCTTTTCCGATGGCGATCATGATGATGTCATCTTGCCTTTTCAGGCTTTCACAAACCGGGACATACCCCGGGTGCTTGCTGTAAAACGGAAAAAGCCGCCGCTCGTGATTCTGGATACCAAGGGCCCTTCCTTCAAATGATGATCCCTGATCGAAAGCGCACCGTTAGGCTTGAGTACTCGCTGCAAGTCTGTCAAAACGGGTCGCAGATCAGAAAGGTCATGCACGACGTCATAAAGCAATGCCATATCGATGCTTTCATTCGGACTCGGTCTTGCGCAAGGGGCTCGGCCACGGTATGCGCTCCGGGATTCAAGATTTTGATTCCGAAAGGAATCATTCTTTGGTGCTCCCGGCTTCAATATCGGCAAGGCGCTTGCTGACGGCGTCCATCTCCGCCTGCAGGGCATCGATCTGGCCTTTCAAAAACTGTTTTTCCATTTCCGGGTTGGGGGCCTGGTATGGCACAGCATAGCCATAAGGCGCCGCATAACCGCCGTAACTCATCCAGCCCGGCTGACCGGTGGCATAGAACCTATTTCGCCATCCCCTTCCGCCGCCGCCGAATCCACGTCCCCACGCGCCAATTCCCCTTGCGAAACCCATCCCGAAACCTCGTCCGATGACAGGGTTTGCGCAACCCGGGACACCGGAACCGGCGCAGTATCCCGCCGCCCGTCCGGTCATCGTTCCCATTCCTCTGGGTCCTGTTCGATCTCCTCCTGGCATTTTTGTATCCTCCTTTCTTAAGGATTGGTTATTATTGTCTGATCATTGCAATCCCGCATTTCGGGCATGTGCGCTCGAAACAGGGCACGCCTCGTTGATGCGGTTCCTGGTGACCGCACTGCGGACAGACGCAGTATCCGTCCGGACCGGCCGCAAGCGGGCCGCCTCCGCGGCCGGCTCTCCGCCCGCCTTGCCCTCGCCCCAGTCCGCCCCCCATTCCTCTTCCGCCTTGTCCCGTCCCATTCATGATATGCCCCCTGTAAATCATACTGTGTGCGCCGCCGAACCGGCGGCGTTTCCCCCCAAAACAGCCCGGCATGGCATAAGTGCTTCGATTGAAGCCTCCCGATAACCAGGACTAAACCACCTCGTGCAACAGGCCGGTCACAAAGGGAATGACCTGAATGCCTTAACCGGCGATCATCTCCTGCAGAGGCTTGGAAATGGCGCCACAGATCAATGTGCCAACCCCCAGCTCCGCCAGACGGAGCGCCTTTTGAATGGGCAGATCGCCGGTCATCGGTTTTTCACCTTCATGAACGATATGCCCGAATTCCATCTCAATGATGAACACCTGCCGGGCAACATCGAAGACCGGTGCGATTCGATTTTCCCAGATGGGAAAGGCTGTTTTCATCTTCGTCCCATTCATCGTCCGCGCACTGTAAATAACGCAAGCGTCATGCCACATTCATCAAGCAGAACGGGGAGAATCGGAGATCCTGTTCAATGCTGCTTTTGAACTGTTTTCAGGGTGGGGGATTGGCATGCAATATGGTAGCGAAAGTGCTACTGTATCCGCTCATAACAGATGCGATGACGCTACTATTTTCTGCGACTGCGACCGTCCTGTTTCGGAGGATGGATGCCCAGTTTCTTCATCTGACGGAACAAGGTGGTTTTGTGGATTCCCAGCGCCCGGGCCGCCGCAACACGGTTGAAGGCGTTTCGTTCGAGCGCCATGCGGATGGCTTGGCCGTCTAAAATATCATGTGCAGAGCGGATATCTGACTCGAAAGCGTGATTGGACCAGCGCGCTCGCAACTCTTCAGGCAGATGCCGGATGTCGATGTATCCTTCACGGCAGAGGATAAAAGCATGTTCGATCGCGTTTTCCAGCTCACGGATATTGCCTTGCCAGTCGTGGGCCATCAGCAGAGAAAGCGCTTCAGTCGTGATTCCCGAAATGCCTGTCTTTCGAATGCAGTTGAAGCGGGTTATGAACTGGTCCACCAAAAGAGGGATGTCCTCCTTTCGACGCCGCAGGGGAGGGAGTTCGATGCGCACAACGTTCAAACGATAGTAAAGGTCTTCCCGGAATTGGCCTTCCCGCATCCGTTCTGCCAGATCCCGATTGGTCGCAGCGATGACGCGGACATCGGCCTATAAGGAAAAGGCTTCTGGAAATCGCTGCAAAAGCAACACGGGAATTTTTTCTGAAGCCGGGTACGGAGGATCCTGATCTTGTGAGAGAGACCGAAAGAATGGGATTGAATCCCATTATCGCATCCAGTGTTATGTGCATCAGTTTGAGTCCGGAGATGTTTCCCGATAAGTATTCGGATCTCTCTTTTGCACAATCGTGCCCACAGCATCAGAGTGAATCTTATCCGTTGTATGCGGGAGGTGAAATCAAGAAAAGGTCGGAGATGAAAAGTGATTGATTATGGAGACCGGATTGTATAAAAAGCGACACTCCTCATTATGGATAGATAGGACTGGAAGTGAAGAAGTTGACGGCCCTGATCTTCAGAGAAAGAGGATGATGAGATGAATAGGAGGATTGAATCATAAATGTTCAAAACGGTGTTGCATGAGCTGAGGGCCCACGCCCCATACACTTTATTGGGAACCCTGACCGGAATAATCATCCTCTGGATTTCCCTGAGTACCCGATTCCCCCGCTCAATGTTCGAAACGTTGTTCTGGGCTCTGCATCCTTCTCACGTGTTCTTCAGCGCGTTGGTAACAACCGCGATGTACAGGCGTCATACACAGGGCAAGATCTTCATGACTTTGGCCATCGGGTACTTCGGATCCGTCGGGATCGGTACCTTGAGCGATTGTATCATCCCCTACATCGGCGAGATCCTCTTGGAGATGCCGAATCGGGGTCTTCATCTCGGATTTATTGAGAAATGGTGGCTTGTGAACCCATTGGCATTTGCCGGGATCGCCTTTGCCTGCTGGCGCCAGGAAACAAAATTCCCCCATGCGGGACACGTATTGCTCAGCACCTGGGCGTCCCTATTCCACATGATCATGGCTTTGGGAACCGATGTTGGTTTTTTCATGGTGTTCGTAATTGCTTTATTCTTATTCCTGGCTGTCTGGGTTCCCTGTTGTACCAGTGACATTGTCTTTCCTTTGCTTTTCGCGGTAAAGGGGAAGAAATGAAAAAAAGAGATTCAACGTGCCAATAGGTTTGATCGCATCACGCCTATCATTATCAGGGGTATCCGATGATAATCTTGGTTGCCACTGAAAGCAAAGAGGTTTTTCGCCTCATCGGAGATTACTTTGAAAAAGCGTGCAGGACAGAGAAGATTGTTATGCCTGATTGAA
>JAXDCM010000232.1:0-3201 GCA_034677965.1 Syntrophales bacterium
TCGCCTTCTCGTAGTCGGAAAGCCGCGTCCGGTTCGTCGTCCCGACCTCACGGAGCCGCGCCCCGCTCTTTTCCATCACTTCAGGGATCCGGAACTCGCCGCCGATTTCGATCAGTTCCCCCCGGGAAACGATCGCATCCTTTCCCTCCGACAGGGCGTTGAGAACGAGCAGTACCGCGGCGGCGTTGTTGTTGACGACCAGGGCGTCCTCCGCCCCGGTCAGTGCACAGAGGAGGCCTCGGACGTGGTCATACCGAAGCCCCCGCTCCCCTTTCTCCAGACTGTATTCGAGGTTGGAGTATCCCCGGGCAACCTCGACGACCCGTTCGATCGCCTCCCGGCAGAGCGGCGCCCGACCGAGATTCGTATGAAGAATCACGCCGGTCGCGTTAATGACACGACGGAGACGGTACCGGCCGAACCCTTCGACGATCTTCATCGCACGCACAGCCGCCTGCTCCGGCGTCGGCAGCCGGAGGTTCCCTTCCTTGTCCGGATCGGCCAGGATCCGGCCGCGAATCTCCTCCACGACGGACCGGCACGCCTCCTTCACCATCTCCCGGGGATACCCGTCGATACTCTGCCGCTTTTCGATCCGAAGCATCATCTCGTCGATCTTCGGCAGATGCTTCAGCAGTTCCTTCCGATGTTCATCCATAGTCTTTCATCCCAGCAGCAATGTGTGCAATTTGCTGAAGATCGGCTGCGGTAAACTCTGCCGATCCCATGACCGAACCTTCAGACCCCTGAACCTCCCAGCCTTCCCCGGCAGTAGTCGCGGAAGTTGTTCACCGCCGTGAAGAACTCCCGCATCAGGATGACCCAAACATACCGGCCCCGTCCGGTCAGAGTGATCTCCGGAGGCCGCCAGGACAAAGCGCCGATCATGAAAAAGGCCAGGAGCTCCGGCCAGAGGAAACTCCCAAAGACGCCTTTGTATCTATTCCTCAGCTTCGTGACGTTCAGACGGGTCCCGAAGAGTTTCATCAAAAAGTCGTAGCGGATCCGTTCCCGGAGCGAAAAGCCGCGGGATGCCAGAAGAGGCAGCTCCCCCCGGTCGATCCGGGCGATGTAGCCGCGGATGTCGAAGGTATTTGCGTAGCAGACGCCGTTCAGGTAGCCGATCGAGCCGCTGCCCAAACCCGCATACTCGTCGTAATCGACGATGTACTCGTCGATCATCGCCAACTTGCGTGAAAAGCACCAGGCGGAGGAAAAACGGAACATAGGGACGAGGCGATCGACGATCCGGCGATAGAACCGCGCCTCCTGACGATCGTCCACCCGTCCGAGGGTTTCCATGACTTTCTGCCGCGTCGAATCCGAAACCATCAGCGGGTACCAGGTGATCTGATCGATCCCGATCCCCGTCAGGATCTCCAGGTCGCGGTCGATCATCGCTCCGGTCTGCGTCGGGAAATTGAAGATCATGTCGGCGTTGAGCGTCCCAAAACACCCGAGAGTGCTGCGGAGCCTGTCGGCAGTCTCGGAGCCGCTTCCGTATTTGTCCAAACGGTCCATCTTCCGGAGCAGTCCGTCGTCAAAGCTCTGGACGCCGACGGAGAGCCGGTCGACGCCCGCCCGTTTCAGGCCGGCCAGGCGATCCTCCGTGAGGTGGTTCGGATTCGTTTCGACCGAAAGTTCGCGGATGGAAAAGGCGCCTCGCGCGGTCGCGATCGTCTCTTCCAGCTCGTCGATCAGGATCGTCGGCGTCCCGCCGCCCACATAGATCCCCCCGAAATCGTATCCCAGGTCACGGTAGAGGAGCAGCTCTTTCCGGAGCGCCCGGAAATAGTCGCGGCAGAGATCCTCCTCAAAACTGAAACGATTGAAGGAGCAATAGGAGCAGAGCCGTTCGCAGAAGGGGATATGAAGATAGAGGAGGCGGGGCTGCGCATCACCTGGGTGCGGAACCCGGGGGATATCCTCTCCCTCGAAACGCATTGCCCGGGAGAATTCGCGCCGTGCCCTGGATGCAATGATAGAATTGATCAATGTGCCCGATCCCGAAAAATGGTCCTTGGAAGGAGTTCCCGCAGCCGAGCCGGATATTGATCGTTCGCCGTGGTTCATCCGGTTCTCAGGAAGCGGAACGGAAATTAACAGACATTTTCGGATTCTGCAAGGAGTGAAATTGAGCGAATCCCTTGAAATTTCCAACCGGGGCTGATATGGATTCGTCAAGAATTCAAGCAGGAAGGAAAATATGAACCGTCACAAAGTTCTGACACTCTGGAATGGAGAACAACTCAACGAACAGGATACCCGGATCCTGCGGACGCCCTGCAATGAGACGCCTGTCCCGTTCGATGCGGAAACGAGGCAGGCCATCCGGACCCTGGCGGAGGCCTTCCTGGAGCGGGACGATGCCGTGGGACTCGCCGCGCCGCAGATCGGGATCGGCAAACGGATCATCGCCTTCAAGTTCCGGAACTTCGAGGACAAGGATGCCGCGACGCGGAAAGAGGACTACGAAATCCTTGTCAACCCCCGGATCACACAGAAACGGGGGGAACCCGTCGTCGGCGAGGAGGGGTGTCTCTCCTGCCCGGAGATCCGAGTGGAGATCAGCCGTCACCCGGAGATCAAGGTTCGCGCCTGTGACCTGGAGGGGAAAAAGGTGACCAAGCGGTACCTCGACTTCGCCGCGCGCGTCGTCCAGCACGAGATGGATCACCTGGACGGAAAGCTGATCGTCGACTATGAAGGACCGGTTCTCATACCGAAAAAAAGCCAGAGCTTCTTCGAAAAATTTTTTCAGAACAAATAGAGAACCGTCCACACGGGTGGGTAGTCCTTCGGGAACGGATGAGAAAGGCAGAGGTTCCCAGGCCGGCAGGCCGGGAAACCGGGAAGGATTCTCTGAATCAACCGATCAGTGTCTTGAGCGCATCGACCACAGGTGCGGTGAAGAGGGCCACGAAAACGGTATAGAGGGCGAAAGAGCCGACCGCCTCGCTCAGGTAAAGTTTCGGATACCGCTGTTTCAGTGAGAGGATGATCAAACCGCCCACGATGAGGCAACCGACATGAAAATAAGGGAATCCGCCGCCACCCACCGCCACGAATTCGGCATAGCTGAAAGAGGCCGTCGCAACAACGACAAAAGCCGCCAGTAACATTGTCTGCATGATCTTTCTCATCTTTTTTTCTCCTGACCCTTCCGGGTATTCGCTCCGCGTTCCGATGGTCCGAAAACCG
>JAXDCM010000233.1:0-8557 GCA_034677965.1 Syntrophales bacterium
AAAAACGAAAAGGTCTTTCTCATCATCGACGAAGCCCAGAGCATGGAGCACGGCCTCCTGCAGGAGGTCCGCCTGCTGACGAACCTCGAAACCTCGAAGAACAAGCTGCTCCACGTCATCCTGCTCGGGCAGCCCGAGCTGAACGACACCCTGGAAGATCCCCGTTTCCAGCCGCTGAAGCAGCGCATCGCCGTCCGCTACCACCTGCGCAGCCTCAACCTCAAGGAAACGAGGGAATACATCCTCCACAGGCTCAAGCGGGCCGGATCGCGGAGCATCGGCATTTTCGACAGCGGCGCCATCCAGGAGGTTTACCGCTATTCCAAGGGCATCCCGCGCCTGATCAACATCGTATGCGACAACGCACTGCTGACGGGCTTTTCAAAGGAGCAGAACCGGATCGGGAAAAACATCATCCGGGATGTCGTCGAAGAACTGGAAGGCCCGAAAAAGGCCAAGGGAAAAAGAATCGGCTTCGGCCTGATTTCCCTCCTCCCCCTGTTCCTCCTGATTCTTCTGATCTACGGGCTGGGATTGCTTTTCTTGCAGCAGTGAGGGCGGCGGACAGGGAAACCGGAGCGATCTGGGCTCCAGACAAAAACAACACGCAAGACGGCGAGAATGAAAATGCGTTCTTTCCGAACTTCAAGCACGACAGGGAGATGACCGAAAATGGGCAAGATGTATGAAGCGCTGCAAAAGGTGGAGCGGGAGAAGTTCGGCGAACCCACCGATAAAACCTTGAAGACCACGCCGGACGAGCTCGTTCTGGACGACAAGCTCGTCTCTTTCTTCGCTCCCTCGTCCATGGTGGCGGAGCAGTTCCGAAGGCTGAGGGCGCAGATCATCAAACCCGGCCTGAACCACACCCCGAAGACGATCCTCGTGACCAGCACGATGGCCGGCGAAGGGAAAAGCCTGATTGCCATCAACCTGGCCATCACCATTGCCATCGACCTTCACAGCCATGCCCTGCTGGTTGACTGCGACCTGCGAAACCCCACCCTTTCACGGTTTTTCGGCCTGCAATCCGAGCGGGGCCTGTCCGACTACCTCCTGGGGGAGGAGGACATATCGGACCTCCTGATCAAGACCTCGGTCGACAAGCTGACCATCCTGTCCGGAGGCAACTCGCAGGAGAACCCCGTGGAACTGATCGGGTCGAACCGCATGAAAGCCTTCGTTCAGGACATGACATCCCGGTACGATGACCGCTACATCATCCTGGATTCCTCGCCGCTCCTGGCGACGACGGAACCGAGCCTTCTGGGCGAGATGGTGGACGGGATCATCCTCGTCGTGAAGTCGGGCGAAACGCCTCGCGAATCCATCCAGCAGGCGCTCAAGCTGGTAAAAAAAGAGAAGATCCTGGGCGTCGTGCTGAACAGCACGGAATTCAAGACCCAGGCGCTGATCCAGCGGTATTTCGGGACCAACCGCTACTATTACGATTACCACTACAACCGGAAGAACCCTGAACCCACCTCGTGGGAAAAAGTCAAGGCCGCCGCCGGGGACGTGAAAGCGATGCTGGGCAGGCTCGCACCGAGGAAAAGACAGGATCACTGACGCCACTTTGCGCTTGATTAAAACACGGAAGTTGTATAACGGAACCGGTGATTGATTTCACCGCCAGCGGCAGCGGGAACCGGACAGCCGGCCACCCCCGGAACGCCGGGGACCGGGAAGCGGGCACTGAACGGAATCCGGGTAACCTACGAGTCGGCGCGATCGGCCGGCACTTGGCCATGAACATACCGATGCTGAAAAAGGATGGCGCCGCGGCAAACGCGGGGGAAGCTTCAAAGGCAGGGGCTGTGGAAGCCGCCGATGAAGATTACGCCTTCTACGGCCAATCCCATTTCCAGCACATGCTTCGTGTGGAGCGCAAGCGGACGGAGCGGTCCAAAAGGCCCTTCCTCCTCCTGCTGCTCGACATCACCGGCCTCATGTCCCTGGACAACCACCGGGAGATCCTCGACCGGATGAAAGCCGTCCTTGCCGCATCCCTGCGGGAGGTGGACATCCGGGGCTGGTACGACTACCGCAAAACCATCGGCGTCATCTTCACGGAGATGGGGCCCGTTGACGTGAACACGATCGAGCGGCTCATCCACAAGATCTACGGGCGCATCTGCCAGGGGCTCGATCCCGAGTGGGTGAAGAAGATCCGGATTTCCTTTCACATCTATCCGGAGACGAGCGGAGACATCTCGATCAAGGCGCCCTTCGACGTCAGCCTCTATCCCGATCTCATGAAGCCGGACCTGGAGCGGCGGATCTCCCGGACGGCGAAAAGCGCGATCGATTTTCTCGGGAGTGCGTCGGCCCTGGTCCTTTTGTCGCCCCTCTTCCTCGTCATCGCGGCGGCCATCACGTGCACCTCCGAGGGGCCGGTCTTCTTCCGGCAGGAAAGGATGGGCTTGAACGGCAGAATCTTCTCCCTTTTGAAATTCAGATCCATGCACGCCGGCAGCGACCCCCGCAAGCACCGGGAATACATCACGAAATACATCGGCGAACAGCAGAACGCCGCCGTCGAGCCCGGCGTCTTCAAGCTGACGGACGACCCCCGCATCACGGCGGTCGGCAAATTCCTGCGGAAGACCAGCCTCGACGAGCTTCCGCAGTTCATCAACGTCCTGAAGGGGGAGATGTCGCTGGTGGGGCCGCGACCGCCCATCCCCTACGAGTGCGACCTCTACGACATCTGGCACAAGAGCAGACTCCTGTCGTGCAAGCCCGGAATCACCGGGCTCTGGCAGGTCACGGGCCGGAGCCGGACGACTTTCGACGAGATGGTGCGGCTGGACCTCAAGTACATCCGCGAGTGGAACCTCTGGCTCGACCTCAAGATTCTGTTCATGACGCCGAAGGCGGTGCTCGATGGCAAGGGCGCTTATTAATACAAGGAGACCAATATTATGCTTCGCATGGGCGTTATCGGTTACGGCTACTGGGGCCCGAACATCGTGAGAAACTTCAGCACGGCCAACGGCTCCCAGGTCGCCATGGTCTGTGATATGAATCAGCAGTCGCTCAAGAAGGTCAAAAAAAACTACCCCCAGGTCCGGGTCACCACGAACAGCGATGAACTGATCAAGGACCCGGGCGTGGACGCCATCGCCATCGCCACGCCGGTCTTCACCCACCACGAGCTTGCCAAGAAGGCCCTGAACGAGGGCAAGAGCGTTTTCATGGAGAAGCCCTTCACGCACACCATCGCCGAGGCGGAGGAACTCATCGAACTGGCCGAGAGGAAGAAGCTCAAGCTCATGGTGGACCACACCTTCCTCTACACCGGCGCCGTCCGGAAGATACGGCAGCTCGTCGAGGACAACGTCCTGGGGGATCTGTTCTACTTCGACTCCATGCGCATCAACCTGGGACTCTTCCAGCACGACGTGAACGTCGTCTGGGACCTGGCGCCGCACGACATTGCCATCATGGACTTCGTGATCGGGGAAAAGCCGCAGGCCGTCGTGGCCACGGGGTCGGGGCACTTCGATCGCGACCTGGAGGACATCGCCTACCTCACCTTCTACTACAACCGCAACACCATTGCCCACATCAACGTCAACTGGCTCTCACCGGTGAAGGTGCGGACGACGCTCATCGGCGGGCAGAAGAAGATGCTGGTCTGGAACGACCTGGAGCCGGACGAAAAGATCAAGATCTACGACAAGGGCGTTCAGGTCCGGACCAAGGAGGGAAAGTACAACCTGCTGGTCGATTACCGCTCCGGCGACATGTGGGCCCCGAAGATCGAGCAGACGGAGGCCCTCAAGCTCATCGCCGAAGCATTTGTCGGCTATGTCGAGAACGGCGGGACCGTCGTGAACGACGGCGTGGCGGGCCTCAACATCGTCAAGATGCTGGTGGCGGCCAACAAATCGCTCACCAACCGGGGAGAAACGGTCTACCTGTGAACTACCTCTGCATCTCCGAAGACGTGCAGTTGGGGAAAGACGTCCGGCTCGCGAAGTTCATCAACCTCTACGGCTGCGCGATCGGCGACAACACGAAGATCGGCGCCTTCGTCGAGGTTCAGAAAAACGCCGTCATCGGAAGGAACTGCAAGATCTCCAGCCACACCTTCATCTGCGAGGGCGTCACCATCGAGGACGACGTCTTCATCGGCCACGGCGTCACCTTCGTGAACGACACCTACCCCCGGGCGACCGCGGCGGACGGGAAGCTCCAGACCGAGGCCGACTGGAAGGTAGAGCCCACGCTGATCAAAAAGGGCGCCTCCATCGGCTCCGGCGCGACGATCCTGGCCAACGTCACGATCGGCGAGCGGGCCATCGTCGGCGCCGGCAGCGTCGTCACGAGGGACGTCCTACCGGATACCATCGTCGCGGGAAACCCTGCAAAAATCATTCGAAAGGTTGAAACGGAAAAAAAATGAACGTACCTTTTTTGGATCTGAAAGCCCAGTACCACACCATCAAGGATGAAATCCACGCCGCCATCGGCGAGGTCATGGAGAACACCGCCTTCGCCGGCGGTCCCTTCGTCGCGAAATTCGAAAAGGACTTCGCCGCCTTCTGCGGCTGCAAGCACGCCGTCGGCGTCGGGAACGGCACCGACGCCCTCTGGCTCAGCCTCATCGCGCTCGGCATCGGCCCGGGCGACGAGGTCGTCACCGTCCCGAACACCTTCATCGCCACGGCGGAGGCGATCACCTGGTGCGGCGCGAAGCCCGTCTTCTCAGACATCGACGAGCGGACGAACAACATGAACCCGGCGTCCGTCCGGACCGCCATCACCCGGAAGACAAAGGCGATCATCCCCGTCCACCTCTTCGGGCAGACGGCGGACATGGACCCCATCCTGGAGGTCGCAAAGGAAAAGGGCCTCCCGGTCGTCGAGGACGCGGCCCAGGCACACGGCGCGGAGTACAAGGGACGGAAGGCCGGCACGATGGGCGCGACGGGCTGCTTCAGCTTCTACCCCGGCAAGAACCTCGGCGCCTACGGAGAGGCCGGCGCCGTCGTGACCAACGACGACGCGCTGGCGGAGAAGATGCGGATGTTTCGCGACCACGGCCAGGCGAAGAAATACTACCACGGCATGGTCGGCTGGAACGCGAGGATGGACGGCATCCAGGGGGCGGTGCTGGGCGTGAAGCTGAAATACCTCGCCGGCTGGAACGAGGCCCGGCGTCGCCACGCGGCGGCCTACACCGAACAGCTATCCTCGCTAAACGAAGTCCTCAAGCCCCGCGAGGAGGCCTACGCGAAGCACGTCTACCACATCTACGCCATCCGGGTGAAGGAGCGCGATCGGCTCATGGCCGCCCTCGATGAGAAGGGGATCGGCTGCAACATCCATTACCCCGTCCCGATCCATCTGCAGGAGGCCTACGCCTTTCTCAACCTCGGCCCCGGAAGCTTCCCCGCCGCCGAGAAATGCGCCTCGGAGTATCTCTCTCTGCCCATGTTCGCGGAACTGACTGCGGACCAGATCGCCTACGTCGCTGACCAGGTAAAGGCCTTCTATCAAAGATAATATGCCCGTTGCCTCATCGAGGTATGTTACCGAAGGGAGCGTGGATTCAGGCATGCATGTGAATGGTGGAAATTTTGCCAAAATCTGGTAAAATTTCCACCAAATCCCCCCCCGCCTTTAACCTTGATCCTTGATCCTTGATCCTTTATCCTTGTTCCTTGCACCTTGAACCTTGAACCTTGAACCTTGAACCTCTAAACCCGTCAGGGTTTGACAACTGGGATGAAGCCATCGCCGCGCTGCCCGGCGCGTCGTTCTTCCACACCTCCGCCTGGGCCTCCGCCCTCTGCAAGTCCTATGCGTATGAACCCGTCTACTTTACACTGAGGGAAGGGGACGCGATTCAAGCCGTCCTACCCTGCATGGACGTTCAAAGCCCGCTAACCGGCGCGAGGGGCGTCTGCCTCCCCTTCACCGACTATTGCGAGCCGCTGGCGCCGGATGCCGCGCATTTCCGGGAGCTGTTCGACGCGGCAGCGGCCTTCGGCCGAAAGCGGCGCTGGCGATATCTCGAGATCCGGGGCGGCGAGGTTTTCCTACGGGACGAGGAGCCGTCAGAGCAGCATCACGGCCACATCCTCGACCTGACGCCAGGCCCCGAGAAACTGCTTGCCGGCTTGCGGGACTCCACGAGGCGGAACATCAAAAAGGCGCAAAAGGAAAAGATCGAAACCGCCATCTCGACATCCCCAGCGGCCCTGGCGGAATTCCGCCGCCTCAACGCCATGACGCGCCGGGACCACGGACTGCCCCCCCAGCCCCGGCACTTCTTCGACAACCTCTACGACCACGTCCTTTCCAGAGGCATGGGGTTCGTCGCAGTTTCAACTTTCCGGGACGAAGCGATCGCCGCCAACGTTTACTTCCACCGGGGCGAAGAGATGATCTACAAGTACGGCGCCTCGAACCGGGCCTTCCAGAACCTGCGGGCGAACAACCTCGTGATGTGGGAGGCCATTGGGTGGGGCTGCGCAAACGGCTGCCGGACGCTCTGCTTCGGCCGGACGGAGCCGGAAAACGAGGGGCTCCTGCAGTTCAAGTCAGGCTGGGGCGCCCGGGAGCGGCTCATCCAATACTACCGCTACGACCTGCGCAAGCGGGCCTTCCTAAAAAGCGCTTCGGCCATCCACCCCCTCCACAAAAAGATATTTCAACGGCTCCCCCTCCCCCTGCTGAAATTACTGGGGCGCCTCCTCTACCGCCACATGGGCTGAACTGCCGACAATTTCCCCATATTCCACTAAAAACATCTCCGGAGGCACGAACCGTCCGGCGAAAGATTGTCCGATGCTTTTTCCCCATTCCCCGCCATAATTGAAAACCGCGGATCTGATGATCCCCCCTGACCCCACGCCGCGCAATCATGGCCGAACGAATCGGAATCCGGTGGCGACTCCGATCCGATTCGGGCAGCGGCTTCCATCGGCATACGAAGCCGTAGCGCGGATTGCAAAGGCTTCCATCCCATGAACGGCGTGAATGACTCCATCCAGTTTTGCAGACAAAAATAAAAATTTCTTTGAAAAAAAAGCTTGCAATTTTGCAATCTGTATGACAATGTAAAATCATGGATCTTGTCGAACGCCACATCGGAAGCCGCATTCGGGATCAGATCGGACAGGAAGCGTCCGTCATTGTCCTCACCGGTGCGAGCCAGACCGGAAAGACGACCTTCTGCGAATCGCAACTCCCGCAAATCCTGGGTCTCGATCTCACCTACATCTCCTTCGACGATCCCGACGAGCGCCTGCGTTTCCACAAATCCGCCGTCTCCATCCTCGAGTCGATCGGCCGGCCTCTGGCCATCCTGGACGAGGTGCAGAAAATCCCGGCCATCTTCGAACCCCTGAAGTACGTTTTGGAGCGGCAGCGCCAGAGCGGCGACCGGCAGACCCTCTTCGTGCTCACCGGCTCGTCCCAACTGCACACGATGCCGAACCTTCACGCGACCCTTGCCGGCCGGGCCTCACTCTTCAACCTGTACCCGTTCTCCTTCGCTGAGGCCGCCGGATGCGATGGGGCGCCGCTGCTGTCGCAAATCTGGCAGGCCCGGAACATACCGCCGGCCGCGGCCCGGGACCTCGACCTCCTGCCGCCCGCGAAAATGCGGGAATTGTGCCGCGCCCGCGACCTTCACCAGGCCTGGGCGGCTACCCGCCGGTCTGGCGCATTCCGGACGACGCCGGGCGGATGCAGTGGCTCCGGGATTACCGCAAGGCCTACCTGGATCGCGGCGTCCCGGACGTCGGGCAGGTGGCGGACCTCGACACCTTCTCCCGCGTGCAGAAGCTCCTGTGTGCCCGGACCTCAAACATCCTGTCCATCAGCGAGCTGGCGAGGGAGACGGGCCTTGCCGTCAACACGGTGAAGCGCTACATCAACCTCATGGTGATGACGTTCCAGTGCTTCCTGCTTTCGTCTTATTATGAAGATGCCGGCAAGCGCCTGGTCAAGAGCCCCAAGGTCTTCTTCCCCGACGCGGGCCTGAACCGGGCGATCCTCGGCGACGCCGCGATCGGGGCGGCCCCGTCCTACGAAAGCTGGGTCTTCTCGGAGTTGGTCAAGTGGAAGCAGCTTCAGCCCGTGGAGCCGGACCTGTGCTTTTACCGGACAAGCACGGGCATGGAAATCGACTTTCTCCTGACCTCGGGTGACCACATCCTCCCCATCGAAGCAAGGAGCCAGGAGCGGGCCTTCGCGACCGACGGCCGCAGCCTCGATGCGTTTTTGAAGTCGCACCGAAAATCGTCTCCGCTCGGCCTCATCGTCTACCCCGGCCGGGAGATCGGCGAGGTCCGGAAGAACATATGGGCCGTGCCGGACTGGTATCTCTTCGCTTGTGTTCAAGCGGGCGGTTAGTATAAAAGATTTGAGGTTCGAGGAACAAGGTTAAAGGTTCAAGGTAGAAGGTAAAAAATCCTCTTCATTTCACCTTGCACCTCGGACCTTGAACCTTTCTCCTTGAGCCTTGGTCCTTGGTGCCTTGGACGTGTTCTCCTCGAAAAATGTAATCGAGAGGGCGGAGCTGTATCACCCCAAACCT
>JAXDCM010000234.1:0-3919 GCA_034677965.1 Syntrophales bacterium
TCCTGTCGATCATTGTGCTGCTGATTTATCAGAACTTCTTCGTCAAGCCGCCCGTCAAGACGGAACCGGCGCCCCAGCAGCAGACCGCGGTCGCCCCGCAGGCCGCGAAACCCTCTCCTGAATCGACAGCCGCAACCGCAGCGGCGCCGGCCGCTCCGGTTCAACCCGCGGCCGCGACCCACAGGACGCCCCCGCAGGTTTCGACCGGAACGGAGCGGGATGTGGTTGTGGAAACCCCCCTCTTCCGGGCGCTGCTGACCACGCGCGGCGGAACGCTGAAATCTCTCCAATTGAAACAATACAAGACCGAGCTGGAAGACAGCGAGGATGTCGTCGACAAATTCCTGCGGCTGATCGGACAGGGCAAGCCGAAGCGGACAGGAGGCCCGAAACCGGTCGAACTGGTCCACGTCGCGGAAGGGATGCCGAAGCCGTTTTCCGTCTCTTTCCCGGACTCGACGGTCCAGGTGCCCGAAGACGGGTTTTACGAAACGGACAAGGCCACGGTCGATTTGACCAAGGGCAGCGAACCGCAAAGACTGACCTTCAGCCAAACCTATCCCGGAGAGCTCAAGATTGAAAAAATCTATACCTTTCGCCCGGACAAATACAGCCTCGAGATGGAGGTCCGGCTGCAGAATCTCGGGTCCGCACCGCTGAATCAGAACGGCGGCATCACGTGGTACCAGTATGTCGATCCCGCAGCTCCGACGGACAGCTACGGCCACGACGGCCCCGTCTCCTACATCGCCAAGAGCATCGACCGGCCCGAGGTGGCCAAGATGGAAGCCGACAAGACCCTTGGGCCCGACGTCTCCTGGGGGGGCTTCGAGAGCAAATATTTCATCGCCGCGATGATTCCGCAAAACCCGTCGCTGACGAGCCTCCGGATGACGAAGGACGGCAGCAATCTGGTCGGGGTCGGCCTCAGGGGCCCCAAAAATGTGATCCCTGCCGGCCAGAGCGGCTCTTTTCACTATTCGCTGTATCTGGGGCCGAAGGACCACAGCATCCTGAAGGCGCAGAACGTCGGACTGGAGAACGCGATCGATTTCGGAGACTGGCTCAAGTGGCTGGCGATTCCGCTGCTGGTCGTCCTGAAATTTCTTTACGGCTATGTGGGCAACTACGGAATTGCCATCATCATCCTGACCATCCTGATCAAGCTGATCTTCTGGCCGCTGGGAAACAAGAGCTACAAATCGATGAAGGAGATGCAGAAGCTCCAGCCGAAGATGACCGCGCTGCGGGAAAAATACAAGAACGACAAGGCGAGACTGAGCCAGGAGTCGATGGCCCTCTACAAGGCCCACAAGGTCAACCCGCTGGGCGGCTGCCTCCCGATGGTCGTGCAGATTCCCGTCTTCTTCGGCCTCTACAAGGCGCTGCTCTATGCGATCGAGCTGCGCCACTCCCCGCTCTTCTGGTGGATCCAGGATCTGTCCGCGAAGGACCCGTACTACATCACGCCGCTCGTCATGGGCGCGACGATGTTCGTCCAGCAGAAGATGACGCCGACCGGGGCCGATCCGATGCAGGCGAAGATCATGCTGTTCATGCCGATCATATTCACCTTCATGTTTCTCAACTTCCCGTCGGGACTGGTGATCTACTGGCTGTTCAACAACATCATCAGCATCGGTCAGCAGGTGTACATCAACAAAAAACCGTCATAGAGGTGCATTGGACATGGAAGGACTGGAAATCGAGGGGAAAACCATCGATGAAGCGATAGAAAAGGCGTGTGAAAGGTTTCAGGTTTCCCGGGAAAAGCTGAATATCGAGATCATCTCGGAGGGGAACCCCGGGTTTCTGGGCCTGGGATCCAGGAAGGCCCGCATCCGTGCGGGGCTCCTCTCCATCGACATGACGCTGGATACCGTTTTTTCAGAACCGGAGACGACGGCTCCCGGGCGGCGGGAGCGGATAGAAAGACCTGACGACGAGGCGGCACAGGAGAAGACGATCGGCAGCGACAGGCCGTCGGGGAGGACGGCCCCGAAACCGCGGCCGGCAGTTCCATCCGCAACAGCGCGCCCGGCAAAGAAGGCTGCCAAACCCGTGGAACTTCCGTCCCCCGCAAAGCCGCAGCCCGCCGTTGCCCCCATGGAGGAAGGCGAGGCGCCCGCCGAGAAGGCCCGGCAGCTCCTGTCAGGCCTCCTCTCCCGCATGCAGATCGAATCCCCGGTCACCGTGGAGGAAAGGGAGGAGATGATCATCCTGAACATTCAGGGGGACGGCAGCGGGCTGCTGATCGGGAAACGGGGGCAGAACCTCGACGCCCTCCAGTACATCCTGAACAAGGCGATCCATCACAGCGCAAACGGCCACAAGATGATCGTCATCGACACGGAGGGGTACCGAAAGCGGCGTGAAGAGGCGCTTGTCGCATTGGCGCTGAGGATCGGCGAGAAGGTCAAGAAAACGAAGAAGCCCGTGACGGTCGGCCACATGAACGCCCATGATCGCCGCATCATCCATCTGGCCGTCCAGAACGACGAAAACCTGGCCACCCGAAGCCGCGGTGAAGGCGAGTACCGGAAAATCCTGATCCTACCGGCCAGGCGCGCTCCGGATCCGTCCGGGATCTGATTCCCGGGTGGCGCAAGGGTTTCATGTGATGATTTTCCGGGACACCATCGCCGCCGTCGCCACCCCGCCGGGAATCGGCGGGATCGGCATCATCCGCATCAGCGGGCCGGGGGCGGGAACCATCGCCCGGCGTCTTTTCCGGCCCTGCCGGCCCACGGCCGAGCTGAAATCCCACCGCCTATGCCACGGGGAGATCGTCGACACCGAAACGGGCGCCGTGCTGGATGAAGTCCTCCTCTCCTTTTTGAAGGCCCCCGGCTCCTATACCGGCGAAGAAACCGTGGAGATCAGTTGTCATGGCGGCCCCCTCGTCCTGCGCACCGTTCTCGAGGAGGTTCTGCGTGCCGGTGCGCGTCCGGCCGACCGGGGCGAATTCACGAGGCGCGCCTACCTGAACGGGCGGCTCGATCTGTCCCAGGCGGAGGCCGTCCTGGACATCATCACCGCGCAGACGCAGCCCGGGCTTACGGCCGCTGTCGGCCGCCTGCGGGGAAATCTTTCCGGGCGAATCGAGGAGATCCGCGGCGCGATCATCGATCTCCTCGCTGGAATCGAGGCCGCCATCGACTTCTCCGAGGACGACGGCATCGGCGAAAAGCCCGACAACTCCGCCCCCCGGATCCGGGAAATCCTTTCCGGAATCGAAACGCTTGCCGCGACATACCGTCAGGGGAAAATTTACCGGGAAGGGATCGGCGTCGTGATCGCCGGCCGCCCGAATGTCGGAAAATCCTCGCTGATGAACCGCCTGCTGGGCGAGAAACGGTCGATCGTCACCTCTGTTCCGGGGACGACCCGGGACTTCATCGAGGAGACCGCCGATCTTGGTGGAATTCCCGTTCGCCTGACCGACACCGCCGGGCTTGGCCCCGCGCAAAACGCAATTGAAAAGGAGGGGGTCGAACTTGCCTGGGGGCGTTTGGAGAAGGCCGACGCGGTTCTGCTGCTGCTGGACGGAAGCGCGGACCTCACCAAGGACGATCGGGAGATCCTCGGGAGGACCGCCTCAAAACCGAGGCTGGTCGTCATCAACAAATGCGACCTCCCCGCGCGGCTTGACGAAGGATTGCTGATCGGATTTCTCCCCGAGGGAACGTCCCGGTCCATCCGGATCTCCGCAAAATACGGCGACGGGATAGACCACCTGACCGCTTCGCTCCGCGGGCTTGTCCTCGAAACGCCGGCGGAAGAGGCGCCGGACGTGATGATCGCGCATCTTCACCAGAAGGTCGCGCTGGAAAAAACGATGGAAGGGCTGGAACGAGCCGCCGACGGCCTGTCGAAAGGATTGCCCGCGGAGCTTGTCGCGCTGGAGATCCGAGAAGCC
>JAXDCM010000235.1:0-75441 GCA_034677965.1 Syntrophales bacterium
GGAAGACCGAGCCGACCTCCTGTTCCACCAGCAGGATCGTGATGCCCAGGCGGCTGATTTCGGAGATTTTGTCGAAAACCTCCTGGCGGATCAGCGGGGCCAGACCCGTGGAGGGTTCGTCGATGCATAGGAGCTTCGGATCGGACATAAAGGCCCTTCCGATGGCCAGCATCTGCTGTTCCCCGCCCGAAAGCGTTCCGGCGATTTGCCGGGATCGCTGTTGAAGCAGCGGGAACAGGGCATAGACCTTGTCCAGCGTTTCTCTCCGTTTTTTCCGGTCTTTCTGGAGATATGCGCCCGCCAGAAGATTTTCCAGGACGGTAATTTCCCGGAAAGGCCTCCGGCGCTCCGGGCAAAGAACGAGTCCCCTCCGGACGATTTCGTGGGCCGGAATCTGATCGATCCGTTCGCCGTTGAAGGTCACCGACCCTTCCAGCGCGATTTCGCTGCCCGTGGACCGCCGCTTGATCTCCCTTTCCCAGGCGACCAGGCCGCTGATGGCCCGGAGGGTCGTGGATTTGCCGGCCCCGTTCGGTCCGACCAGGCTGACCAGTTCCCCGGCCTCGACCTGCAGGCTCAGATCGTTGATCAGGACGGCTTTTTCGTACCGGACGTTCAAATGGGTGATCTCCAGCAGCAAGGTTATTGTCCCCCCCCCTGACCCAGATAGGCCTCGATGACCCGCGGGTTGTTCACCACCTCCTCGGGCGTTCCCTCGGCCAGCAGTGTTCCGAAATTGAGGACCACGATGCGATCCACGATCTTCATGAGCTGCTGCAATTTGTGTTCGACAATGATCATCGCCGGACCCTCGCTGTGCAGTCTGCCGAATCGCCCGCCCTTGTGGAGCCTCCGGATGGATTTGGCCATCAGATCGGTTTCCGCCGGGCTGAGTCCGCCGAAGGGCTCGTCCAGCAGCAGCAGCTCCGGGTCCGTCGCGACGGCCCGTGCAACCTCCAGCCGCTTGAGATCGCCCTGGGACAGCGTGGAGGCCTTTTCCAGGGCCATATCCGAAATGCCCGCGAACTCGAGGGCATCCATGGCCTTGGCCTCGACGAGCTTGACCCACTCCCCGCGCCTCATGGAGCGGGGGGAGAGGCAGGAGACCATGACGTTGGCGATGATCGGCAACCGGCGGAAGGGCCTCATGTTCTGAAAGGTGCAGGCCACGCCCAGGTTGACGATATCCCAGGTCTTCCTGCCCACGAGCTGTTTTCCGCGGAAGCGGACGCTCCCCGAGTCCGGCTTCAGAATCCCGGTCAGCAGACGCAGCAGCGTGGTCTTTCCCGCCCCGTTGGGGCCGATGAGACCCAGCACCTCCTTTTGCTCCATGCGGAAACCGACCTTGTTGACCGCCTGCAGCCCCCCGAAGCTCTTGGACAGCCCCTCCACTTCGAGAAAAGGTTCGGCCATGTCAAACCCCCTCGACCTCTTCCCGCAGCTCCCGGCGGGAGACCTTGCCCACATCGGTCTTGGGCAGTTCCCCCCGGAACTCGACGATCTTGGGCACCTTGTAGTGGGCCAGTTTCTGCGCGCAGAACTCGATGATTTCCCCTTCCGAGACCTTGCCCCTCGCCTCGCTTTCGAGAACCACATAGGCCTTGATCAGATGGCCCACCGACGGATCCGGCACGCCGACCACGCCGGCGGCCTTGATCTGCGGGTGCTGATAGAGGACCTCCTCCACATGCCTGGCGAAGACCGAATATCCCTTGTATTTGATCAGGTCCCGCTTGCGGTCGAAGAAATGAAAATACCCTTCTTCGTCCATGCTGACCAGATCGCCGGTGCGCAGCCACATCTCTCCGTCGATTTCGATCATGGATTCTTTCGTGCTCTCCGGCCGTTTCCAGTATCCCTGCATGATGTTCGGCCCAGACAGGATCATTTCGCCCACCTCTCCCACCGGCAGAAAACCGCTTCCGTCCGGATCGATGATGGCGGCCTTGACATTCGGCAGGGGCACCCCGAAAAATCCCCTCTTGTGGCGGTGGAGAGGGGTGCTGTGGCTGACGGCCGTGGTTTCGGTCATGCCGTATCCCTCGAAGATCTTGGCCCCGGTCCTTTTTTCCCAGGCCTCGATGGTCGATTCGTGAAGGGTGTCGGCCCCGCAGGCAAGCAGTTTGAGGCGCTTCCAGTCGATCCGGTCCGTTTTCTCGTACTCCTTGAGATATTCGAAGAGGGTGGGCACGCCGTAGAATCCCGAGGCCTGGTAACGCTCCATCGCCGAAAGGATCTGATCGATGTCCGGGGTCGTGAACAGGACAAGGGTGGCCCCCTGAACCAGCCCGGCGAGCATGACGACCACCTGGCCGTAGATATGGAAAAAGGGCAGGAAGGCGATGATGACCTCTTTCCCCTCTTCCAGAACGGGCCAGAAGGCCAGGGCCTGACCCTGCAGCGCGACGAGATTGCGATGGGTCAGCATGGCCGCCTTCGGAAGGCCGGTCGTCCCCCCGGTGTAGGGCAGAACGGCCAGATCTTTCCGGGGATCGATCGTCACCGGCGGCGGCGACGGCGGATACTTTTTCAGAAGCCCCTGAAAGGAGTGCATCCCTTTTCTGCTCAGCGTTTCAGCCGAAAGGGCCGCCTTTTCGCCTCCGCTTTTGGCCTTCCTGGCGCCCTTGCCGAGCCATTTCTTCAACGCGGGCAGATACTCGTCGATGCTGGTCAGAATCACCCGTTCCAGGGGGACTCCGGTCTTGTCCAGATTGTCGAAGAGAATGTCCTGGCACACGGCGGTTCGGGCCTCGCTGTCCTCAAGCTGGTGTTTCACCTCGATGCTGGTGTAGACCGGACTGATCGGTGTGACTTTGGCGCCCAGCCGGAGAACGGCGAAATAGGCAATGACGTACTGGGGGCTGTTCAAAAGGTACAGGGCTACGGTATCCCCCTTGCCCACCCCCAGATCGGCCAGCGCCGTCGCCATTCGATCGACCAGTTCCTTGAGTTCCCGATAGTTGATCTTTCTTCCGTAAAAGATCAGCGCGGGCTTGTCCCCGTATTGATCCGCCGTCCGGTCGAACAGATCCGGCACCGACAGATCGGGAATGTCGATTTCGGCCGGCACCCCTTCCGCGTAATATTTCAGCCAGGGTTTGGACAGGTAGGCCTCTTTCGGATTCATACGCGCATCTCCCCCATGCTGTTGTCGCGAGCCCGTTCAGGATATCCGGGTTTGCTCTTCCCCGGTTCCCGCACCCTCCCGGAACCTTCAATCCAGACCCGCGGTGCAGACCCGGCATGTCTTCCGCGTTGCCGCGTTTCTGATTTTGCACCGGGGACATTCCTTCTCGATCTTGTCTCGAACCCAGTGGATCAACCCTTCCGGCATGTACAAAAGGATCACCAGCACGACGGCCGCAAAGATCATGGTCCGGTACTCGGGCCAAATGCGGAAAAACTCCAGAAGGGGATAGAGGATGAAAACCGCCCCGATGGGGCCGTAGATCGTTGCCGCCCCGCCGAAGATCGCCCAGATCACCACCATGAACGACATGGAAACCTCCAGCGTGGAGGGCCCGGCGATCCGCATGTAATGCGCGTAAAGCCCGCCCGCAATCCCGGCAAAAAAACCGCTCAGGCAGAAGGCCAGCAGCTTGTAACGGGTTGTGTTGATGCCGGAGGCCTTCACGGCCAGCTCGTCCTCCCGGATGGCGTGGAAAATGATTCCCGTGTTGGAATCGGTGATTTTCCACATGATGACGGCCAGGACCAGCATGGTGCCGACATGGAGATAATAGTTGCCGATCAGCGAGTTCGTGAAACGGGTCATTCCGGAGAGGCCGAATTCGCCGCCCGTATATTGAGGAAGCGCGAAAATGATGCCGGTCAGAATAATCGGAAACGCCAGGGTGGTCAGCGCCAGATAGGTATGCTTCAGCCGCAGGCAGGGGATGCCGACAATCAGCCCGGCCAGGACGGCGACGACGGCGCCCAGCGGCACGCTGCCCCACGGGGGGATGTGGGCATGGAGATTGATCAGGGCCGATGAGTAGGCCCCGACCCCGAAGAAAAGCGCATGGCCGAAATTCATCTGGCCCGTGAATCCGGAAAGCAGATCCCAGCTGGCCGCCAGGATGGCAAAGATGCTGGTCAGAATGACGATCCGGACAATGTAGGGATCCTGATGGATCAGCGGGAGTCCGAGCAGGGCGATGAAAAAAAGACCGACGATGACCCGGCTCGGGAGGACCAGCACCTCATTTCGGATGATTTTGAAAAATTTCTTCGCGTAAAACAGGGCAAGACCCATGGCTACCTCTCCTCCTCAAAAGCGACGCCGAAGAGGCCCTCCGGCCGGATCAGCAGAACCAGGATCATGATCGTCAGGGCCACGGATCCCTTGAGAAAGGCTCCTTTGGGGACGAGAAAAACCACGAGGGCTTCCGTAAATCCCAGGATGAAGGCCGCCACAAAACTTCCCTTGATGCTGCCCAGGCCGCCCAGAACGACCACGGCCATCATGATGATCAGGGGCTCCATCCACATGTAGGGATTCAGGACGGTCAACGGGGCGAGCACGGCGCCGGTCAGACCGGCGAGCGCGACGGAAATGCCCAACGTGATCATGGCCAGGCGGCTCTCGTTCATCCCCATGAGATTGGCCACCTCCCGGTCCTCGGCCATGGAACGAATGGCCAGCCCCAATCTGGTTTTCATCAACAAAAGCCAAACGGCCCCCAGCGTCACAAGCACCACGCCGAAGGTCAGCAGTTGCTGATAAAAGACCTTGACCCCCCCGACCGTAAAATATCCGGCGATCAGGAAATCCACGGTCCGGTAGTCCCCGGTGAACAACCGCAGCGTGACCTCCTGAAACACCATGGCCAACGCGATCGTGGCGATCAGGACGGCGCCTTCATGTTCGCGGATCGGATCGATGAGAAACTTGTAAACCAGCAGTCCCAAAACGGTCACCGCCGCAACGGCAATCAGCATGGACAGCAGGGGATTCAGACCTGTTCTGACGGACAGAGAATAAATGCAGTAGGCGGCGACCATATAGAAGGCCGTGTGGGCGATGTTGACAATGCGGGCCACGCCGAAGATGAGGGAAAACCCGATAGCCAGCAAGGCCAGCATGCTGCCCGTGATCAGACCGGTAATGAGGATATTCATAATGCCTCAGGAAATGCGCTGGATGTCGATTGGAGAAGGAGGATGCGAAGGGCAGCCGGACAGCAGAAGCGAAACGGCCGTCCCCCGCATCCTTGCCATGACGATTACTTTTTCAGCCAGGGCGGCAGTTTCATCGGGACGATCCCTTTATAGGTGGCCTCGGGTCCGTCCGGCGTGAGCTTCCACTTGTTGGGCCAAACCCCGACCAGTTTGCCGTCCTGCCATTGGACGCCCAAGCTGGTCAGATACCCCGGGCCCCAGGTCAAATCATGGGTCGGCTTGCCGTCCTTGGTCTTTTCATATTTGACGATGCCGCTGGGCACCTTATACTCCCGGTTTTCCAGATGGGCGACAATCTTGTCGGCATCCAGACTCCCCACGGCTTCGATGCTGGGGACCAGGGCATACATGATGGCGTCATGGGTGCCGCCGGCCGTGTAGGTCGGGGTTTCATTGAATCTTTTGATGAATTTGTCCATGAACGGGGTTGTCAATTCATTGTATTCAACCCCCCGGCAATAGGTATTTGTTGTAAAGACGTAATTCCCCATACCCTTGGTGGCTTCCCAGAAACCGTCCTTCTGGGCTTCCACGTTGATGCCGACCTGGGCAGCAGGAATTTTTAGTTCTCCGGCCTGACGGGCAAAGGTAATGCCGACCGAAGCTGAAAAAATTGTAAAGACGATGTTGGCGCCGCTTTTCTGGATGGCCGACAGCTCGGCCGTCACATCCGTTGCCTTGTCGGACGGCTGCCATGTTCCGACCAGCTCCATCCCCAGCTTGGGAATCGTGGCTTGGGCCGCTTTGATCATGCCTTCCGTCCAGGCGGCCTTTTCCGCCACGATGGCGCACTTGATGGGGACATTCAACTCCTTTTTCATCACGGCGCCGGCCATGGCCAGATGGGCAAAACTGGTCCGCACCAGATAAATGTCGTTGAAGGGGGTTTGCCGGAAGAAGTATTTGTAGCGGCTGTAATTTTCAGCGACACGGGTGCACAGGGCCGTGGTGGCCGCACCGCAATCGATGAAGATCTTTTTATAGTCCATGGCGATGTCCTGCATCGGGAAGACGGCCTCGGTCCGGAAACCGCCGACGACGAAATCCACCTTGTCCTGCGTCATCAGCCGTTCCATGGCGTTGGTGGCATCGGCGACATTGATGAACTCGTTGGAATCGGCCTTGACCAGCTCGATCTTCATTTTTTCGCTGCCGACCTGGACGCCTCCCCGGGCATTGATCTCATCGGCCGCCAGGGTGGCGCCCGCCCAATGCCCTTTCCCCTGGACAAACTGCATCGGACCGATCACCCCGATCTTGATCGTCCGACCCCAGGCGGGGAAACACATTGTCAAGACGATGCAAAAGACAAACAACCCTCTCCAACCCAAGGTCATGATCTTCATTGCCCCTCTCCTTTCCATGTGGTTTGTTCGAGAAATGCCCTGAAAGAAACCTTCTACGAAAGATCCATCCACAAGGGGCGTCGCCCCCGTGTAAATCCAGTCTTCGTGAACAGGTTGGAGATGTAAGAAAACCGTTGCGACTCTATCAGACCGTTTTTATCGGAAAAAGTCAAACAGATTTTTTTTGATTTAAAACAGAAGCGGTTTCAAGCGGCGTTATGGAATGAGGCCGGCGTTGCTTGCAGCCGTAAAGGAGGAACCTTCGACGGATCCATGGATGACGAATCACCGTTTTATGGCCCCGGCATCCTTCCCAAAAGAAGCGGAAGGACGCCGGGCGGGGGCAAAACAAAGAATGCATGCAAGTGAAAAGGCCTCGTTGCAAGCATCCCGAGCCGTTGTTTCCGGACGGTGGGTTTACCGCTTGCGGTTTTCCGGCCGCAGCGAGCGGACGGCGGCGCCGGCCCGCCACATCTCGGTGTTGCGCATCGCATCGAGTTCGGCGTTGAGCTTTTTGCGGTAATCGGGGTCGCTGTTTGCCGACAGCACGATCCGTGTCTCCTCGCCGGTGCGGACACTCTCGTAGAGCTTGGTAAAGACCGGGCGGACGGCGTCGCGGAAAGGGCCTTTCCAGTCGAGCGCGCCGCGCTGGGCGGTCGTGCTGCAGTTCGCGTACATCCAGTCCATCCCGTTTTCTGCGACGAGCCGGATCAGGCTCTGGGTCAGCTCTTCGACGGTTTCGTTGAAGGCCTCGCTCGGGCTGTGGCCGTTTTCCCGCAAAACGTCGTACTGCGCCTCCATGACGCCGGCCAGCGCTCCCATCAGGATCCCCCGTTCGCCGGTCAGGTCGCTGAACACCTCTTTCTCAAAGGTGGTCGGGAACAGGTAGCCGGAGCCGATGGCAATGCCCAGAGCGAGGGTCTTCTCCGTTGCCTTTCCGGTCGCGTCTTGGAAGATCGCATAACTGGAGTTGATGCCGCTCCGGTTGAGGAAATTGGCGCGCAGCGACCGACCTGATCCCTTCGGGGCGACAAGCACGACGTCGATATCCGGAGGCGGAATCACACCGGTCTGCTCCCGGTAGGTAATGGAAAAGCCGTGCGAGAAATAGAGGGTCTTGCCTTTGGTGAGATGCGGTTTGATCTTCGGCCACATCTGCGTCTGTCCCGCGTCGGAGAGAAGATATTCGATGATCGTTCCCCGTTTTGCCGCCTCCTCGACGGGAAATAGCGTTTCCCCTGGGACAAAGCCGTCCTCGACGGCCTTTTGCCAAGTTTCGTTTCCCTCCCGCTGTCCGATGATCACCCGGATGCCGTTGTCCCGGAGGTTCAGGGCCTGTCCAGGCCCCTGCACGCCGTAACCGAGGACGGCCGCGGTCTCGCCCTTCAACAGATCCCGTGCCCGACCCAGCGTAAATTCATCAGAGGTCACGACCTCTTCCCACACTCCGCCGAAATTGATTTTTGCCATTTTCTTCTCCTTTGCTATTGAAATCATGTCATCCCGAGCCTGTCGAAGGGGCGACATGCCGTTAAAAACGCCGTCGCGGTTCGACAGGCTCGCCATGACGGTTTGACCCGAATGTTGCAAAGCTTTCCACCCGGATGGGGATGTGCCGATCCGTTAAAAAGCGGCCGGGAAAAGCCCTTGTTCCCGGCCTTTGGCTGCGGCATGGGCTCCGATCATTGATCTTCCTGCCGGCGGAAAACGGCAATGGCCCCGGTCCGGTTCATCTCCTCCACGCCGAAGGTTTCGAAGTACCGTAGAATGGCCGCCGTCTTGTCCTTGTTTGCGGTGATCTCCAGGATCAGAGAGTCCCCGCTCATCGCGACGACCCGGCAGCCGAAGACATCAATGGCCCGCAGGATCTCCCGGCGATTTTCCCCGTTCAGGCTTAGACGGATGAGCATCAGTTCCCGCTGCACGGAGGGGACGCCTGTGAAATCGGTGATGGAAACGACATCGACGAGCTTGTCCAGTTGTTTCTTGATCTTTTCCGTGAAATCGCTCTCCGCTCGGCTGGTCAATGTGATCCGGGAAATCTCCGGGTTGGTCGTCTCGGCGACGCAGAGGCTCCGGATGTTGTATCCGCGACTGCTGAACACACCGGCAATGCGCGAGAGCACGCCCGGCTGGTTGTTCACGAGCAGTGAAATGGTTCGTTCTTCAATGGCCATATCCCTTTCCTCCTATTTTCCGCAGATCATCTCCATGTTCGAGCGGCCCGGGGGGATGATCGGGTAGACATAATTGTTCTGGTCGACCATTGCCTCCAGCATGTAGGGGCCGTCGGCGGCGGCCATGCGGGCGATCGCCTCTTCCGGATTCTCGTCCGCGGCAATCCGCTCCGCCGGGATGCCGAATCCCCGTGTAACGGCCGTCAGATCGACCCTGTCGCCCAACTGGCTCTCCGTAAAGCGCGCTTCGTAGAAGAGATCCTGCATCTGTCGGATCATTCCCAAATGGCCGTTGTTGATCACAACGATCTTGATCGGCAGGCGGTAGGCGCTGATCGTAGCCAACTCCTGGATATTCATGTAGAAGCCTCCGTCGCCGCAGATGACGATCACATCCCTGTCCCTGGCGCCCACCTTGGCGCCGATGGCGGCCGGTATGGAGAAACCCATCGTTCCCATGCCGCCGCTCGTCAGCAGGCTCCGGGGAGAATGACTCTGCCAGGTTCGAACCGTCCAGATCTGATTGAGTCCCACATCCGGAACCACGATGGCTTCCCGGGGCATCGCGGCCTGAATCTTCCGGATCAGGTTTCCGGCCTGTCCGCAGCCCCCATCCTTGAGTTTGGCCTCCTGGAGGTCTCGCCCGGCGCGAATCCGCCCCATCCACTCCTCCCGCGCATGCGGAACGATCAGCGGAATGAGAGCGGTCAGCGCATCCTGAATGTCTCCCTCGTAAGCGAGATCCACCTTGATGTTTTTCCCGATAGAGGTGGGATCGATGTCGATCTGGGCGACCGTGGCGAGCGGTGCGAACTCCTCAATCACGGAGGTGCTGCGTTCCGTGAAGCGGGTTCCCAGCGCAAGAATGAAGTCGGCCTGGTGGATCGTCCGGTTGGCCAGTTCGTTTCCATGCATGCCGATGAACCCGAGGTTGAAGCCGTTTGCAGAGGAAACGGATCCGATCCCCATCATGGTGGTCACAAACGGGATCTGCGCCTTTTGCACGAACTCGGTTGTCCGTTCGCAGGCATCGCCCAACTTGACCCCTCCGCCGATAATGACGACCGGCCGTTCGCTCCGGTTGAGGGCCTGGGCGATCCTCTCGATCTGTTCAGGATTCTCCAGCCGCTTCGAAGGCGCCGCCGGAATCCGCTTGGGCTGATCTGCGCAGGGGGCGCTGAGGATGTCTTTCGGGATGTCGACCAGAACCGGTCCGGTGCGTCCGGTGCCGGCAAGCTGGAAGGCCTGTCGAAGCGACGACGCGAGCTGGGTCACATCGCGCACCATAAAGCTGTGTTTCGTGATCGGCATGGTGATCCCGATGATGTCGGTCTCCTGGAAGGCGTCGCGGCCCCAGAGATCGCTGTCCACCTGGGCCGTGATGGCGACGAGCGGGGTCGAATCCATGTAGGCGGTCGCGATCCCCGTGACGAGGTTTGTGGCGCCGGGACCGGATGTGGCCAGGCAGACCCCGACTTTGCCTGTCGCTCGGGCGTAGCCGTCGGCGGCATGGGCCGCCGCCTGTTCGTGTCGCATCAGATAGTGACGGATGGGACCTTCCGCCAGGCGATCATGAAGGGGGAGGGTGTTGGCTCCGGGGTAACCGAAGATCGCCTCCACCCCTTCCTCCATCATGGTTTTCAAAACGATATCTGCACCGATGATGCCCATGGGACTCTCCTTTTCCTGAAATAAAAAAACCGCCGGCTCCATCGAACCGCGGCTTGGGATAAAAACAAAAAAGCCGCGGCCCTTCAGAGGCTCGCGGCTCGCATCTCGTATGGGTCAATCCATCAAAGACGCCGAACAGCAGCCCCTGGACGTACGACTACGACGACGTCTACAACGCGAAGCAAGCTGCTGGACAATAATGGACGGATCATGGAATCTTCTCCAAATACGAATGGGCGCCGTTTACAGTAAAACGGAAAACGTGTCAAGTGAATTTTTGAGAGCTCAATTTTTAAGACGGTTATCGGTGAAACGTTTTTCAGGACTCGGGGCCCGGGTCGAACCGGCTTGCCATCCCGGGAATTCTGTCGGGTTCAATGATCTCGGCGCCTTCGGGCGTCGTCCCTTCGAGGAAGCATTCGAGGATTGCCCCGTGTGTCCAGAAATGGGCAGGATCGCCGGTTTTGGGATCGACACGAACGAAGACGATCCCCTCCGGCACCGGAAACACCTCGACCGGGGTTTCCCGGAGGGTCTGCTCCGCAAAGTAGAGCCAGATCGGAGCCGCGGCACGTCCCCCCACCTCCTGCCGGCCCATGGGACGCTCCTGATCGAATCCCACCCAGACGCCGGCGACCAGTGACGGCGTGAACCCCAGGAACCAGGCGTCGCGGGTGTCGTCCGTCGTCCCGGTTTTTCCGGCGACAGGTCGGCCGACTTTCCGGACCCGTTGTCCCGTTCCGCTTTCGACCACATCCTGCATGACATAGCTCGACATGAAGGCAATCCTCTGGTCGATCACCTGTTCCACCTTCGGTTGCGTTTCTTCGAAAATGTGTCCGGTCCGATCGACGATCTTCTGGATGAAATACGGCTGAACCTTTTTCCCCTCATTGGCGAGCACGCCGTATGCCTGGACCAATTCCTGCAAAGTGACCCCGGATGTGCCGAGGGCCAGTGAAAGATTCCGGGAGATCGGGGAGGAGATCCCCATATTGGCCGCATAGGAGGCCGCATAATCCACACCGATCTCCTCCAGGACCTTGATCGTGATTATGTTCCGGGAATGGATCAGGGCGTTGTGAAGCGTTGTGGGTCCCCAGAACTTTTCGTCGAAATTTTTCGGCTTCCAGATCCCGTCCGGCTGCTGGGGATCCGGATAGAAAATGGGTTCATCGACGATGACCGTTGCGGGGGTCATCCCTTTGTCGAAGGCCGCCGTGTAGATCAGCGGCTTGAAGGCCGATCCGGGCTGCCTGCGGGACTGGGTCGCACGGTTGAATTCGCTGCGCTGGAAATCGCGCCCGCCCACCATCGCCCGGATGGCGCCGGTCTTGGCATCCATGGCGAGCAGCGCCCCCTGGACCAGCCCCTTTTCATACCGCTGTCGTTCCTCCATCTCCTTCAAGCCCCGTTCCACCGCCTCGCTTGCCGCCTTCTGCATCTGTATGTTCAGCGTCGTGTAGACCTCGAGGCCCTCTTTGTAGAGGACGTCGCTGCCGTATTTTTCCTGGATGTAGCGGCGGATGTTTTCGATGAAGTAGGGGGCGATTTTGTCCTTGGGTTTGATGGAGCGAAGCTTGATCACCTTTGAGAGCGCACGATCCTTCTCCTGTTGGGTGATGTATCCGTCTTCCATCATTCGGTTGAGGACGTAAGCCTGCCGCTGGTAGGCCCGTTCCGGGTGGAGATAGGGGGAATAGTGGCTGGGGGCCTTGGGGAGTCCGGCCAGCATGGCCGCTTCCGGAAGCGAAATGTTCTGCGCACTCTTTCCGAAATACCCCTGGGAAGCCGCCTCGACGCCGTAGGTTCCGTGACCCAGGTAGATGTGGTTCAGGTACAGGGTGATGATCTCCTCCTTGGTCAGATACCGGTCGATCTTGTAGGCGAGAAGCGCCTCCTTGATCTTCCGCATGTAACTCTTCTCCGGGGAAAGATAGAGGGTTTTTGCGACCTGCTGCGTGATCGTGCTTCCCCCCTGAACGATCCGGCCCGCCTCGAGGTTTTTAAAGAAGGCCCGCGACATGCTCTGCATGTCGAATCCCTTGTGCTGGAAGAAGCGCGCGTCTTCTGCGGCGATGAATGCCTGGATCAGGATCTTCGGGATTTCTTCGTATTGGATGACCTTCCGGTCTTCGAGGAAAAACTCGTCGATCAACTCATTGTTGTCGGCGTAGACCCGCGTCGTAATGCTGGGACGGTAGTCCTTCAATGCGGAAATGCTCGGCAGTTCCCTCAGAAGAACATAATAAACCACGCTGCTCCCCGCCAATGCGGCGCCGACGAAGAGCGCCAGTATCACAACGATGACCATCGCCCACGGGGAGCGCCGGGAGGACGCTCTCCTTTTTCGCGGGACGGTGCGCCTGGAGGTCATGGCCGGCCCGGTTCCTCCTTTTCCGCATCCTCCGTATCTTGGGGTGCGGGTTTTTCCCTCCGGGCGAATTTTGCCACGAAAATGCTCACCTCGTAAAGGATCATCAGCGGGACCGCCATCAGGATTTGACTGATGGCGTCCGGGGAAGGGGTCAGGATCGCGGCGACGACGAAGATGATCAGAATGGCATACCGTCTCTTTTTTGAGAGCATTTTCGCGTTGACGACACCGAGTTTGGCCAGGAAAAAGATGAAGACCGGCATTTCGAAACAGATGCCGAAGGCCAGCAGGAATTTGAGCGTCAGGCTGAGATACTCCCGGAAGGAGATCATCGGCTTGAGAAAGTCGGTTGAAAAGCTGACGAAGAATCGGAACGCCGGCGGCAGCGCAATGAAATAGCCGAACAGAATGCCGCCGACAAACAGAATCGTGGAGAAAAAAACAAACGGGAACACGAAACGCTTTTCTTTTTTATACAGCCCCGGGGAGACGAACCGCCAGATTTCGAAAAGGGTGTATGGCGCCGTTAAAAAAAGGGAGGCGAAAAAGGCGATCTTCATGTGGATAAAGAAAGCCTCCGGAAGCCCGGTGAAGATCATCGAGCTGTGCGCCGGCATGGCGTCGACCAGCGGCCTGGTGATCACCCGGAAGGACCAGTCCTTGAACAGATAGCAGACCCCGAAACCGATGCCGACAACGACCAGAATGCGCGTCAGCCTGGTCTTCAGCTCTTCGAGGTGAGACGTCAGCGGCATTTTTTCTTCTTCGGTAGGACCGTTATCCATAGACAGTCTGGCTCGTGAAGGTCGGGTAGCGGGTCAGGCCTGCGGTTTGCCGTCGGTAGGCTTTGGAACTTCTCCCTTTGCCGCGTCGGCGGCGGCAGGAGGGGTCGGGACGTCCTTCTCGTTGTCCTTGCCGTAGAGCAGGGAATCCTTGAGCCCGTCCATGTCCTTCTTCAACTCGTCCGTCTGGAGCGTCTCCTTGATCGTATCCGTAGCGCTGTCGGCCACCTTACGGAACTCGGTGAGGCCTTTTCCCAAAGCCTTTGCAATCTCGGGCAATTTCTTGGGGCCGACCACAAGAAGCGCAATCACTGCGATCACCAGCAGCTCCGGCATTCCGATACCGAACATATGATAACCCTCCTCTTTCCGGACACCTCGGGAATCATTCGAAATGATGGGAATTTTCCCCTGGATGGGTCTGTGTGACCTGTATACCTGCATCCGGAAATGTTTGTCAATGGTTTTTCCGGGAGCGATTGTCCGCGAAATCTTTTGCCAGACAAGGTTTTTTGTGTTAGAAGCACGTCCCATCTGAGGCAGCGAGTTCACCCCCGAAGGAAGGTGGCCAGATGTCGAAGAACACAGGGATTGTGAAGGACAGGCGTTATTTGCGTCATGGAGCCGACTTCGCCCATCCCGAAACTCCGAAACGTCTTGTTTCCATCTACGAAATGCTCGACAATCCGGACATGGCATGGAAGTTCACCGGGATTGAGGCGAGGCATGCAACGCGTGAGGAGCTGGCGAGGGTTCATCGCCCTTCCTACATCGATTTCATTGCCGGAACGGAAGGGAAGGCAATGACGATGCTCGATCCCGACACGGTGGCCACTGCCGAAACCTATGACACGGCGAGGCTGGCGGCCGGTGGGGTGATGAATGCCATCGACAGCGTGGTTTCCGGGGAGACGGACAATGCCTTTGCGCTGGTGCGGCCGCCCGGGCACCATGCGCAGCCGGCGGAGGCCGCGGGGTTCTGCATCTTCAACAACATTGCCGTGGGCGCCCGGCATGCGCTGTCGCGGTGGAAGATGGAGCGGATCCTGATCGTAGATTGGGACCTCCACCACGGGAACGGCACGGCCGAGATCTTCTATGAGGATCCGCAGGTCCTCTATTTTTCAACGCACCAGTCCCCGGGTTACCCGGGGACCGGGGGGCTGGAGGAGACGGGAAAAGGGGCGGGAAAGGGGTTCACCATCAATGTCCCGCTGCGGTCAGGGGCGGACGACGCCTGTTATGTCCGCGTGTTCCGGGAACTGCTCGATCCGGTCGCCAGGGCGTACGCTCCCCAGATCATCCTGGTATCCGCCGGATTCGACATCTATGTCGGCGATCCGCTGGGGGAGATGAAAGTGACGCCGGAAGGTTTTGCATGCCTGACCCGTATGCTTCTCAACCTGGCGGATGAGTGCTGCAAGGGACGTCTGGTGATCGTCCTTGAGGGCGGATATCACATTCAGGGGCTGACCAAATCCGTTCGGTCTGTTCTCCAGGAGCTCCTCGGGGAGACCCAGATGAATCAGGAAACGCTGGACAGGATGGCCGAAAAAGGCAGCGAAGCATGCCGTCATCTGATCGGGCGGGTGCAGGGTAAGATCGCCCCCTGCTGGCCGGTCTTCTGAATCTCTCCGGGTGAAATTCTCCGGCGCGTGCGGCCTGTGGTGTCACGGAACAAAAAGCGAAATCCCCTGCTGCCGGCAGGGGAGGAATGGTCAGGGAAGGGGGGTCCATTGGGAAAAGTCAAGATCAGCAGGGATGAGGTTGCGCATGTGGCTCACCTGGCGAGGCTGGAATTTGACGAGGCGGAGATGGAGAAATTCACCGCCCAGTTGAACGACATCCTGCTGTACATGGACAATCTGAACGAAGTCGATACGGGTGGTGTTTCCCCGATGACCCATGCGATCGCGCAGAAAAATGCCTTCCGTGACGACAACGTGGGTTCATCCCTGTCTCCCGCGGATTCTCTGTCCAACGCGCCGGAGGTGCGCGGGGGGTGCTTTCAGGTGCCGAAGGTCATCGATTGACGGCGGCATCGGAAATGTCCCGCAGGCCGCGCCGTTTTGCCTCTGCGCTGCTGCGACACGGTGATCCGTCCGGGCGCTAAAATCCATAGAGGAATCGAGTGGAAATGGAATTGCATGAGTTGACCATTCACGAACTCCAGGACAAACTTCGGGCGGGGGAAACCACCGCCGCCGAGATCAACGCCTCCGTCTTTTCCCGGATCGACGCGGTGGACCCAAACCTCCATGCCTATATTTTGCTGATGCGGAAGCAGGCCGCTGCCGAGGCCGAACGCGCGGATGCGGAAATTCGGCGGGGGGAAATAAAACCGCTGACGGGGATTCCCATCGCGTTGAAAGACATCTGCTGTACCCGGGGGATCCGGACGACATGCGGCTCGCGGATTCTTCAAAACTTCATCCCTCCCTATGACGCGACCGTCGTGGAAAAACTCCGGACGGCCGGCGCGGTCTTCACCGGAAAGACCAATATGGACGAGTTTGCGATGGGCTCGTCGACCGAGACCTCTTATTTCGGGATCACGCGAAACCCCTGGGACCCGGACCGGATTCCCGGCGGCTCCAGTGGCGGTTCGGCGGCGGCGGTGGCGGCCGACGAATGCATCGCCGCCATCGGGTCGGACACGGGCGGATCCATCCGGCAGCCCGCGGCCCTCTGCGGTATTGTCGGGATGAAGCCCACCTATGGTCGCGTCTCCCGCTTCGGCCTGATCGCATTCGCCTCGTCACTCGACCAGATCGGGCCGTTCACGAAGGACGTGGAGGACTGCGCGATCCTGATGAATGCCATTGCCGGCTATGACCCGAGAGAATCGACTTCGGTTCCGGAGGAGGTTCCGGACTACCGATCGTTCCTCGGCCGGGGAATCGAGGGGTGGACCGTCGGGATCCCGAGGGAATACTTCGTTGCCGGAATCGATCCGCAAGTTGAAGCCGCGGTCCGACGGGCGATCAAGGGGGTCGAGGGGCTGGGGGCCCGGTGCATCGAGGTGTCCCTTCCCCATACCCGGCATTGCGTGGCTGTTTACTACATTATTGCCCCGGCGGAGGCCTGTTCGAACCTCGCCCGCTACGACGGGGTCAAGTACGGCTTTCGCGACTCCGGGAAGCAGGATCTGATGGAGATGTACAAGAAGACCCGTTCGGCGGGATTCGGGGCCGAGGTGAAGCGCCGGATCATGATCGGAACCTATGCCCTCTCGTCGGGTTATTATGACGCGTACTACAGGAAGGCTTCCCAGGTGCGTGCATTGATCCGAAACGATTTCGACGAGGCCTTTCGGACCTGCGATGTGCTGATGACCCCCACAACGCCGACGCCGGCCTTCCGGATCGGCGAAAAAACGGAGGACCCCATACAGATGTACCTTTCGGACATCTTCACGATCTCGGCAAACCTCGCCGGGATCCCGGGCATCTCCGTTCCCTGCGGTTTCACGACGGAAGGACTCCCCATCGGGGTCCAGTTCCTGGCGGGACACTTCCGGGAGGGCCGACTGCTCCAGTGCGCTGCGGCCTACGAAAAACAGGCAGGGATCGAAAAAAGGAGACCACCTCTCTGATGGAATACGAACCGGTCATCGGGCTGGAGATCCACGCCCAGCTCCTCACGGATGCAAAGATCTTCTGCGGCTGTTCGACGAAATTCGGGGCCGCGCCCAACACCCACACCTGCCCTGTCTGTCTCGGAATGCCCGGTGTGCTTCCGGTGCTGAACCGGAAGGTCGTGGCGTTCATGATCCGGATGGCGCTGGCAACCCACTGCCGGATCAATCCGGAGTGCACCTTTGCCAGGAAGAACTACTTCTACCCCGATCTTCCGAAGGGGTACCAGATATCGCAGTATGCCCAGCCGCCGGCTGAACACGGCTGGATCGAGGTTGAGATCGACGGCGGGAAGAAGCGGATCGGGATTACGCGGATCCACATGGAGGAGGATGCGGGGAAGCTGATTCACGACGAGCACAAGCCGCTGAGCTTTGTCGACCTGAACCGGACCGGCGTGCCGCTGATCGAGATCGTCAGCGAACCGGACATCCGGAGCGCCGAGGAGGCGGCAGCCTACCTGAGACGCCTCCACGAGATACTCGTCTATCTCGAAATCTGCGACGGCAACATGGAGGAGGGAAGCTTCCGCTGCGACGCGAACGTATCTCTGCGCCCGAAGGGATCGGAGGCGTTTGGAACGCGGACCGAGCTCAAGAACATGAACTCCTTCCGGAATGTCCAGCGGGCGCTCGAATACGAGATCAAACGCCAGCAGTATGTTCTGGAGGGGGGAGGCCAGGTGGTCCAGGAGACACGACTCTGGGACGACACGGCAGGAGCCACCCACTCGATGCGGGGCAAGGAGGAGGCGCACGACTACCGCTATTTCTCCGATCCCGACCTGGTTCCGGTGGTGATCGACGAAACCTGGATCGCGGATATCCAAAAAGGCCTGCCCGAACTTCCGTTGGAGAAACGGGAGCGGTTCGTCCGGGACTACCGGATTCCCTCCTACGACGCGGCGGTGCTCACCACCTCCCGGGCGCTGGCCGATTACTATGAAGAGGTCGTCCGCCTCTCGAACGAGCCGAAGCCGGCCAGCAACTGGGTCATGGGCGATGTGCTGAGGTTTCTGAACGAGGAGAAGCGCGACATCCGCGACTGTCCAATCCGGCCGGAGTCTCTTGCCGAAATGATCCGGCTGATTCAGGACGGGACGATCAGCGGGAAGATGGCCAAAGAGGTCAGCGAGGCCATGTACCGTACCGGCAGGTCTCCGCGGGAGATCATCGCGGAGAAGGGGCTCGTCCAGATCACCGACGAGGACGCCCTCCGCAAGACGATCGCGGAAATCATCGGGGGAAACCCTGCTCAGGTGGAACAGTACCGGTCGGGAAGGGAGAAGGTTTTCGGCTTCTTTGTCGGCCAGGTCATGAAAGCGACCCAGGGAAAGGCCAATCCCCGGCTCATCAATGATCTGCTGAAAAAAATGTTGGCCTCCGATGCGTGACGAACACGATTCCACGGGAGTCCGATCGGTGGCTTGTTTCGTGAATATTGGGGCCTGCCGTCTTTTCAGTCCGCCAGGAAGAATATGATCCGACCGCTTTTCTGGGAAAACGACACCGTCGTAATGATCGACCAGAGGGCCCTGCCCCTCAAGGAGCGGTATGTCGCCTGTACCGGTTATCATGAGGTCATTGCAGCGATCAAGGATCTGACGGTGAGAGGCGCCCCGGCGATCGGCGTCGCCGCTGCGATGGGAATTGCGCTGGGAACGCTCCGGATCGAGGCGGATACCGTAGAGGGCTTTCGAAACGCGTTTGCCGAAATTTGCGGGCAGTTTTCCGCCGCGCGGCCGACGGCCCGGAACCTCTTTTGGGCAATCGAGCGGATGCAGCGCCGCTTTGATGAGACAGTTGGAGAGGCTGCGGTTTCGCGGATCCGGGCGATCGGCCGTCCGTCGAAAAATGCCGCCGAACCGTCTTCCGGAATCTCTTACGCCGATCCGCAGACCGGAGGAAGGAAGCGGGAACCTTTTGCGGGATCGGCCGGCGAAGACCCTTTTCGATTGGTTCGGGAGGCGCTGGTTGCCGAAGCCATCCGAATCGGCGAAGAGGATGTGGCGATCAACCGCCGGATTGGTTTCAACGGAAATAACCTGATCCCGGACGGTGCCCGGATCCTGACACACTGCAACGCGGGGGCTCTTGCCACTTTCGGATACGGGACGGCCCTCGGGGTGATCCGCGCCGCACATGCGGCGGGGAAGAGGATCCATGTGTTTGCCGACGAAACGCGCCCCGTCCTCCAGGGAGCGAGGCTGACTGTCTGGGAACTGATGCGGGAAGGGATTCCCTGCACACTGATTGCAGACAGCATGGCGGGGTGTCTGATGCAGCGCGGAGGGATCGACCTGGTGATCGTAGGCGCGGACCGGATCGCCGTCAACGGCGACACGGCCAACAAGATCGGGACCTACGCGCTGGCGATCCTCGCGAAGGCCCATGAAATCCCGTTCTATGTCGCAGCGCCCCTCTCCACGATCGATCCGCTTCTGAAGGACGGTTCGGCAATTCCGATCGAGGAACGAAATGCGGATGAGATCACCCATTTCGGGGGCGTCCGAACCGCTCCGGAGGGGGCCGTCGTCTGGAACCCCGCCTTTGATGTAACGCCGAACGGCCTGATCACGGCGATCATCAGCGAGACGGGCGTGATTCGGCCGCCCCTTGCAGTCGGCATTTCCCGATGCATGGGGCGATCCGGTGCATGACCGGACCGGTGCAGAGCGATCAACGGCTTATTAACAGTCTCAAAATAATATCGTCATCCCGGACTCGAACCGGCATCCTGAAGGCCACTGGATTCAGGCTTCCACCGGAATGACAACGTAAAGACAATTGTGAGACTGTTAATAAATCCCGTCCAAAAGGGTTTTACGCTATGATGAAAGAAAAACTGTTTCTGTTCGATTTTGACGGTGTTCTTGCTGATTCGCTGGACATTTACTCGGAAGCGGTGATGCGCTGCCTGGAGCGGATCGGGACCCCGATCGTGAAAAATCGGGAGGACTATTTGACTCTCTTCGAGGGCAATCTCTACGATTCGATGACGGCCCGGGGGGTGAATCTGGCGGATTACGCCCGGGCGGCCCGGGAGATCATGCCCGGGATCGACTTCGGCAGCATAAAGCCCTTTGACGGCCTCGTTCCTGTACTGGCCTCCCTCAGCAGGGACCATTTTCTGTTGGTCATCTCCTCCAACGCCTCGAAAACCATCCGAAAGATGCTGGTCGGCTTTGGATTCGATTCTTATTTTGAGGAGATCCTCGGTGCCGACTTCCGAACCAGCAAGAAGGAGAAGATCGACCACGCGCTTGGCAAATACGGCATCCCGGCGGAGAGAACCTTTTACATCGGCGACACGGTGGGAGACATCGTTGAGGCTCGCGCCGCCGGAGTCCGGTCGGTGGCCGTTACGTGGGGATGGCATGATCGGGAGAGGCTTTCGGCCTCCCGGCCCGATTTCCTCATCGACGCACCGGACGAACTTCTTCGAATAGGGAAATGCACTGTTTGTAAATGATGCTTCGTTCGTGGTAACGGTTAAAGCATAATATCCTGAGACCATATACGACATTTATATCCCATTTTATAGGCATCGGTGTATTTTGTTGACAAGATTTATTCCGCCATGGTACGCATGAAACCTAAAGATCATGAAAGGACCGGGACGGGATCGGTCGCGTATGACCCGGCCCGTGGATCGAAAGCCCCTCTCAAAACATCATTCAACCACATCAAGAACAAGGATCTGCCATGAAAAAAAACAGCTCTCTGAAAGGGAAAAGCATTCTTACGGTCAAACAGTTGGCACCGGAGGAGATCCGTTACCTGGTCGATCTGGCCAAGCAACTGAAGAACAAGAAGAAACGGGGTCTGCGAGGGAACCTTTTGAAGAGAAAGAACATTGCGCTGATCTTTGAGAAATCCTCGACGCGAACCCGCTGCGCCTTTACCGTTGCCGCTGCCGACGAAGGGGCCCACACGGATTACCTCAACATGAACGACATCCATTTCGGAAAGAAGGAATCCCTTGCCGACTCGGCGCGGGTGCTGGGGCGCATGTTCGACGGCATCGCCTTCCGCGGATACCGGCATGAAACCGCCGAGGCCTTGGCTGTCCATTCCGGGGTTCCCGTCTGGAACGGACTGACCGACATTGCACACCCCACGCAGATCCTGGCGGATCTTCTAACCATCCAGGAGCATTTCGGTCGGCTAAAGGGCCTGATCCTGGTGTATACGGGCGACGGCCGAAACAATGTGGCCAGTTCGCTGATGATCGGCTGTGTCAAGATGGGAATGCACTTTGTCAATTGCACCCCATCCGAGCTTATGCCGGATCCCAACCTTCTGGCCGAGGCCGAGGGCTTCGCCGCGCAGACCGGCGGGTCGGTACGGATCGTCCATGTTCCTCTGGAAGCCGTCCGCGGCGCCCATGTGATTTATACGGATGTTTGGGCTTCCATGGGGGAAGAAGCGGAATTCGAAAAACGTCGGAAGCTCCTGGGACCCTATCAGGTCACGATGGAAATCATGCGGAAGACGGGCCGCATCGAAACCGGAGAAGTGATTTTCCTGCACTGTCTTCCCGCGTTTCACAACCACCAGACGGAGGTAACCCGAACGATCGGCGCAATGGAGGTCACGGACGAGGTTTTTGAATCGAAATTTTCCCGCGTTTTTGATCAGGCGGAGAACCGGTTGCACACCATCAAGGCGGTAATGATCGCAACGCTTACCTAAAATAAGGAGGAAGCCGATGGCAAAGAGAGCGACGTTGACGGCCATTTCCTGGGAAAAGTACGAAGCGCTTTCTCTCATGAAAAGGGCGCCCTATTTGATGGAAAATGGACGGCCATACCACTGCCTGATTGCCCAGCAGTTCGACCGGCCTCAATTGGATTCCCTGGGTTCGCTGGCCACCAGGGTCCGCCGCATCGCGAAAACGGAGGAGGGAATGAAATTTCTGCAGAGCCAGCTTGCCCACAAGCGTGCCATGTTGTATTTCTCGCAGCCCAGCAGCCGCACGTTCCTCTCTTTCTGCGCCGCCTGCCAGATTCTCGGCATCGACATCGGGGAGGTGCGGGACACGTCCACCTCCAGCGAATTCAAGGGGGAATCGAAGGAAGACTCGGTCAGGACCTTCAGTTCTTATTTTGACCTCATCATCATGCGCAGCCAAATGGGGGGCCTGGCGGAGCGAATGGCCTGGGTCCTGTCCAATTCGGAACGCCCCATCCCCGTCATCAATGCCGGTTCCGGCAAGGACCAGCACCCGACGCAGGCGCTTCTCGACATCTACACGCTGCACCGAAGTTTTGAGGACCGCGGCGGGATCGACGGTAAAACCATCGTCTTTACGGGAGATTTGCTGCGCGGCCGGACGGTCCGTTCTCTCTCCTGGCTTCTCACGGTTTATAACGATGTGCGGCAAATCTTTGCCGCCCCCAAAGATCTGCAGATCTCCGATGATATCCTCGCCCTGCTGGATCAGCGGAAAATCCGTTACCGCGTGACCGATGATTTCAAAGGCGCCATTTCCGAAGCGGATGCCATCTACATGACGCGGATCCAGGACGAGTGGGATGCGGAAGAGGGTGGGGAAAAGAAAAAACGCGACATCAGCAACTATTCTTTTACCGGCCGTGACCTGAAACGTCTGAAAAAAGACGCCGTGATTCTCCATCCTCTGCCCAGAAGGGATGAGATCTCCACCGATGTGGACCGAGATCCGCGGGCCGTGTACTGGCGCCAGATGCGCAACGGCATGTGGATTCGCGCGGCACTCATCGCCACGATCTTCAAGCGGGAAGGGATGATCCACGCCTATGCGGAGCAAAACGGCATCGATGCCTGAAACAGGCGCCATCAGTCCACGGCTGGGGATTGCTAAGCGGACCCATTGCTGCCGTTGCGAAGCAATTATCTAAAAGATCGATTCCTTTACGAAATCCTTTACGTATTTTTTCGGATTGGATACCAAACGGCCGTTCCCATCGGGTGAGCGCAATTTCCGCTACCCACGTTCCGGGTTGATTCAAAGGTCGTAGAGGGTCTCATCCACGCGAGGCTTCGGTTTCCGGGTCCCCCTTGCCCCTTTCCCCCCCATCAAAAAAGGGTCTTCCCCCTCGAGCAGATCGCCCATTTCCGCCTCGATCCGGTCGGGGTCTTCCCCCTTTTCCAGGCGACTCAAGGCTTCCTCCATTCCGGAGCCGAGCGAAAGGCCTGTCGCGTCCGTCAGTTTTCGCATGAGCTGTGCAGCCTGACGCGGGTCATCCTCGTTGATCTTCTCCGCTTCTCCTGCCAGCATCGCCATCGCCCTCTCCATCTTGGTCTCGTCGATGGGCGGCATATCGTCGCCGGCCGGTTCCTCTTTTCCGCGGGAGACTCTGGCGAAAACCGACATCTGACGTTTCAGCGGGCGGCGGCACCCCGGACAGTCGGGAATCTTCGTTGTGTTGACTCCACGAGAAAAGAAACTGAATACGGTGTTGCAGGAACTGCAATAAAATTCGTAGATAGGCATGGATTCACCTGTTTTTAGTTACCGATGTTTTTGTAGCGCTTGTTGCAGAATCTTCTCTCCGTCATGCACATGGGTTGCATCGTCATGACATGGCGGTATCTTAGTCCAGTGCCTTGAAAACATCAAGGGGGTGCTGTACAGCAGGATAGAAACGATGCAGACGGGCATGTTCAACTGCTCAGGCGAATATTTTTCCCGGGTTCAGGATGAGGTTGGGGTCGAAGAGCCGCTTGATTGCGCGCTGGATGCGGATGCTTTCGGGCGAGAGCTCGAGCGATAGGAAGGGCTGCTTGGCAATTCCGACGCCATGTTCCCCGGACATGGTGCCCCCCATTGCGATGACCGTTTCGATGATCTCGCGGACCGCCGATTCGGCTTTTCCCCGGGCCTCGAGGCTCCCGGTGGTGACGCTCAGATGGATGTTTCCGTCGCCGGCGTGGCCGAAGGCATAGATTTTCACCCCGTGGGCGGTCTCGCAGTCGGGAAGACACTCCACGAATGCTGCGATCTTTCCCAGCGGAACGACGATGTCCTCCTGGATGTCCAGCGGATGGGCCTCCTCGATCCGAAGCGATATGGCCCGGCGAACATCCCACATTTGTTTTCGCTTCTCTTCGTCCGGGGCGACGAGCGCTTCGACCGCCCCGCTCTCCAGGCAGATGTCCCGCATGGCCGTGATGTTCCGCCGGATCGTTTCGGGTTCGCCGTCCGATTCGACCAGCAGCATGGCCCCGGCCTCCTTCTTCACCCCCGAAAAGGGGAGGATGTCTCCGACCAGCTCCATGCAACGCGAATCCATGAATTCCAGGGTAGAAGGCATGTGGCCGCGCATCAGAATCGTTGTGATGGTCTCCATCGCCGAGGTTAGTTTTGGAAACAGCGCGACCAGCGTGCACACGTCGGCGGGCAGGGGGATGAGCCGGACGATCAGTTTTGTGATGACGCCAAGTGTCCCCTCGGAGCCGACCAGAAGCCGGGTCATGTCATAGCCGACCACTCCCTTGCGTGTCTGGACGCCTGCCCGGATCAGCTCCCCATTGGGGAGAACCGCCTCAAGGCCCAGGATGTAGTCGCGGGTGGTTCCGTACTTGACGCAGGCGGGGCCTCCGGCATTGGTGGCGGCATTTCCGCCGAGCGAGCAGATGTCGTTGCTCGCCGGATCGGGGGGGTAGAACAGGCCGTATTCCTGTGCCGCGTTTTTCAGATCGAGGTTCCGGACCCCCGGCTCAACAACGGCAATCATGTCCCGCGGCTCGATCGCGACGATCCGGTTCATTCGAGCCAGGGACAGGACAACGCCGCCGCAGACGGGGATCGCACCGCCGGCCAGGCCCGTTCCCAGGCCGCGCGGCACGACGGGGAAGCGGCAATCGTTCGCCAGCCGCAGCAGCGCCTGAATCGCGCATGCTTCCGAAGCCTCGACGACCAGTTCGGGTCGGTGAAAGGCGCCGGGGGTCTTGTCCCGTCCGAACTCGTCCAACGCCGCGGGGTCGTCGATGAGGGTCAGGCCGGGAACCGCCGCGATTCGGGACCGGATTTCGGCGGTGATGGGGGAGTAGTCGGGCATGGCGTTTCAGATTCTCTGGTGTTCGAAACCGGGCAGACGCAGACGATCTTCCAGATGATTCAGGGTCAGGCTTGCGACGGACGTCATCACGAGGTAGCACGCCCCGATCATCAGAAAGATCTCCGTGTATTTGAACGTATTCGAGGCCAGGATTTTTCCCTGTCCGGTCAGCTCGATGCACGTGATCATGTAAGCCAGGGACGAGTACTTGATCAGATAGATGATCTCGTTCCCGCACCCCGGCAGAGCCCTTCTGATCGCCTGCGGAAGAATGATGGAGAAAACCATCCGGACCTTGCTGAATCCCAGCGATTGGGCGGCCAGCATCTGCCCCCGTTTGATCGACAGCAGCGCCCCCCGGATATACTCCGAGTGATAGGCCCCGCTGCAGAGCGAAAAACCGAGGACCGCAGCCGCAAAGGGGCTTAGATAAATCTTGATGTAAGGCAGACCGAAGTACCATATGAAGAGCTGGACGACCAGCGGGATACCGCGAAAAATAACGACAAAACCATTTGCGGCGGCCATGACGGGACGGTTCCCGTAAACCCGGAGCACCCCGACGAGGATCCCGATGGCCAGGCCAAAGATCGATGAGGGCAGAATCAACTGCACGCTTACCCAGAACCCCTTGAGCAGGACCGGATAGACCTCATTCTGAATGAAGAGCCACTCCTCCATCGTCAGCGCGTTTCCCCGTAGAGTTCGGTGATTTTGGAGCAGAATTCCCTTGTCCGCGCGTTTTCGGCGTCGTTGAAGATCTTATCGGGTGTTCCCCGTTCGAGAATCCGGCCGTCCTCCATGAAGACGATTTCGCTGGCCAGCGAACTGGCGAAACCGATCTGGTGCGTGGCCATGATCATCGTCATCCCGTTGTTTCCGAGATCGCGGATGACCGCATGGACCTCGCCGATCAACTCGGGATCCAGCGCCGAGGTGGGTTCGTCCAGCAGCATGACCTTCGGGTCCATTGCCAGCGCCCGGGCGATCGATACCCGCTGCTTCTGGCCCCCGGAGAGCTCCGCGGGATATTTCTGCATGTGATCTTTCAGGCCGACCCTCTCCAGTTCCATGACGGCACGCTCGTTGGCCTCTCCCTTCGCGATTCCCTTCACCTGAATCATGCCGATCCGGACGTTCTCGAGCGCGTTCAGGTGGTCGAAAAGGTTGAAGTCCTGAAAGATCATTCCGACCTTCTGGCGGTAGGCGTAGAGGTCCCGCTTGTGGTCGTAATGCACCTCGCGGCCGTCCAGCCAAACCCGCCCCTCGTCGGGTTTGACGAGGAAATTGATGCACTGCAGCAGCGTGCTTTTCCCCGCACCCGAGGGACCGATCAGGATCTTCAGATCTCCCTTGTTTACGTCGAGGGACGCCCCCTTCAGGACATCCTTCTTCCCATAGCGCTTCGACAGGTTTTCGATCCGTAAAATCGGGTCAGTCATCATCATTCTTACAATCCATGCGGGGAGTATCCCGGGATCCGGACCTTTCCCTCCAGAAGCCGAAGTGCCCTGGTCCCTGCCCAGGTCAGGAGCAGAAAAATCACCCCCGCCGTGAAGTAGAGGGGAAGCTGCTGGTAGGTTCGGGTGGCCACAAAATGCGCCCGCGCCATGATCTCGGCTACGCCGAGGGCGTAGGTGACCGCGGAGTCCTTCAGCAGGATCGAGTATTCGTTCGACCAGCCTGGGATGGAGAGCCGAAGCGCCTGTGGGAGGATGATCACGGAAATCGCCCTGAGATCGCTCATTCCGAGCGCCCGGGCCGCCTTGAGCTGCCCCTCCGGTAGAGACAGGATCGCCCCCCGGAAAATCTGGGATTGGTACGCGGAGCTGATCAGCCCCAGCACAATGATCGCCACCGTGAAGGCGGACAGATTGATGTCGAGGGCCGTGCAGAGCCCGAAGTAGAAAAGGAAAAGGAAGACGAGGAGCGGAATCCCTCGAAAAAACCAGACATAAACGGCGATCGCACAGCGGAGCACCGGATGGCTGTATACCTGACCGACGGCCAGAGGCACTCCGAGGACCAGTCCCAAAGCCATGGCTCCGACGACGACGATCAGGGTCACGAGCGAACCCTCGAGAAGGTACGGCAACGCATCTCCTATGGCGATCAAACTTTCCGGCATCCGTTCACCGTGGCCCATAAAAATGGAAGGCCTCATGGACCGAGGCCTTCCCGTCTTTCAGCGAGAGAACAAGCATCCTTGCGTTCAGACGAGGGCGGGATTTGTGTTGTGGGGCAATCCCCGGCCCTCCGTCCATGATCACTTCAGGCTGTACTTCTTTTGCAGCTCAGCCCAATAGGGGGACTTCATGAGCTTCTGGAGACCTTCGTTGACCTTCTTTAGAAATTCGGTGTCCTCCTTGCGGACCGCGTATCCGAAATCCTCATCTTTCATCCCGAACCCGCCGAGGATCTTCACCGGTTTTTTCCTCACAGCGTCTTCCGCCGGGGCATCGTCCATCGCCGCGGCCACGATCCGGCCGTTCACCACATCCTCGACCGCGAGGGGAGCGGAGTCATACTGAACCAGTTCAAATTTTTTGCCGCCCTTCTTGATCAGGTTCTCCTCAATCCATTTCGCCTCGGAAGTCCCGCGCTGAACGCCGATCTTGTTTCCGTCGGCCAGGGCGGTTTCCTTGGTGAGCTTCGTATCCTTTTTGGCCACCAGGACCTGTTTGATTTTCCAGTACGGGATCGTAAAGGCGACCTCCTTCTTGCGCTCGTCCGTGATGCTCATCCCCGAGGCCACGATGTCGATCTTCTTGGTCTTCAGGCTCGGGATGATCCCGTCCCAATCCATCGGCTGGTGCTTCACCTTGAACTTCATCTCCTTTGCGATCCAGTCCAGCGCCTTTACGTCAAAGCCGTCCGGAACGCCTGATTTGTCCACAAATGCGAATGGCGGGAAGTTCGCGTCGATCCCGTTGATGTACACCTTCTCCGCGGCGACGGCGAAAGTCGCGGACAGGACCAGCAACGCAGACAGCACCACCGCCGCACCCCAAAACCATTTTCTCCTCATAAAATTTAGCTCCTTTCTTTATGGTTATGTTTAGGTTCTTTCCTTTGTCGTCCGGGAATTTCGATACAAATCCGGGCTTCGATCATGAGGAAAATGTGAACGGCTTCTTTGAAGCGGCGGAATCATAAACAAAATCATGGGGGCTGTCAAGTTGAAAGGGATGACGGTGACTTTGACACGGTGACTTTGGCACAGTTGCATTTTTGAAGGAGTGCGATTATGATGATATCATGAAAGCAAGATCATCTCCCCGCCGGAGATGTGCCCTTTGGTTTACGGCGCTATGACCTGATCCCGAACCTTGTGGAAACGGTTAAGGATTATGCCAAGCAGGAAAGGGATGTCCTTGTGGAGGTGACCAATGCCCGGGCCCGCGCGGCGGCGCGGCGACGGTTCCGGACATGATCAGCGCCAACAATGAGTTGAGCGGAGCCCTGAGTCGTCTTCTTCTCGTCGTGGAACGATACCCGGACCTGAAATCCAATCAGAACTTTCTCCGTCTGCAGGATGAACTGGCGGGGACGGAGAATCGGATCTCGGTGGAACGGAAACGTTACAACGACACCGTCCGGGGCTACAACGTGGCGATCCGGAGTTTCCCGGCAAACCTGCTGGCCGGGATGTTCGGCTTTGAGAAGGCGGCCTTCTTCGAGGTTCCGACGGTCGCCAAGGCGGCGCCGCAGGTGAAATTTTAACAGGTAATTGAAAAACGCTTGCCTGCTGAATGGGGCGAGCTTAGGCATGCCGGGAACGGCAGTGAGGAGTGATCTCTATGCAAAAAAAATATGTATATGCCTTTGGCGGCGGTTCGGCCGAAGGATCGGCCAAGGATAGGAATCTGCTGGGCGGCAAAGGGGCCAACCTGGCGGAAATGTCTGCTCTGGGCATTCCCGTGCCGGCGGGATTCACCATCAGCACGGAATGCTGCACGGACTATTATGCCGCCGGCTGCAAACTTCCCGCCGCACTGGCCGGTCAGGTTCTGGAGGCGCTCCGGAAGATTGAATCGATCATCGGAATGAAGTACGGCGACGCCGGGAAGCCGTTATTGATCTCCTGTCGCTCCGGCGCCCGCCTGTCGATGCCGGGCATGATGGATACCGTTCTCAACGTTGGGCTGTGCACCGCGACGATCCCGGGCATGATCGCCAAAACGGCCAACGCCCGATTCGTCTGGGATTCTTACCGTCGCCTGATCATGATGTACGCCGATGTGGTGATGGAGAAGGCGGAAGGCCTCGAACCGGCCTTGGGCAAGGGGATTCGCAAGATCCTGGATGAAAAACTGGACGAGCTGAAGCGCACTCGGGATTGCAAGTTCGACACGGATCTCGGCGCCGACGACCTCGAGACGCTCTCCGGAACCTTCAAGGAACTGGTACGGAGACATCTCGGCAAACCCTTTCCGGACGACCCGATCGAACAGTTGTGGGGCGCCATATCGGCGGTGTTTAAAAGCTGGAACGGCAAGAAGGCCGTCTCCTACCGCCGGATCGAAGAGATTCCGGACGACTGGGGTACCGCGGTGAACATCCAGGCCATGGTCTTCGGCAACATGGGGGACTCCTCCGCTACCGGCGTTGCCTTCACCCGAGATCCCGCCACGGGCGAAAACCGGTTTTATGGAGAATGGCTGATGAATGCACAGGGGGAGGATGTGGTTGCCGGCATCCGGACCCCGGCGCCGATCAACGATGACACCCGGAACGACCAGAACCGGCATCTGACGAGCATGGAGCACTCCATGCCGGAAATCTATAGCGAACTCAACACGATCCGCGCCAAGCTGGAGAGTCGCTTCACCGATATGATGGACATCGAATTTACCATCCAGGAGGGGAAACTCTGGATGCTGCAGTGTCGTTCCGGCAAGCGAACCGGCGTGGCCGCGCTGAACATCGCCATCGATATGCTGGATGAAGGGCTCATCGACGAGACGACCGCCATCCTGCGCGTCAAACCTCGACAGTTGGACGAAGTCCTCCATCCGATTATCGATCCGAACGCCGAGAAGGAGGCCGTGCCGATTGTCAGGGGGCTTCCGGCCGGCCCCGGCGCCGCCCGCGGTGAGCTGGTTTTCACTTCTGAGGACGCGGTTGCCGCCGCCCGTGCCGGCAGGGACTGCATCCTGCTGCGGGAGGAGACAAATCCTGAGGACATCGAGGGGATGCGCGCCGCGGTCGGCATCCTGACCGCCCGCGGCGGTATGACCTCCCATGCGGCGCTGGTCGCCCGCGGGTGGGGCAAGTGCTGCATCGTGGGCGCCGGGAGCCTGCATGTGGACTCCGCGAACAAGACGGCGGAAATCCCCGGCTCCGGGACCGTGCTGAAGGAGGGGGAGGTGGTGACTCTGAACGGCACCCGGGGTCACGTCTTTGTCGGTTCGCTGCCGATGATCGACGCCTCGGAAAACCCGAGGTTCCAAAGGTTCATGACCATGGCCGACAAATACCGAAAAATGGGTGTGCGCACCAATGCGGACACGGCGGAAGACGCCCGCGTGGCCCGCAATTTCGGCGCCGAGGGGATCGGTCTGTTCCGGACGGAACATATGTTTTACGGCGAGGGCTCCGACGAGCCCCTGTTCTGTCTGCGTAAGATGATCCTCAGCAAGAGCGCCGAAGAACGGAGGGCCGCGCTCGATGAACTCTTTCCGTTTTTCAAAAGGTCCTTGAAGGGGACAATGGAGGCCATGGAGGGATTTCCGGTTACGATCCGCCTCCTTGATCCGCCCCTTCACGAGTTCGTGCCGCAGGGCGCAGAGAAGCAGGCGGAACTGGCCAGGGCGCTGGGCATCACGGCGGAGGAGATCCAGAAACGGGGGGAGGATCTCCACGAATCCAACCCGATGATGGGTCACCGAGGCATCCGTCTGGGGATTACCTACCCGGAGGTGAGCGAGATGCAGATTCGTGCGATCTTCGAGTGCGCCGCCGAGTTGATCAAGGCCGGCAAACGGTGCACGCCGGAGATCATGGTCCCCGTCACCTGCGACGTTTCCGAACTGGAGTTCACCCGGAAAATCGTGGAGCGGGTCCATACCGATGTGCTCAATCGCTTCGGTCTGGCGGGCCTGGCCGGCCTCGAATACAAGTACGGGACGATGATCGAAATCCCGCGCGCCGCGCTTCTGGCCGACAGGATGGCCGAGAGTTCGATGTTCTTCTCTTTCGGGACCAACGACCTGACCCAGTTGACCTATGGTTTCAGCCGCGATGACATCGGCGGGTTCATGAATGATTATATCGACCTGAAACTGCTCCCCTCGGACCCGTTCCAGACCATCGACCAGGACGGCGTCGGTCAGCTCATTACGATGGCCGTCGAAAAAGGCCGGGCCACCCGCCCGGAACTGAAGGTCGGCATCTGCGGCGAGCAGGGCGGCGATCCAGCATCGGTCGATTTCTGTTACAAAAACGGCCTGACCTACGTGAGCTGCTCACCGTTCCGCGTGCCGATCGCGCGGCTCGCGGCGGCCCAGGCTGCGATCAAGGCCTCGACCACCCGGTGATGGGTTGCTTCAGACGGTATGGCTTTTCCAGATCCCGCCTTCGAACACGATTCGGGTGCTCTCACCGGGGCGGGGCGGCTGACGAAGGGTCGCCGGTGTGTATTCGGAATCGGTGGGAAGGCGGATGCCGAAGCCGTCCTTCGCCTGAAAGAAATTGGGGAAAATCGACCGGATTTGCCGGGCACGGGCGGCGGAAAAAAGCGATTCCGTATCGGAGAAACAAAGCAGCTCTTCGACGGTCTTGAGCGTAGGCGGCATGAGCACGATCCTGCCCGCCGCATTTTCTGCGAGCGCAGTGGCGGAGTCCAGCCAGCGTGATTCCATCAGCTCCATCCGATCGTGAACGGGGATCTGCCCTTCCGGAAGCAGCGCAAGGAAAAAACGGGCGTCGAATCGTCTGCCTTCGATTTCCGGCGTGATCCAGTGGGCATAGGGTATCAACAGGTCCGGGGCGAAAAGGAGATTTTCCCGGTGGGCCAGCTCTGCCAGCGTCAGCCTTCGCTCATGGAGTTCCCGACGACAGGCGTCAAGGCGGACGGCCGTTTCCGAAGCGGCGGGATTGAAACAGCCGCCGCGTTCGCCGCGTGCGAGAAGAACACCCGCCTCTTCAAAGGTCTCACGGATCGCGGCCATAAAAAGACCGAAAGCGACGGCTTCAGGAAGGTCGTTTTCCTGAAGGAGACGCTTTGCGTCCGTGGCGCTGAATCCGGCGACACAGGCGGCCAGCTCGGGATTCAGATCCGATTCATCCAGACTGCCCCCGGGGAAGACAAAGGCCCCGCCCATGAAGGCCTGGTTCCGCCCGCGCCTCATCAAAAGGAACTCATACGGCGCGTCCGCCCGGTCACGGAGCAGAATAACCGTCGCGGCCGCGCGCGGCGATCGGTCTGTCCCGCCGCGATCCCCGCCCTTCGTGAATATGCCCCGCTGTTCCAAGGGATTTCCCGGCCTTACTTTGCGAGCAGGCCGCCGTCGTTCACCAGGACCTGCCCCGTCATGTAGGACGATGCATCCGAGGCCAGAAAGACCGCAAGCCCCTTCATATCGTCGCAATCCCCGATGCGCCGAAGGGGGATGGCTGCGAGCGTCAGGTCATGGGCGGCCTTGAACTCCGGTTTCTCGATGTAGGCCATCATGTCCGTCCGGAAAAAACCGGGGGCGATGGCATTGACGCGAATTTTATAGGGGGCAAGCTTGACGGCGAGGTTCATCGTCAGCAGATTGATCGCGGCCTTGGTCGAGTTGTAGGGCACGGCCGGGTGAACGAGCTCCTCCGATCCTCGGAACGCCATGACCGATGAGATGTTGATGATATTCCCGCCTCCCTGGTTTTTCATGATGTCGGCGACCTTCTGGGTCAGAACCCATACGCCGCGGACATTCACGTTGAAGAGCTGATCCCATTTCTCCAACGGGAACTCCAGTGTGGGCGCCCCCCAGGTCGCCCCGGCGTTGTTGACCAGGATGTCGATCCGCGGAAATTTCTCAAGCGCCGCCTTCAGCATGACATCAATCGCCTCCGGATTCGCCATGTCGCAGGCCACGGGGAGAACCCTCACGCCGAACTCCTTGGAGAGCTCCTTGGCCGTCGCCTCGAGGTTTTTCATTTTTCGCGAAGTCAGGACCAAATCCGCGCCCGCCTCCGCCAGCCCCGTGGCGATAAACTTTCCGATTCCCCTGCCTCCTCCGGTGACGAGAGCGACCCTGCCGTTGAGCTTGAACAGATCGAACAGTTTCATCCGGACCTCCTGATCCGAAATAAGGACGATTGCAAAAAAGGATTCGTCGACGCTGCCGCCGAACGCGGCCGGATTCGAGCTGTCTCTGCCCGCCGTTATCTCCGACGAGATCCGCCGCCGAGAATGGAGCCGAGGACGCCGCGCATAATCTCCCGTCCGACGGAGGATCCGATGGTTCGCGCGACGCTTTTCGCGGCCGCCTGAACGACCCCCTCGCTCTTTCCTCCCCGCGGGCCGGTCCTTCCGAACAGGATGTCGCCCAGCGAACCGCCCAGGCCGCCCAGCAGCCCGCCCTCACTGTCGCCGGAGGTCGTCTGTCCGGGTTTTGCAGGTACGGCCGGTTGATCGCTTCCCGTTCTCTTCTGCGCTTCGTCACGGAGTCTTTCATAGGCCGATTCCCGATCCAGTACCTGTTCGTAGTGGCCGAAGATCGTGGAGCCTTTGATCGCGGCGGTTCGCTCATCCGCACTCATCGGTCCGAGTCTTGAACCGGGCGCGATGACAAAGGAGCGTTCGACCGGCGCGGGCCGCCCTTTTTCATCCAGGAAGGAAATGAGGGCTTCGCCGACGCCCAGCTCCGTAATGGCCTGGACCGCGTCGAAGGCCGGGTTGGCGCGCATGGTTTCCGCCGCGGTTTTAACCGCTTTCTGATCGCGCGGGGTGAAAGCGCGCAGCGCGTGCTGGACCCGGTTGCCCAGCTGGCCGAGAACGGCTTCCGGGATGTCCAGCGGGTTCTGGGTGATGAAATAAACCCCCACCCCTTTGGAACGGATCAGTCTCACCACCTGCTCAATCTTTTCCAGAAGGGCCTGCGGGGTGTCGTTGAACAGCAGATGCGCCTCGTCGAAAAAGAAGACCAGTTTCGGTTTTTCCGGGTCTCCGACTTCGGGCAACTGTTCAAAAAGCTCGGAAAGCATCCAGAGCAGAAAGGTTGAATACAGTTTGGGATTGTTGTAGAGCTGGTCGGCGGCCAGAACATTGACGATGCCGCGGCCCTCGCCGTCGGTCTGCATCAAATCCGCGATATCCAGCATCGGTTCGCCGAAAAACCGGTCGCCGCCCTGCTGTTCGATGGTCAGGAGCCCCCGTTGAATCGCGCCGACGGATGCAGCGGAGATATTTCCATATTGCGTGGTGAATTGCTTGGCATTGTCCCCGACAAACTGAAGCATCGTCCGCAGATCCTTCAGATCCAGCAGCAGCAGGCCGTGGTCATCGGCGATCTTGAACACAAGGTGCAGCACCCCTGATTGGGTCTCGTTGAGGTTCAGCAGCCTTGCCAGAAGGAGCGGTCCCATATCGGACACGGTTGCCCGCACCGGATGGCCGGACTTGCCGTATACATCCCAGAAAACCGTTGTGTTGGCTCTGGGGGTAAAGTTTTTTACACCGATGGATTCCAGGCGCTTGAGGATCTTTTCCGAGGCGGCGCCTGCCGCGCCTATGCCCGAGAGGTCCCCCTTGACGTCGGCCATGAAGGATGGAACTCCAATGGCTGAAAAAGATTCGGCCATCTTCTGCAAAGTGACCGTCTTTCCGGTGCCGGTCGCTCCGGTGATGAGACCGTGACGATTGGACATACGCGGCAGCAGCGTGATCTCTTTTCCTTGAGACATTGCAATGATCAGTGGTGAGCTCATTTTCAACTCCTTGGCAGGCATCGATTTTTGTTCTAATTATTCCGATAAGTTACATTTACGTGCCGGGAAAACGGTCAAAAGAAAGCCTTGATCCTGCAGCCCATACGGCGGTTGTTCTTTGTTCCCTGCGATAAAAGTATATGGGGATGATCCCCCTGTGTCAAATGAATTTTGACCGGCAAATTGTGTCAAAAACGTTGTTGACATCAGGAAAAAATGAAATATCATGCCGACGTAAGGTCGTTCTTAACTTGAACATTTTTTCTTTCCTTCGGAGGTGCCGGCGCCGGGATCGGAACAGATGGGGAGGCACATACGGTGCGTATATTGATCATCATCATGACGCTTGTCTTTGCCGTATCAACCGCTGCAGCGAGCGATGAAGACGGAGGTTATATTGCTTTTGGTGTTGGGTTGAAATCCTGCCAAGCATTTGTTCGTGATTTTCATGAGAACAAGTGGAGCAAAGTGATCAATATGCAATGGATCAACGGGTATCTGACCGCATTCAATAAGTTCATATATGATGGTGAAAATGTTGCAGAAAACATGGATGTGGCTGAACGAGAGCGATGGATATTGGATTATTGCAACCGTAATTCTGCAAAAGATCTTGAACAGGCAACAACGGAATTAATCTCCCACCTTTTGAAACCAAGGAAGAAATCTGCCCTGTAAATCTTCAGAGGAACTTGCCAATCGGGATGGGAACGTTTTGAAAGCGTTGAATAAAACGTTGTCCCAGTGCGCTTAAAAGAAACGGAGGGCGAACCGATGACTCAGTTCCCCTCCGCTTTTCTTATGGTGCCGAAGGCCGGACTTGAACCGGCACGGGATTCCCCACTACCCCCTCAAGATAGCGTGTCTACCAGATTCCACCACTTCGGCATCCGTGTTTGATCCGGCATCACCGTGCCGTAATAAAGGGCCGAGGCCGCCGGAGACTTACCCGTTTCAAATCGCTTTGTCAATATCGAATCGCCCGATCCCTTGGGTCGGCCCTGGCTTACAATCTATTTTGTCGTTTGCGGTGCTCCCGGCGCCGGAGAAGCCGGGGGTGTAGCAGGAGGCGCCCCCGAGGTCGGCGACGGTGCGGTTTGTTGGGCGACCGGTTTGGCGGCGCCCTCCATCAGCGAGCTCCCCTTGCGGGATGCCGAATAGGACAAGGTCAATGAGGTCAGCATGAAAATCACGGCGACCGCAGTCGTCATTTTTCCCAGGAACGTTCCCGGTCCGCTGCTTCCGAAGATCGTCTGGCTGGACCCTCCGAAGACGGCGCCCATGTTCGCGCCTTTCCCCGCCTGCAAGAGCACGACGAGAATCAGAAGGATACAAACGATGACATGCACGATGGTTATCAGAATCTGCACTTTTTCATACCTCTGGTATGGATGAATATCCGACCAGTTGGACAAAGGACCCAATGTCCAGACTGGCCCCGCCGACCAGCGCCCCGTTGATGTCCGGCTCACGCATCAAATCGGCGATATTCTTCGGCGTGACGCTTCCACCATAGAGGATGGCGGTTGCTGCCGCCCGCTCCCCTCCGTACCGGCCGGCGATCCATTCCCGGATGAGAAGGTGAGCCTCTTCCGCCTGATCCGGGGTGGCCGTTCTGCCGGTGCCGATCGCCCAAACCGGCTCATAGGCAATCAGCAGACGACTTATATCATCGGGATTCAAATTATTCAACCCCTCTTTTAGTTGCCGTTCAACGACATTTTGCATCCTGCCCTCTTCCCGCTCCTTCAGCGTTTCACCGATACAGAGGATCGGCTTCAGATCCGCCGAGAGAGCGGTCCGGAGCTTTCGATGAATCATCTGATCCCCCTCACCGAAGAGGGTTCGCCGTTCCGAGTGGCCGACAATCACATATGTGCAGCCGACTTCGCGGAGCATTCCCGCGGAGATTTCACCGGTAAATGCCCCTTTTTCCGCTTCGTGGAGGTTCTGCGCGGCCAAACGGACCGCCGATCCCCGAAGAACTTCTGCCACGGCATGCAACGAGGTGAACGGAGGGGCAATGATGACTTCAACCTGCGGGGGAGTGGGGAAGGCATTTCTGAGACTCGAGGCGAAATTGATCGCCTCGGCTACCGTTTTGTTCATTTTCCAATTTCCGGCGATGACCGGTTGCACCATTTGACAATCCTCCGAATTGGGGTGGCGGACGTGCAGCGGAAGTTCCCCGATCCGATGCATGACCGCCCCACTTACTAACCAGTCCGGCAGAATCATAGACAGCCGGCCGGCATTCGTCAATCTATTTTTCCATCGATTTTCCCGCGAGTGATGATCTGTTCCAACGCCCCGGCCAATTTTCGGATTGCATTCTTTGGTCATTCGCATTAATCTCAAAACATGGATGCATTGGAAAGCAAACAGCCCCAGACGGCACTGGAGATCAATCTGGAAAGAACCCGGGCGGTTGTGGATATCCCGTCGAAGCATCGGATTCTCATGGATATTGTTCGGAACCATTATGGGGTTGCAAAACGGACGGAGGAACTGCTGGTCGAGTTGCATCACCCGTTTGTGAACTGGGAGTTCCTGCTGACTCAACTCAAAGGGCTTTCCGTCGGTAATTTCTACGATTTCAACACCCACGAACAGGGACTGTCCGCACTGAAGACCTTTGCGGACATTTACCTGACCGTCATCGCGTCGGCCGGCAACGAGGACATTCGGGACGACGCCGTCCGTTACAGTTTCGAGTATTTGAACACCGTTCTGTCCGAAAGCGGAAACCTTTTGCAGAGAAACAGGAAGCTGTTTAACCCCTTCTTTCGATCGCTCATCGAATTGTCTGAGAAACAGGGAGACCTTCTGAAGAAATCATCGGGTCAGGCAAAGGCCATCGCCGGGCGGATCATGGAAAGTCATGGCGGGACGGATCTGCAAGAGCTTGCCCGGCTTCTTTTCGTCGCCCTTAAAGCGACCTACCGATACTGGCTGACACAACCCGATCCTTCCTTGTGGTTTGCCATGGACGGCGAACCTCAGGAAAACCGTGAAGCTTATCTTGCTCTGATCTCGCCTCTTTCGCACGCGCAGATCCGCAGCCTGATCGTCCGCCTGGAAGCGCTGGAGCTTCAAACCCGTAGTGAAGAAGATCGGTTGGCTCTCTGCTTGGAGATGCCCGATCATGGACAGATCGCAAACGGATACCTTCGGATCGCCGATGCCCTGGAAAAGTCGAGCGCTTTTGAGGGACATCAGTATCTGGCCAAGCTCAATTTTCTTTTCAAGATGATGGGCGTCGCCGGGCTCTCGGATTACCAGAGCGCCGGCCTGACCGAGATCAATCGCTGCCTGGGAAGGGCATTGAAGGAAGAAAGCCAGCAGACGGTCCATGAGTTCGTGAAGAATCTCTTCCGGTTGTTGAAGAATTTGTCTTTGCAGAATCAGTACCGGGGTTCGATCATCGATTGCATCACCACACTGGCCAGAGAGATTTTTGATTCCAACGACCATCCGTTGGTGGACGTCTTCATCAATGAGCTTGTGGCCTTCGGTTTTCAGCATCCGGATCTTCAGGGATCGACCACCGAATGGCAGATTCAGGTGAACCCGGGTCATATTCAAAACATCCGCTCCTGGCTTGAGATCATTTCCCTGAAGCCCAGATGGACCAAGAAACTGCTTTCGGCACTGATCATCAATCTGAAGCTGAGGGGGGTTTTCGTTCGGGATACGGACCTTCTCCAAAAGGATATCTCCCGCCTGCTGAATTCCGATATCCTGCCCGCCTACAACCTGGTGAAGCAGCTTCTCAGAATCTTCCCGGTATTTTTTTCCGAAATCGGTGCGGAAGGCGAATTGCGGACGATTTCCACGGAAGTCGATGAACTCACTTCCAGAAACGACCGGCTGATCTACTTCCTGCGGAAACAGTCGCATGTCGAAAGCAACAGCCGTTTGGTCTCTTTTATGGAAGACATCTTCCGGTACTGGAACTCGGGCGACAAGGGATTCCTGAAGGAGCACCTGCCGGTCGAGGTGTTTCGGGAGATTCGGGCTTCAGGTGAATATTTCAAAGACCTTCATCAGATCTTCGGAAAATTGTTTGGAAGAATCCGCGGCGATGTCCAGAAACTGCTGGATTGGGACGAAGAGAGAATATCCGGAGAGATCGAATCGGTCGACGGCGTCAATGCGAGAGAGAAGGAGCGGGCCAGGCGGATGATTCGGTTTTACCAGCTGATTCACAGAAAATATTACCACCAGCATACGGACATCCTCAAGGAATTGGAGATCTCCTGCCTGATCGATCCGTCGAAAATTCGTTCCCTCAAGCACACGCTGCAAAGGAAGGACTATTACAAAAGCCTGAAAGTCGTTCTGGACATGCTGACCGTTCTCAAGGAGAAGGTGTTATCGCCCCACAAGACAGACTATTCCGAGAACATCTATTATAAAAGGCATATTGCGGCGGGCATTCCGTCCATGTACGGAACCTATCGCGAGGAAAAATTCGAAGCGATGGGATTGACCTTCCGTCTGGAGAGCTTTGCCACGATGCTTTTTGAAAGGCTTGAGGAGTCCCTGAATCTCAAATTCATCACCAAAAGCACTTTGCTGAAAATCCATGAATATCTCTGGCTTTACATCAAGGCGCTCGAACTCGAAGGACTGGCGACCGAAGGGCTTGTCGCCAAACTAAGGTATATCACGAGCGCCCTGCAGGTCCGGCAATTTTCGATTGACCAGTATATCGATATTTTCCAGTTCATTGCGAAGGGCATCCAGGACATCACACGCGAATACCACATCGATGCGCACCGCTCGAACCTGTCGGTCATCATCGGCCGGATGATCGGCGGGGATGAATGGGAAGATGATGCCGCCTCGTATCCCCACAAGAAAACCTTGAAACCAAAAGACCAGAAGGCCTTTTACCGGCATTCGGAGAGCTTTGTCCGCTCCATCATCGCCTCCGCCTTCGGCCTGCAGGTGCTGGACAATTTCGTGAATGCGATCATCCGGACGCTGAGTGCCGAGCTCGAAAAATTCAAAGACAACAAAAAGATCCTGAACCTGGTCATGTCCTATATTCCGGAACTGGCGATTTCGACTCTTTATAAAAAAAACAGGGATGCGGACAACCCGATTCTGATCGGCAACAAGGCTTATCTGCTGAAGGAACTGATTTCATACAATCTCCCCGTTCCGCCGGGCTTTGTCATTACCACAGAGGTCTTCCGGGGCTATGAGGGCGTCGTAGGATACAAACACATTTACCGCGACCTGAAGCGGAGGATCTATCGAGAAATCAGGGAGCTGGAGCGGATCACCGGAAAGACGTTCGGCGATCCCCGGAACCCGCTGCTGCTTTCCGTCCGAAGCGGCGCAACGATTTCGCTTCCCGGGATGATGTGCTCCTTTCTCAATGTGGGAATCAATGAAAAGATTGTGGAAGGGATGGTTCAAACGGAGGAACACAAATGGGCGGCATGGGATTCCTATCGGCGTTTTCTGCAGGCTTGGGGGATGTTTCAGGGAATCGAGCGGAATGTCTTCGACGAGCTCATGAAGAGCAACAAAAGGCGCCATGCCGTTGTGAAGAAATTTCAATTCAGCCCCGAACAGATGAAAGAGCTTGCCCTTTCTTACAAAGATGCGATTCTGAAACGGGGCATCCGTCTGCTGGACAACCCATACCAGCAACTCGAACACGCGATCCTGGATGTTTTTGCATCATGGCATTCCGAGCAGGCGCGGATCTACCGTCATCAGATGCATCTTTCCGACGAATGGGGAACGGCCGTGATCGTCCAGGCCATGGTATTCGGCAACCTGAATGAAAATTCGGGATCCGGGGTGATCATGACGCGGGACCCCAAAGCCTCCTCACGGGATGTGGCCATCTATGGAGATTTTATCTTCTGCGTCCAGGGAGAGGATATCGTTTCCGGTTTGGTGGAGACCTTCCCCATTTCAGAGAAACAGAGGCTGTTCGAGAGACGGGAGTCGCCGATCTCGCTGGAAATCAAATTTCCGGAGATCTACAATGAAATGGTCCGGATCGCCGAGTTTCTGATTTACGAAAAGGGCTTCAACCAGCAGGAGATTGAATTCACCTTTGAGAATGCCACGAGAAAGGGACTCTACATTCTCCAGACGAGGGACATGGTCAAAAGGGAAACCGACAAGGTCAAGACATTTGTCGGTGGCCGAGAGCTGGAAAAGTCGTTTCTCGGCATGGGCATCGGGATCAGCGGCGGGGCGTTGACCGGCAGGGCGGTTTACTCGGAACGTGAAATCGAACAATTCCGGGCGCAGGACCCGGAAACCCCTCTGATTTTAATCCGTCCCGACACGGTTCCGGATGATGTCGGCATCATTCTGATGGCCGATGGGATTCTGACCGCGAGAGGCGGCGGCACTTCCCATGCGGCGGTCACGATCCCCGCACTGAACAAAGTCGGCGTCGTCGGCTTCAACAAACTTCACGTCTATGAGACCGAGGGGTTCAGCAAGGTCGACGGGAAAACGATATGGCGCGGAGACTTCATCAGCATCGACGGCTGGAGCGGGGCCGTTTATGCGGGGAAGCATGAGATCAACGCCGATGAATCCTACAAGGTTGTCCTGTAGCCTTTAAAGCCTGCAGGAAACCAATGGGGGACCGATTGCCGATCTATCCCCCCGCAGCCCCTTTCCCATTTCCTCATTGAGACATGCTTTGGTGCACATACACGGTCAGGTCTCCCAGCCGGTTCGTATAGCTGCCGAATTCGTTGTCATACCAGCCGAAAACCTTCGCGTGGACCACCGGAATCCTCATCGTGGATTGCGGCAATGTCTTCAGGAATTTGTTCGGAAGGTCGGGAACATCAGAGAGATCGATCTCGATGAAGGCGGTCCGGGTGTGGTTGAATTGTCCTTCGATCACGATTGCCGCATCCATCCCGATCAGATCGGTCGACACATTCTGATCTTCGGAATAGACCACCAGGTTCCCGGGGCCCTTTTCGGCGGCCTGCCGGTAAATGCCGTTTAGAATCTCGGTCGTCAAAGGAATATTTTTTGCGCCCCTTCCCGCACGGGTCTGAAAGGTGACGTTCAGAACGATCAGCGATTCCGTATTGGTAGGAACCCGGATCGAATCCGCCATGAAGCCGATCTGTTTGACTTCCGGAATCACCTGGCTCAGGGCCTCGGCGGCATTGGTTGAGGTCAGGATGATGTTGTTGAGGGTGCTTCTGTTTTTGCGCAGATCCTTTTCACCCGCTTTCGGCGTTTTATCGAGGATGCTCTGAGAATTGGTGACCGCGTGGACCGTCGACATGGAAGCCGTCAAGATTCTGCTGGTCGTTTCGTGTTCGAGGAGCGGCTTGATCATGTGCGCCAGTCCCGTAGTTGTGCAGGATGCCGCCGAAACGACGCGGTGTTTCCGGCGATCGAAAGCCGTATGGTTGATCCCGTAAATGAGCGTGACGGCGTCGTCCGGCATCGGCAGGGCCTTGTTCTTGATCTTGAACGCCGAGGAGTCGAGAACGACCTTGGCTCCTGCGGCGAGGTGCCCCTTCAGTGCCCCTTTTCTGTCATCTGCGGCCAGCGATGGATCGTGAAATTTTCCGGTGCATTCCACGACCACATCCGCCCCATAATTCCGCCAGCCGATCTCGGCCGGATTCCGAGCTTCTCTCAGGATGGTCACGGGAATGCCGTCGACAAGAAGGGATCCCTTCTGTTCGTCCACGATTTGAATGATCCGTTTTGCCTTGACGCCGTACAGGAAACGGTGGATCGTTCCGTAGGTGGCATCCTTTTCGATCGCCTGTGCAACGGCGGAAAGCCCGTTTCCCACGTTGCGGCCTATGTTGATGACGATCTCCTGAAAATATTTTCTTCCGATATGGTGCCACAGCGTCAGCTTGCCGATTCTCCCGAGGCTGTTGATGCCGAGCACAGGCCGCCTGTTTTCAAAGACCTCGACTCTGCTCATACGGATATCTCCTTATGTTTTTATGATGCCTCCGCAAACAGTTCCCATCGCGGTTGCATGAATGCCCTCTTCCTTGTTCGGGAGCGTAAGGCAATCCTGTCATGAACCGGTCACAGATGAGATTAGCGTTCCTGCAGGATCGCGATCCCGGGCAGCTCCCTCCCTTCGAGATACTCGATCGACGCGCCGCCTCCGGTCGAGATGTGCGTGATTCGATCGGCGACGCCGGCTTGTTCCGCTGCGGAAGCGCTGTCCCCGCCGCCGATGATCGTCACGGCCTTCGAAGAGGCGAGCGCGACGGCAATCTCGTTCGTGCCGCCTGCAAACTCCCTGATTTCGAAAACGCCCAACGGTCCGTTCCAGATGACCGTACCCGCGGTCCGGATCGCCTCTTTGAATAACTCAACGGACTTGGGACCGATATCGAGGCCCATCCGGTCCATCGGAATCCGGCCGATCGGCACAACTTCCGATGGAGCGCCGGGGACCGCTTCGGCTGCGACCACGACGTCGACGGGGATGATGAGTTTCAAGCGGGGCATCGCCTTCAATTCCGCCCATATCTCTTTCGCGGCCTCAATGAACTTCTCCTCCACCAGAGACTTCCCGATTTCGATTCCCTGGGCCTTTAGAAAAGTATAGACCATTCCGCCGCCGATGATGAGCGTATCCACCTTCCGGGCAAGATTCCGGATCACCATGATTTTCGACGAAACCTTCGCTCCACCGATGATGGCCACGAACGGCCTTTGGGGATCTCCGAGAGATTTGCCCATCATCTCGATCTCTTTCCGGATCAGAAAACCGCAAACGCCCGGCAGAATACGGGCAACGCCCTCCGTGGAGGCATGGGCGCGGTGCGCCGTTCCGAAGGCGTCGTTGACATAAACATCGGCGAGAGCCGCCAGCCTTTTCGAGAAGGCGGGATCGTTTGCCTCCTCTTCCGGATGGAAGCGGACATTTTCAAGCATCGCGACCTCCCCGTCCGCCATTTTCGAGACGGCGGCTTCAACCTCTTCCCCCACACAGTCGTTCAGCTTGATGACACGGTTGCCCAGGAGTTCCTCCAGCCGTTTCGCAATCGGATCCATCCGCAGACCCTCCGTGACCCCTTTGGGCCTTCCCAGATGGGAGATGAGCAGAACCTTCGCGCCCCGGTCGCTCAGGTAGCGGACGGTGGTCAGGGACGCTCGGATTCGCATATCGTCCGTGATGTTCCCCTGCTTGTCCATCGGAACATTGAAATCGACCCGAACCAGAACCCTCTTCCCCCGGAGTTCATTGTCCCGCAGATCCGAAATGCATTTTTTCATCTTCATACCCTCCCGAATTCGCCTGTGAGCGGAAATCAGAGGCTTTTGGCCACGAGCTTCACGAGATCGATCATCCGGCAGGAGAAGCCCCACTCATTGTCATACCAGGAGAGGACCTTGATCAGGTTGCCGTCCAGGACCATGGTCGACCTTCCATCCACGATCGAGGAGAGCGGGTTGCCCAGATAATCGATCGAAACCAGCGGCTCATCGCAATATCCGAGGATGCCCTTCATCTTTCCCTCGGCGGCCTCCTTCAGCGCCGCATTGATCTCTTCCACCGTCGCATTTTTGCCGATCTCCGCGACCAGGTCCACAACGGAGACATCCGGCGTCGGGACCCGCATCGAGAATCCGTTGAGCTTTCCCTTCAGTTCCGGAAGCACCAGCCCGACGGCTTTGGCGGCACCGGTGGTCGTCGGGATCATGGACATCGCAGCGGCCCTGGCCCTGCGGAGATCCTGATGTGTAAGATCCAAAATCCTCTGGTCGTTCGTGTAGGAATGGATGGTGGTCATCAGGCCGCGCTTGACCTGGAAGTGTTCGTGCAGAATCTTGACGAACGGCGCGAGGCAATTGGTGGTGCAGGAGGCGTTGGAAATGATGTTGTGTTTTTGCGGATCGTACAGGTAGTCGTTGACCCCCATGACGATCGTGATGTCCTCCTCCTTCGCGGGTGCGGAAATCAGCACCTTTTTTGCGCCGCCGCTGGTGATATGCACCTGTGCCTTTTCCCGGGACGTAAAAAGACCTGTCGATTCGATCACGATATCGACCCCCATCTCTTTCCACATCAGCCGAGCCGGATCCTTTTCGGCAAATACCGTCATCTCTTTGCCGTCGATGACCACGGTGCGATCTTTGGCTTGAACACCCCCTTTGTAAATACCGTGCACGGAATCATATTTAAAAAGGTGGGCGAGCGTTTTGGCGTCCGCGAGATCGTTGACCGCAACCCATTCGATGGACGGATCTCCCTTAGCCGCCCTGATGATGTTTCTCCCGATTCTTCCAAAACCGTTGATTCCTACTCTGGTGGTCATTGGTGTTTCCCTCCTCTCTTTTCACCCCCGGTCAAGGAGGCCATTCTGTTCATGATGACGTATTGTATCATCATCCGCAGATGTGTCAACGCATTAACACACATCAATGATGTATTCACGGAGACAGGGGCATGCATTATTGAGGACGATCGATGGTTTTCCCGTCGAGGTGCGTCTGCAACGCGAACATCCGCTCTTCAGCGGCTTTTCGTTACGCCGACGCGGTCGCAGTGAACTTCCACCGGGCATTGGCTGCAGAGGGGGGAGATCGGGCGGCAAATATTCCGTCCGAAGGCGACGAGCAGCGTGTTGAAGCGGTGCCAATGTTCGGCGGGAAGCTTGGCTCGGAGGGCAAATTCGGTTTGTTCAGGGATTTTCGTCCGGACGTAACCCCATCGGTTGGAAATCCGGTGCACATGGGTGTCCACGCAGATGCCGGCCCCGTTGAACCCCAGGGATACGACCAGATTTGCGGTCTTTCGACCCACCCCCTTAAGCGTCAGCAGCTCCTCGATGCTCTCCGGGACGCGGGAGTGAAAACGTCGGATGAGCTCCCGGCAAACATGCAGGATGGTCCCGGCCTTGTTGCGGTAGAAGCCGACGGGGTAGATCGCCTTTTGGATCCGACCTTTGGAAAGCCTAAGCATGCCTTCCGGCGTGGAGGCCAGCGCGAAGAGCCGCTCGGTGGCGGCCGCGGTCACTTCGTCTTTGGTCCGGAGGCTAAGCAGCGTGGAAATCAGGATTTCGAACGGATCCCGTCGCTCCTCGGCCAGCCGGGTGACGATCGGAATGTCCCGTTTCAGCAGTTCCCGTTCCAGAAGTCCGACGATTTCATCGATCACCCTGTCATCCATGCGTGTTTCCGAAACCTTCAATCGTAGCCCTCGTCGTTGGCCAGCATATCCAGATGAAGCGTGGCGATATCTTCAATGTCCAGATCCGCCCTTTGTTCTCCTTTCCGGAAGTCGACGATTTTAATGTACCGCTTGCACTCATTACAGACGTCCACGCGGTACCGCTCATCCCCTTCGATCGCGAAGTAGGCTAAACTCTGCTGCTCTTCATTGCCGCAGAAGGGGCATTTGATCCGCAGGTAGTTCCATTCGAAGCCGCACTGGTTGCAAAATAGGTAGCGGCTTCCCTCCTCGTCCCGGATCTCGCCGATTTTGGGTTCCCGGCCGCAGATAGGGCAGTAACCCTCCGTCCAGCCGGCCTTCCTGACGGCGTTGCCGTAGCGGGTTGCCACCTTCTCCAGGGCAGGCCGGAGACTCTCTTCAATGAAAAGCTCCACGAGGTCGAAGGACGCCTCCTCCTCGTTTTCCGGTGTTGTTTCATCCCTCGGTTCCGGCGGTGCATTGAAAGATTCATGGATCAGGTCATTGAATAGAATCTCGCCTTCCCGGATTTTTCTCACCATCTCGCCGGTTTCCCCCGGCGCCCGCTTTTCGGCGATCTCCAGAAGGGCCAGAAAATAGGCCTGCGGTTCCGCGAGATCGGCCGTGACTGAAGAAAAGTCAATGATCGGAAATCCTCCGGCCATCTTGGCTTCGATCAATTTTGGATCGACAGGGAAAATCTCTTCCCGCATCCGTCCGCGGTATTCCTCTCGCAGGATCAGGATCTCTTCCAGAATATCGAGAAGCTCCGCATAATGGGGGCTTGCGTTCCTATGGGTTTGTATCGTCCGTAGTGCATCCTTCAGCGCTGTGGCCATGTCCGAGAATCTCCTTCTGGGGGGTCGATATGCGGCGCTGTATATCCTCTTTCCCTATCGAGTTCAAGCGATATTTGGGGCATCATTCCGGAAAGTCATGAATCGTAAATATATATAAACACGAATACTTTATCGCCAGTACCCTCGAAGGCGGACAGAAAGCCCGGCCTTCGGAACGTGGCTGCCGAACCGGGTTTTACTCTGGAAAAGTCTTGGTTCCGGTCCCTTTTCCCCTTGACACCGGGGAACGGTTACGGTTAGAAAGACAACCATTCATGGAAAAAGATTTCCATCGGGAGGCACAATTTTAAATAGGTTTCCCGACGAGAAAACAGATGAACGGGAATGGAGGCAGGCATGGATAACTTGACATTCGGTGTTACGATGCTGATCTGCGGCATGGGGGGAACGATTCTGACCCTCTGGATTCTAAGCCTTGTGATGGAACTCCTTGGACGTTTGTTCCCTGAAAAACCAGCAAAGAAGGAGGCTTAGACCATGACAGAAGCGATCCTCAGCGGTTTGGGCGGTTTGGTGGTCGGCTTTCAGATGCTGGCAACGGACTGGCGCAACGCCATCATGCTGATTGTAGGCTTTGTTCTTTTGTATCTGGGGATCAAGAAGGACTGCGAACCGCTCCTTCTGGTTCCCATCGGCTTCGGTTGCATTCTCGTCAACATCCCCCTCGCCGATGTCATGAGCGAGGAAGGGTTCATCCGTGTGATCTACAACGCGGGCATTGCGACGGAACTCTTTCCGCTGCTCATCTTCATCGGCATCGGCGCAATGACCGACTTCGGTCCCGTCCTTGCTCAGCCATCCACCTTTCTTCTGGGCGCGGCGGGTCAGTTCGGAATCTTCCTGACCCTGCTTCTGGCCCTCGCTTTGGGGTTCGAGCAACTCGAGGCCGTGTCGATCGGGATTATCGGAGCCTGCGACGGCCCGACGGCCATTTACGTAACCTCGAAATACGCTCCGCATCTGCTGGGGGCCGTTTCGGTCGCGGCATACTCCTACATGTCGCTGGTGCCGATCATCCAACCGCCGATCATGAGGTTTCTGACGACGAAAAAGGAACGGGAAACCCTTATGAAACCCGTGGCCAGACCGGTTTCGAAGACGACGAAACTCCTCTTCCCGCTGGTCATCACGATCCTCGGCGGCCTGATCGCGCCGAAGGGCCTGCCCCTGTTGGGGACGATCATGCTGGGGAACCTGATGAAAGAGTCGGGTGTCGTGGCCCGTCTGACGAAGGCCTCCGAGAACGAGATTGCCAATGTCACGACGCTCTTTCTGGGTCTCTGTATTGGAGCAACGATGGTCGGCAGCGCCTTTGTAAGGGCCGAGACCCTGATCATCCTCTGCCTCGGTTTCATCGCGATCTGTCTCGACACGGTCTGCGGCGTCAGCTTCGGAAAGTTGATGCGGCTCGCATCCGGCGGGAAATTCAACCCGTTGATCGGAGCGGCGGGCATATCCGCTTTCCCGATGGCGGCGCGCGTTGTTCAGAAGGAAGGCCAGAAATGGAACAAAAAGAGCTACCTGCTGATGCACGCGATGGGAGCCAATGCAGGCGGCCAGATCGGTTCGGTCATCGCGGCGGCGGTCATGCTGTCGGTTCTGGCGGGCATGGGAATCATTAGATAATGATCCCCATTGTTTCCATTGTCGGGAAATCCGATTCCGGAAAGACCACTCTGATCGAGAAGCTGATCATGGAGCTGTCGCGACTGGGCTGGCGGGTAGCGACGATCAAGCACAACCGCCACGGCTTCGAAATCGATCATGAGGGGAAGGACAGCTGGCGCCACAGACGGGCAGGCGCCGTAACGACGGTTCTGGCTTCGCCGGTTCAGATTGCGGTCATCGAGGATACGGACGGGGATTACGGGCTTGCCGAGATCACGGAACGCTATATCCGGAATGCGGACATCGTCCTCGTGGAGGGGTACAAAACCAACCCTTACCCGAAGATCGAGGTTTATCGGAGCGAAATCAGGAAAGAGCGTCTCTGCGGACCCGAAGACAACCTGATGGCCCTCGCTGTCGACCGGCCGTTTACCGCCGAGGTTCCCTGCTTCGACCGGGATAATACGGCAGGCCTGGCGGATCTGATCGTGCGGCGATTTCTTCAATGAAATTCGGATGACTTGCCTCCACGAACCTGAAGGGGAAGATCTCTCCGGAGGATCGAAAAGACGGTGCGTAAAATCTTCCTGCCAAGAACGGCGGAAGCGTGACCGGTGCTCTCTGTGGGGGATCCTTTCGGCCGCATTCACTCCCTTCGCGGGAAGGGAAAGTCAAACCGTCAGTCTTTGATATTTTCTGCGAGAAGATCCGCCACGTGTTTCATCTTCACACCGGGGACCTGCTTGTCGAGGCCGCCCTGAAGCTGGACCATGCAGCCCGAGCATGCACAGGCGACGATCTCGGCCCCAGTATCTCTGATGTTGTTCATCTTCTGCTCCAGGATCGGCATCGAAAGCTCCGCGTATTTGACGCCGAAGATCCCCGACATCCCGCAGCACTTGTCCGCATCCTTCATCTCGACCAATTCGCAGCCTGCCGCCTGGATAAGTCGCCGCGGCGGTTCGGAGATTCCCAGCACGCGCTTGAGGTGGCAGGAGTCGTGGTAGGTCACCTTCGGCCCCCCCCGGCCCTTCGCCGGCCGTCCCTGTTTTTCGTATTCTTCCGCAACGAAACTGGTGAATTCCCGGACCTTCCGGGACATCGTTTCCGCCCTGGGACCCCATTGTTTGTCCGCCTTCAGGAGTTCCGCATAATGTTGGAGCGACTCGGTGCAGGTGGGGCAGGCCGAGATGATCACGTCGGGATTCATCTCCGTCAGGGAGCGGATGTTTTCCCGGGCCAATTTCCGGGCCGTTTCTTCGTCCCCCAGCGCAACGACCGGCTTACCGCAGCAGCTCTGCCCCTCGGGGAAAAGGACCTCGTATCCCAAATCCTGGAGGACCTTGATGACCGAGGCGCCTGTGTCGGGCAGGACAAAGTCCATGGTGCAGCCGGAGAAGAAAACAACCCGGCCCTTGGTCTTGTCGGGTTTGCGAATGAGGTCCGGCACGCGGTCCCGAAGAGGATTGGCCGCGATGGTCGGCAGACTCCGGTCCTTTGCCAGGCCGGAGAAGAACAGCGGCAGGTGACGGATCAGGTTTCCTTTGGCGAAGGGCTTCATCCCCAGGGATGCCGCGCGCAGCAGGCCGTGGAACACCTTGCGGTTGACGATGACGTTATCGAAGAGTTGCTTGACGACAAAGGGCAATCCGTGTGCCTCCACCGCCCGAACACGCAGCTCCTCGATGAGTCCCGGGATGTCGATTTTCCCCGGACAGACCTCCGTGCAGCGGCGGCATCCGATGCACAGCTCGTGAAACTTTTCGAAATCCGCCATTCCGCTTAAAAAAGCCGTCAGGATCGCTCCGATCCCGCCCGCATAGGTATGGCCTCCGTAGACGTGGCCGCCGACCAGCGTATAGACAGGGCAGACGTTCAGGCACGAGGCGCAGCGGACGCACTGGAAAATCTGTTTGAACTTCCCGTCCTTCGCCGCCTTCAGGCGGCCGTTGTCGAGAAGGATGATGTGCATCTCCCGGATCTTTTCCACCCAGCGGTCCCCCTCTCGGACCATCACGGGCGTCGGCCCTCCCACCAGGGTCATATAGCTCGTCATGAGCTGGGCCGTGGCCCCCCGGGGCAGGAGCTTCAGGATCAGCGCCGCGTCGGTGATCTTGGGAATCAGCTTCTCGTAACCTATGATCACCACGTGGATCGGGGGCAGGGTGGTGACGAGGCGGGCGTTCCCCTCGTTCGTGACCAACCCGATCGCTCCGTTTTCCGCGATTCCGAAGTTTGCCCCGGAAATCCCCATGTCGGCATTGAGAAACTCCCCACGCAGCCGCTGGCGCGCGGCCTGGACCATGAAGGCGATGTCCGGCGGGATCTCCTTGTCGAGCTCCCGGGTGAAGTAATCCGCGACCTGATAACGGCTCAGGTGAATGGCGGGCATCACCATATGGGAAGGCCGGTGTCCGGCCAGCTCGATAATCCACTCTCCGAGGTCCGATTCGCAGACGTGCAACCCCTGTTTCTTGAAATAGGGACTGAGATCGATCTCCTCGGAAGCCATGGATTTGGACTTGACAATTCGCTTTACGCCCCGTGTGCGACAGAGATCCATTAGGTAGGCAAAGACCGCCGGTCCGTCGGCGGCGCGGAAAACCTTCGCTCCTCGCTTCGTCGCTTCCGTCTCGAAGGCATCGGCCACAGCCTCGATCCGGTCGACCGTATCGATTTTCATTTGCTTGATGGCTTCCCGCAGCGCCTCGACGTCCCCTGCGTTCTCGAGAGCGGCGGCGCGGGCGGCGGGATACACTTCGGCGAAACGCCCCAGGTTGGTGCGCAGGGCCTCCTCTTTGAGCTTTTCGCTGATCTCTTTGCGGACATTGCGTTTCTCGCCGGTCATGATGCCGCTCCTCCTTTTCCGTTTTCCCCGTCGACGGCGACAATCACAAATCGGCTCGGACCGTGGACACCGATCGTCAGCACCCTTTCTATGTCGGCCGTCCGGCTGGGACCGGTGATGAAGCTGATGTATCCGCGGTCGAATACCCGGGAGATGGTCTCGAAAGCTTCGATGATCCCCGGTACGATGAGGTTGCTGTCGAGAAAAGCCACGTGGAGCGGCGGGAGGGTGGAAACCAAACGGCTTTCGATGGCATAACCGTCTTGACAGACACTGCCCGTTTCCGCAATCCCGAACTCGACGCCGGAGAGGCCGATGTCGGCCGTATCCGCATGGGCGGCGATATCGACCGGGTCGTTGAAAACCTCGATGCCGGCCGCCCTGAGGGCCGCATCGATTCCGGCGGCTTTTTGCAGCGGACTCGGGACGGAGACAACCTTTTTGGCATTGGTGAATCGAGCAAGGTTGCAGACGACTTCGCTCGCCTCTGAAGGGGTCTTGACTCGGAAGATCTCGGCAGACACGGCCTTTGCCCGCTTCTCGAACTCGGGGAAGAGGTGCGGTCCGAACTTCCCGGCGGGCAGATGCCGCATCCAGTCTTCACAGGTTTTTTTCATGATGGTTTGCCTCCTGCATCTGTCCATCAAAAAGAGGCCGACCGGTCGATGAAACGCGTTCTATCCGGTTGCGCCGTAAAGGATTTTGATTTCGCGAAGGGTATAGCGGAAACACCGCCGAGAGTCAAACGAAAAGCAGCGGAGGCATCTTCCAATCCGAAGAGAAACCTCCTAAAAAATTCTACGCGCAAGCGACGCGAAAATGCCCGCAAAGCACAGGATCGTGCATACCACGAAGACCGTTCGGATGCTGTCGAGCAATGCCGGATACTGAACAGGCGTAATCTGCGCGTTGCCGATGAAGAGGGCAAACACCATCAGTGCCAGCCCCATGCTGAACATCTGGCCCAACAGGCGCATGGTGCTGACCATCGCCGATGCAACGCCGTAGAATTTCCTCTCCACGGATCCCATGATCGCGCTGGTATTGGGGGAGGCGAAAAGGCCGAAACCGAGCCCAAGGATGACCAGGCCGGTACTGACGACGGCGATGCCGGTTTCCGCGGTGATCCAAGAAAATAGGAAGAGGCCGAACATGGACAGGGCCATTCCCAGGGATGCCAGCTTCCAGGGTTCAAAGCGGTCTGAAAGCCTGCCGGCAATGGGAGTGAAGATCGCCATGACGACGGGCTGCGCGACGAGAATCAGACCGGCGGATTGCGGATCGAGACCTTTGATATACTGGAGGTACAGGCTCAGCAGAAAGACAACGGCAAAGGTCGCGCTGAAGTTGATCAAGGCGGCCAGACTGGAAAGGGCAAAGGTCCTGTTTTTGAAAAGCCGGACATTGAGCACCGGACTGTCCACCCTCAATTCGAAGATCAGGAACCCTGAAAATCCAACGATTCCCAAAAAAACGAGAATGATTCCGGCGAGGCCGGGGAGAATGGAAAAACCATAGATGATCATAACCAGGACGATGCTGAACAGGAGGGAGCCTTTCCAGTCGAATCTTTCTCCCCGGCACTCCGCCCATTCGCTTTTGACCTTCCAGCAGGTCAGGCCCAGGATGGCGATTCCAAGGGGGATCATGGCGTAGAACAGGCTCCTCCACCCCAGGTGCTGGGTCATGACGCCCCCGACGACAGGCCCCAGGGACAGCGCCACATAAACAGCGGCGATGTTGATTCCGATCGCTTTGCCTCTCTCCCGGGCCGGGTATACGGAAGTCACGATGGCCAGGCCCGTAACAAAGATCATCGCGCTGCCGATTCCCTGAAGAATCCGGAAAAGGATGAGCGAAAGGGCGGAAGACGCAACGGCGGACAGCAGCGACGAGACCGTGAACAGGATAATGCCACAGAGGAATATCCTCTTCATGCCGTAGATGTCGGATATCCTGCCGAACGGCACGGCGAACATGGCCGCGGCCAGCAGGAACGACGTGGGGATCCAGCTCAGCAGAATGGCGTCGGCCGCGAATTCCGCTCCGATCGCAGGCAGCGCGATGTTGACCGCCGAACTCATGAACGGAGTCAAGAAATTGGCCATGGTTGCGACCAGAAGCGCCGGCATCCTGATGGAAGCGTCCGTGTCCGGTTTCGGAAGGATCATTCGATTCATTTTCCGAATTCAGGATCTCACCATCACCAGCATCATCTTGAATCGCCGGACGGCCTTCAATGCATGGGGTTTCCCGCCGGGCATGATGATCATTTCTCCCGTCCCGAGACGGTGAGGTTCACCGGAGATGAGGATCTCGGCTTCGCCGTCCAGGATGCAGACCAACGCGTCGAAGGGCGCCGTATGTTCGCTCAATCCCTGATCCCGGTCAAAGGCGAACAGGGTAACCGTCCCGGTCGGTTTCCGGATGATCTCCTTGCTGACAACGGCGCCGTCCTGGTACGTAACCAGATCCGTCATTTTGAATGCCTTTTCAGTCATGTTTCCCTCCTTTCAAGAGGTCTGCTCGATATGCCGAAGATGCAGGACAACGAGGGTAAAGATGAAAAAACGGGGCTATTTGTCCGGCAGGACGATAGCGGAACAACAAGGGGATATCAAGGATAAAAATGATTCGCTTTTTCCGATTGACAGGCCGCTGAAAATAAGGAATCGTAGACCCGCTTGCACGCCGCGGTTATCCGGTAGAAGGAGAAAATGGATGAAACGAATCCTTTTATTCACATTGCTGATCTGGGGAACGGTTCTCTTTGGGCCGTCAGAGGGCATATCGGCGGGACCGCCGCCGGTCGGCGGAATACTTCCCGAATGGACCCTCGATGTGCCGAAAGACGGAGCGGAAAAGAGCTATCTCGGTCTCTCCGGAGCGGGCGTCTTCAAAATCCCGCAGATTCGCGCGAAGACCGTCATCATCGAGATCCTCAGCATGTATTGCCCTTACTGTCAGAAGGAGGCTCCAAACGTCAACAAGGTCTATGAGAGGATCGAGGCCAGTCCCGCCCTGAAGGGAAAGATCAAACTGATCGGGATCGCAGTGGGGAACTCCGCCTTCGAAGCGGGGGTTTTCAAGAAGAAATACGCCGTTCCCTTTCCGCTGTTTCCCGACGGCGACTTCGCCATCCACAAACGGCTGGGGGAGGTGCGGACCCCTTATTTCATCGGCGTAAAAATCAATCCGGATGGGTCGCATCAGGTGATCCACTCCCGCCTGGGGGCGTTTGAGAGCGCGGAAAAGTTTCTCGATGAGATCGTCGGGGCATCCGATCTTTAGCAGAGGCGGCAAAATGAAAATGAAGGTTATCATGGTTTCAGGCCTGATCGGGGCGGCCCTGCTTCTCCCGCCGGCACCGCCAAGCTCTTTCGCCCTGTCCGACGCTTACAAGGACAATGTATACGAAACCGGCAACCTGAAGCCCACGGACAGCGTCTTGAAGGTGAAAAACGGAGACAAGGCGCCCGACTTCAGACTGCCCGCAGTTTCGGGAGAACGGGTTTCGCTCGGGCAGTTCAGGGGGAAAAAGAATGTGGTGATCTCCTTTGTCCCGGCCGCCTGGACGCCGATCTGTTCGGATCAGTGGCCCGGCTACAATATCGTGAAGGAGATGTTCGAAGCCAACGACGCGATCCTTCTCGGGATCACCGTAGACAACATTCCCACGCTTTTTTCCTGGACGAATCAGATGGGGAATCTCTGGTTTCCCGTCCTGTCCGATTTCTGGCCGCACGGTGCGGTCGCGAAACAATTCGGCGTGCTGCGTTCCGACGGCACGGCGGAACGGGCCCTGTTCGTGATCGACAAGCAGGGAAAGATCCGCTATATGGATGTCCATGATATCAACCGGCGTCCGTCGCTGGAGATTCTGATGGACGAACTGGGAAAACTCAGAGACTGAATAAGACTCCATACATCCATGTCTGGACCATTCTCATCGATGGATTGCGTCTTCGGAAAAAGGAATAGGGTGACCTGAAAATGTCCGAGCTGGTCCGTTTTGGCGTTTCCCTCGAAAAGCCCCTGTTGGAAAGGTTCGACGCCCTGATCCGGAACAGGCAGTATACCAACCGCTCAGAGGCGCTGCGGGATCTGATCCGCCGGGAGTTGGTTCGGAAGGAATGGCGCGAGGGGGGCGAAGTGGCGGGCGCCATTACATTGATCTACGACCATCACACGCGAGACCTCATGGCCAAGGTCACGGACACCCAGCATGACTTCCAGAAGGTGATCATTTCAACCCAGCACATCCACCTGGATCACCGGAATTGCCTGGAGATCATCGCTGCAAGGGGCAAGGCCGATGATGTTCAGCGGCTCGCCGATGCCCTGACCTCCATCAAGGGGGTTCGGCATGGAACGCTCAGCATGTCGAGCACGGGCAGAGAAATCGGATAGCCGCATTATTTTTTTGATCTGGACGTGCCACGAATACCGTATTCATGGCATGATCAGATCGGAAAGGAGACGGAATCATGCACATGGCGGATGCATTGCTCTCTCCAACGGTGGGAGCGACATTGTGGGCCGGAACGGCTGCGATGGGCGGTTATGCCTCCAAAAAGCTGAAGATTCAGATGGACGAGCGAGTGATCCCCCTGATGGGCGTTCTCGGGGCATTTGTTTTTGCGGCGCAGATGATCAATTTCACCATCCCGGGGACAGGATCGAGCGGACACCTGGGGGGTGGGATGATCCTCGCCATCCTGCTGGGCCCTCATGCGGCCTTTCTCGTGATGGCCTCGATTCTTGCCGTTCAGGCACTCTTCTTCGCGGACGGCGGGCTATTGGCGCTCGGCTGCAATATCTGGAACCTGGGGTTCTACCCCTGCTACCTGGTGTATCCGCTGATCTACAGACCGCTCATCGGGAAGAGTCAAAATCCGAAGCGCATTCTGTTCGCTTCTCTCGTGGCGGCCGTTACAGCCCTTCAGCTCGGCGCTTTTTCCGTTGTGCTGGAGACTCTTCTGTCCGGCAAGAGCGAACTGCCCTTCAGCGCTTTCCTGCTGCTGATGCAGCCGATCCATCTGGCGATCGGAATGGTCGAAGGGGCCGTAACGGCCGGGATCGTCAACTATGTGTACAGAGTCAGGCCGGAGATCCTCGAAAGCATGGCGGATTTGCGGCTGTTGGATTCATCCGTTTCAATGAGAAAGATCGTGGTGACGTTTGTTGTGTTGGCGATGATGACAGGCGCCGTGTTTTCCTGGTTTGCTTCGACCCATCCGGACGGCCTTGAATGGTCCATCGAAAAGATCACCGGTCAGGGGGAATTGCGGGAGGCTGAGCACGGGATTGCTTTTCTTCTGAAAAGGGTTCAGGAAAAAACGGCGTTCCTTCCCGATTACAACTTCCGATCGCCGGAGCAGGAGCAGGGGACGGATGAGAATGCCCAGGCCTGGCCGGCTATCGACGGCGGTACCTCGGCGGCCGGCCTCATCGGCGGGGCCATTGTTCTGGGAGTGGTCGCATTGATTGGCGCGGGGATTCGTTTTTTCCGCAGGGGGAATCCCGTAGATGGATCGAGCGGCCGATGATGAGTTCCCATGCCTTGCGGCCGACCGGATGTGCGGCTCGCTTTGAGGTCACGATGTCCGGAAGAAACCCATGACTTTCGACGAACGATACTTTGCCATCGGCCGGCTCGATCGGCTCTCCTACGGCAGGACCGTCGTCCACTGCCTGGATCCGCGGGTCAAGGTGGTTGTCACGCTGCTGTTTCTGGTCACCGTGGTCTCCTTTCCGCCCCAGGAGGTCGCGGCGCTGCTCCCCTTCTTCCTGTTTCCGGTGCTGTCGCTCACCTTGGGCGGGATCCCCGCCGGATTCATCCTCCGAAAGATCCTTGTCGTCTCGCCTTTTGCGCTGATGATCGGCATCTTCAACCCATTGCTGGACACCGGAACCGTCGCCGTCATCGCCGGGTTTCCCGTATCGGCGGGATGGATCTCCTTTGTTTCGATCTTGCTGAAATTCGTGCTCACGACCGGCGCGGCGCTTCTGCTGGTTGCGACCACTTCGTTTCCCGGAATCTGTCAGGCCCTCAGGCGACTGGGCTGCCCGTCCCTTTTCGTTTCCCAGCTTCTGTTTCTCTACCGTTATCTCTTTGTCCTCGCGGAAGAGGCGATGCGGATCACCCGGGCGCGGGACATGCGCACCTTCGGCAAACGCGGATCGGGCCTGACTGTTTTTGTGAGACTGGCGGGGGTCCTCTTTCTGCGGACGGTGGATCGCGCCGACAGGATTTACGGCGCAATGCTCTCCCGGGGTTTCCGGGGAGATATCCCGGCGCTCCGGCGATTCCGGATGACCTTCAGGGATCTGGCCTTTTTGGCGGCAGCGACGATCCTGCTGGGGGTATTCAAGTTCTGTCCGGTGACCGAAGGGATCGGCCGTCTTGCAAAGGGGTTCTGGCCATGAGCCATCATATCATCGATTTTGCAGATGTGCATTTTCGATATCCCGACGGGACGGAGGCGCTCCGGGGCATCCGCTTCCGGATCCTCCACGGGGAGTCGGTCGGCATCGTCGGCGCCAACGGTGCGGGAAAATCGACGCTTCTGCAGCACCTCAACGGCTGTCTGCTGCCGACGCAGGGAGCGGTGACGATCGGCGATCTTGCCGTGACCACCAAAACCCGGAAGGAGATCCGCAAAAAGGTCGGCGTCGTTCTGCAAAATCCGGATGATCAGCTCTTCATGCCGACGGTTTTCGACGATGTCGCCTTCGGCCCGCTCAACCTCGGACTGGATGAAGTGCGCGTCCGGGATCGGGTCGACACGGCCCTGGCCATGGTCAACGCTCTTTCTCTCCGGGACAAACCGCCGCACCATCTTTCGGCCGGACAGAAGAGCGCTGTCGCGATCGCCTCGGTGATGGCCATGGAGCCGGACATTCTCGCAATGGACGAACCGGCCGCCATGCTGGATCCCAGGTCGAGGCGGCTTTTGATCACGCTGCTGAAGGGTTTCACCCACTCCAAGATCATCGCCTCGCATGACCTTGACCTGGTCCTCGATGTCTGCCGGCGCTGCATCGTGATCGGTGAGGGGAGGGTCGTCGCTGACGGACCATCGGGGGAAATCCTCTCTGACCGGGGGCTGCTCGAGGCCAACAGTCTGGAGCTGCCGCTCTCGCTCCAGAGACGCTGAAAGCCGATGTTGCTCCTTGACATTTCCGTCGATTGGGTTCATTCGATGCCCCAGAATGTGTTTCAAATCGCCTGCGACGAAAAATCCTATGGTCTGAGAGGAATCTTTTTGGTTGCAGGGAGGGAGAAAAATGGACGTACCGTTTCTTGAATAAGGAGGGACATTATGAAAAGCTTGCTGAAAAAGGGTAGCTGGGGAAAACGATCTTGCGTAATGACGATTTTCTTGGTGCTTGTTATGATGTTTGCCGTCCCGGTGCAGGCCCAGGATTTGGGCCAGAAGGGTCTTTCCGGATTTTACGTAGGCGCTCTGGTCGGTTACGCGAACGGGAAGTATGCCTCCGACATGTCGGCGGAGATCGACCACGAGCCGGATGGCGGACTCTTCGGGATTCAGGTGGGTTGGAGCCATCCTGTGGGCCCCATGATTTTGGGAATCGATGGGGATATTGCCCTCACGAAAATTGAAGGGGAAGACTCGATTACGTTGATGGGTTTCAAGAGCGATGTGACCCATGATGTCAATTACCTGTCCACCATCCGGGCCCGTTTGGGATTCATGGCCGGTCCGGTGCTGATTTATGGAACGGGCGGATTGGCGATGGCGGATCTCGATAATAAACTGGTCGTGTCGTATTACGGCCAACATATAGGCAGTGATGAAAAGAGTAGCTGGCACGCGGGCTGGACGGTGGGAGGGGGGCTGGAGTTTCCAATCACCCCAAACCTCGCATTAGGGGCCGAATACCTGTATGTGGATATGGGCAAGGAAGAGGTGACCATGAACATCGGCGGCTATCCGGTGACCGATAAGGGCGATCTGGACCTGCATACCTTCCGATTCGGCATAAAGTACCGTTTTTAAATGCCCCCTGTTCCATGCTCCCCGCGTCCGTGAGCGGGGAGCGTTCCCTTCGCCAAGAATCTTTTCTCCCATGCAGATCCCCGCCGGACGACTCAAAGCGCTGCGTTTCCGGATCGAAGATCGAAAGATTCAGGCGTGAACCTCGCCGCGGCTCGGCACAATCATGACCTGGGCATGGGGAAGCTGTTCCTTGATTGCCGTTTCCAACAGCCTGATCGATTCGTAGGTCTGTTGCATCGTCTGTTTTGGATCGAATTCCAAAAACAATTCGACAAAAATCTGACTGCCCGAACGGCGGGTTCGAAAGCCGTGGATCTGCTCATACCGGTCGAATTGATTGACGAGCTCGCGGATGATCACGATCTGATCCCTTTCGTCGAGACTCCGGTCAAAAAGATCGCTGACGGACCCGGACAGAATATCCTTGATGGACTTCAACAGTGCGACGGCCAGCAGCAACGATGCGCCGGCATCCAGATATCGCGCCCACCCGTGGCCGCTGAACATCAGGGAAATGCCGACGGCATTGATGATCAGCAGGTCCTCCAGAGCCCCCATCCGCGCCATCCGCCACATGGCTTCAAAGATCGGGGAATGCTCGGTCTTGGTCAGTCGGTAATTCCGGATCCAAAGCCATACGGACACGGCGAGGGATACGCAGGTCAGAAGAATCCCCACCAGCCCTCCCTGCTGTTCGACCGGGTGGATGATTTTTTTGAAGGCCTCAAAAGCGATAAAGCAGACCGCCAGGATCATCGTCAACCCCACCACGATGCTGGATGCGGTTTCCAGGCGGCCGAATCCGTAAGTGTTTTTGAGATCGGCGCCTCGGGTCATCTGCTTGACCGTGTACAGGGACAGGCCGGACGCCAAAGCCCCCGTCAGCGCAATCACGAAATTGGCCACAAAGACGATGGAGTTGGACGTCCACATGCCGACAATGGAAGCGCCGATCGTATAGGTTTCCATCGCCATCGTGACGGTCAACAGCTTAATTTTCGTTTCATTGGAGACCGCGGATGAAAAGCCGCTCATATGGGTTGATCCTCATAAATTAAGTCGTGGAATCGGGTAAATTGCCGTCGGAAGCCGCCTGTCCGGCATGGTACGCGGCAAGGGCCGTATCGTAGACACGACGGAGAGGTGCACCATGTTCCATCGCGGCGCGTTTGCAATCCTCGTATTCGGGGGAGGCGGTTGTCTCACGGCCGCTGCGCCTGCCGATCTTGATCCGGATCTTTCCGAAGGGGGTTTCCACCTCTGCCCAGCGGCGATCCAGGCAGATCCGCTCCCGACCGGAGATCCTTACGCCAAATGTCGAGGTATCGGCCAGAACGATTTCTGCAATCGTTTGCGTTTTTTCAGGATCACAGATGACGGTCAGCAGCGTTCCGGGACGGTTTTTCTTCATCTGGATCGGGCTCAGAAACACATCCAGCGCCCCGGCCGCGAAGATCCGCTCCATCGCAAGTTCGTAGAACTCGGGGTTCAAATCGTCGATGTTCGTTTCGATGACGGCGACGGATTCGGTCGTGGAGAAGGGCAGGGCGGTCTCTTCGCCGATCATGACCCGCAGCGCATTCGGGATTCCGAAATCGCTCTTTCCGGCGCCGTATCCGATTGTCTCTACGGTCATGGCGGGAAGATTCCCGAAGCTTGCGGAGATCTCCCGGATGATCGCGGCGCCGGTCGGTGTGACCAGTTCTCCCTCGATGTCCAGTTTTCGCCAGGGAACGCCGCGGAGGAGTTCCGCGGTTGCCGGAGCCGGCAGCGGGAAGGTTCCGTGTGCGCCTTCGGCAAAGCCGTGGAAGGTGGGCATCGGGCTGGAGACAACCTTCGGCCAACCGAGCATTTCGAGGCACAAGGCCGTTCCGACGATGTCGACGATCGCGTCCAGGGCCCCCACCTCATGAAAGTGAACCTCCTCCGGGGAATGGCCGTGGACCCTGCCCTCGGCCTCGGCAAGCCTTGTGAAGATCGCTTCGGCCGTTTGCCTGACCCGTTCCGGGAGGTCCGCGTCGCGGAGAATCTTCCGGATGTCCCTGAGCCGCCGGTGATGAGGCCGGTGGTGATCCTCGAGAATCACACGGACATCCGTCGACTCGATCGGGCCGGTCATTCTGCGGCCGATTTCGATGGAAAAACCGCCCACACCCAGACCGGTGAGGCTCTCGCGGAGCCGGTTGGCGTCCGCACCGGCGCCGAGGAGCGCGCCCAGCGTCATGTCGCCGCTGATGCCGGCGAAACAATCAAAATAGGCTATTTTCATTTGTTCACCAGGTGCGCAAAGTATCCGGCCCCGAAACCGTTGTCGATGTTCATCACGGCGACGCCCGCGGCGCAGCAGTTGAGCATCGCCAGCAGCGCCGAAAGCCCGCCGAAGCTCGCCCCGTACCCGACGCTTGTCGGCACCGCGATCACCGGGCACGAGACCATCCCCCCCACGACACTCGGGAGCGCTCCCTCCATTCCGGCGACCACGATCAGCACGTTCGCATGAATGATTTTCCCCTTCTGATCGAGCAGACGGTGCAGACCGGCAACGCCGACATCATAGGAGCGCTCGACCCGGCTTCCCATCGTTTCCGCCGTGACGGCGGCTTCCTCCGCCACGGGAATGTCGGCCGTTCCCGCGCACAGAACCATGATGTATTTTTTACGGGCCGGTCGTACGGCTTCCGGTTTCCTTTCGACCACCAGCATCTTGGCGGTTTCGTGATATTTGCATCCCTCGACGGCTGCGGCAATCCGTTCGGCGACGGGAGGCGTTACGCGGGTTGCCAGGATCTTCGCATGGCGGGCAGCGAGCCGTTTGACGATCTCCACAGCCTGTCCGGTCGTTTTTCCCTGGCAGAAAACGACCTCGGGGAATCCCTTCCGGATCGCCCGGTGCAGGTCGAGCTTTGCCCAGCCGATGTCGTCGTAAGGGAGGCCGCGGAGTTTTTCGAGGGCGTCTTCCACCGGGACTTTACCGGACTTTACCCCTTTCAGAATTCTCTCAAGCGCTTTCACGTCCATCGGTTTGTTTCCCTTTAAAAATTTTCGAATCCGATTCTCAGGTTCTCGAAAGATTTCCCTTTTCTTTTCGTTTCATGACCGCATTGAGGCTCCCTGTCCGATAACCATCCAGATCCAGCACCGGATAGAGATAACCCAGGTCTTTCAGCTTTTCCGCTACCTGCCGCCTGACCTCGGGGAAAGCGAGTCGGCAAATTTCCTCGGGCTCGACCTCGATCCGGGCGATGGTCCCGTGATGACGGACGCGCACCTGGCGAAATCCCATCCCCCTGAGAAACTGCTCCGCGCTGTCCAGGCGCTTCAGCAGGGTGGGTTCAATCCGGATTCCGTACGGAATACGCGACGCCAGGCAAGCCATCGCGGGCTTGTCCCAGGTCGGCAGCCCCAGTCGGCGCGACCATTCGCGGATCTCCGCCTTGGTCAGGCCCGCCTCGCACAGAGGGCTCCGGACCGCATACTCATCGGCCGCCCGCCCACCGGGCCGGTAATCGTCCAGATCGTCTACGTTTGATCCGTCGGCAATCCAGGGGATTTCCCTTTCTCTGGCGATTGCGGCGAGCCTGCCGAAGAGCTCTTTTTTGCATACGTAGCAATGATCGGGGCTGTTGGCCAGAAAGGCCTCATTTTTGAGTTCGTGCGTTTCGATCGGGACGACGAAGAGGCCGAGCTTTGCCGCCGTGTTCAGAGCTTCCGCAATTTCGGCTGCGGGATGGATCTCCGACACGGCCAGGACGCAGACGGCCCGATGCCCGAGGACCTCTTTGCCTACGGCTGCCAGCAATGTGCTGTCGCAGCCGCCCGAATAACCGATCACCGCACTCCCCATTTTGGCCAGGATGGAGCGGAGCCGGTCCATTTTGGAATCTGTCGTTTCCATCGTATGTTAGACAGGAGAGAGACGCTTGCCCTTTAAATCGAGATGTTCTATCCGGAGTCGCAGCCCGCAAAAGGGGACCGTTCCCGACGTTTTCTTCCGGCCGCGGAGTATCGGATAAAAGTCTCCCCGGTGTCAAAGATTATTTGCGGGGGATGCAGAGGCGAAGACATTCATGTGCCGATGGATCGGCGGCGCACCTGTATGATCTCCGCCATGATGCTCACGGCAATCTCCTCCGGGGTTTCAGCTCCAATGGGCAGTCCGATCGGCGAATGTACCCGTGACAGCTGCTCTTCGGTGATCCCTCGGGTTTTGAGGTGTTCAAAGATGGTCCGGATTTTCTTCTTGCTGCCGATCATTCCCACATAGGCGGCTTCGGTGCGGGCCGCCCATTCCAGGATCCGGGCGTCGTTCTGATGTCCTCGGGTGACGATGACGATGTAGGAGGAACCGTTCACCGCCAGTTGCGGCAAGAGGGTGGTGAAATCCCCGGCAATCGTCTCGTCCGCATCGGGGAAGCGCTCCCTGCTGGCGAACTCGGGCCGGTCGTCGACGACGACCAGGCGGAAATCCACCAGCTTGGCGAGCCGTGCCAGTGACAGGGAGATGTGGCCGCCCCCGAAAAGGTAAAGGATCGGCAACGGCGCCAGAGGTTCGATGAAGACCTCTACGCTGCCGCCGCAGATCATTCCCTCTTGAGAGGCATCCTCGTTGGTCATTTCGAAATGGAGCATCCCGGCCTCCTTGCCGTCCATCCGTTCCAGCGCCGCCTGAATCACCTGATACTCCAATGTGCCGCCGCCAATCGTCCCGGTGATCCGACCATCCGCCTGCACGATCATTTTGGCCCCCTGCTTCCGCGGAGTGGAACCTCGGGCGCCGACCACCGTGGCGAGGACCGCCTTTTCTCCACGATGCCGAAGCCGAGTCAATACTTCATAGATATCTTCCATGGCCGCCTTTCCTGGTCCATTTCCGGACCGAAGCCCCGCCGTCCTTGACTCCAAGGAGCAGGTTCGTCAATATGCTGAACGTCCTCAGCGCCGTCTGCGACTCCGGCAGGCATGATCGCATGTTGCCCCCCCTTTACCCCTCTTCCCCAGGATGACCGGCTGCCTGTGCCCGGATCTTTCGATAGTCTTCCGGCGTATCCATGTCGGTGAGGATATGGAGGGACGTTACCGGAACCTCCGCGATCTCGTTACGATGACGGCGGACCACCTCTCTGGCCCCCTGGTCGCCGATCGCCAGCAGCTCCGCCCGGTATCGTGCGCCGAAGATCACAGGGTGGCCCCGGCGCCCGTCGCAGACGGGAATGGTAATCCCTCCGACGGAATGGTGGGCTTCGATCAGCCGGTCGATGAGGGTCTTCTCCAGAAGGGGTTGGTCTCCCAGGATCAGCATAAATCCGTTGGCCTCAGCCGGGGCATTTCGGATCCCGCATTTCAGCGACGTGGCCATCCCCTCCCGGTACGCCTCGTTGATTACGCACAGGAACTTTGCCGGCACCGTGATCCGATCGGTGACCGCCTCGATATGCGCCCCCAGGACCAGAATCACCCTCTCCAGCCGCGAGGCGGCGGCCGCATCGATGATCCGCTGAAGGACGGTCGTCTCTCCCCAGGGCAGGAGCTGCTTCGGTGTCCCCATCCTCTTGGATTCCCCGGCTGCGAGAATGATTCCAACGATCATGTGCTGTAACTCCGATCCCAGGTGAGTTGACCGTCCGCCAGCCCCTCTTTCCGGTCCTCCCCCTGTTCATTGCCGGAATTTCGGCAGCGGGTAAGCGCCTCATGAAAGAGCGCCAGAATGCCCCGGACCTTCTGGGCGAACGGTTCTTCCCGGCTGCCCACCCGCTGAAAAAAGGATTCCTCGTTCAGAGTTGCGATCTCATCGAGCGTCTTCCCCTTGACCAGGGTGCAGAGGACCTCCACCGCCACATTGGCCGCCGGTTCGCAGGAACAGAGGTAACGGATGTCGACGATCCGATGGTCTGACACCCGAAGGAACAGTTGCATGTAGTTCCCCGTGTTGCCGCAATTGATCAACCTCTCGCCGACCGCTTCCACGAAGGCCGAGGGGTTTGCGATCTCACCGGCATGGGGAAAATCCTCCTTCAGCAGGCTGCGATAATATCCGATGACCGCATCGTCCATGGATCCTGTGTCTCTTCCCCTCCCGGTCAGAGATAACCCCGTTCCCGAAAGACCCGATCCAGGGTTTCCACAAAACAGTCACAATCCTCGATCGAATTGTAGAGGTAAAAGGACACCCTGTAGATCATGCGGTGGTCCCGGTGGGAGCGGGGATGGGTCCAGCCCGGACCGAAACGGTTGTTGAAATAGGAGTGGACGCAGAAGGTGCCGTCCCGGATCATGATATTGGCCCCGGCATTGAGTTCCGTGGCGATTCCCACGGCATTGGGCCTTTGCACCTCGAAAGTCAGGATCCCCCCTCGTCTGCCTGCATCCCGGGGCCCGAAAATGCGAAACCACCCCAAGTCGCCGTAGCGCTCCAGCAAAGCCCGGGTCAGGCGGCCGTTCAACCGCTCCTCGTGATCGGCAATCCGATCCATCCCCAAGGAGCCCAGGTATTCGATTGCCGTCCCGGAAGCGATGATGCCCGGATAATTGAGGATTCCCGATTCATACCGTTCCGGCGCCTCCAGGAGTTGGTAGGAATTGAAGGTCGAATCGCTCACCGTGCCTCCCCCCAGGATGGCCGGTTCCAGGACTTCGTCTCCACCCTCCCATTCTCCGATTCCACGCCCCAGCAGATCCTTTTTCCCGTAAAGGACGCCGATCCCCCGGGGTCCGCACATCTTGTGCAGGGAAAAGGCGAGAAAATCCACGTCCAAGTCCTGAACATCGACGGTCTGGCGGGGCACCGTCTGGGCGCCGTCGAGCAGCACGCGGACCCCGTAGCGATGGGCCAACGCGATAATCTTTGCGGCCGAAAGGGTCGTGCCGGTCACATTCGAGGTCCAGGCCAGGCTGACCAGCCTCACCGATCCCCCCTTCAGCTTCTCCTCCATCGCCGCAAAGTCGAGCTCATCATCGCCGTCCGCCGGGACGGCCTCCAACCGGATCAGGCCCTGCTTCTGCAGGCGAAGCCAGGGAAGCAGGTTTGAATTGTGTTCCCGATCGGTGACCAGAACCCGATCCCCGGTTCGGAACTTCAGGCCCAGGGCCACCAGGTTGATCGCCTGGGTCGTGTTGGCAGTGAAAAGAATCTGCTGTGGCGAGGCGGCATGGATGAAGTCGGCGAGCTTCTGCCTGGCCCCCGGGATCCCCTGTTCGGAATCTCCCTCGATGCGCGCCGTCACCTCCCGGGCGAACCAGTGGTGACTTCTTCGGCCTCCGCAGGCGGGATAGTCTGTGTAGTACTCGTTCATGGCCGCGATGACGGACCGCGGCACGAGCGTCGTGCAGGCGTTGTCCAGGTAAACGGGAGGGGCCCCGTTCCTTCGCCGATCCAGAGCCGGGAAATCGCGGCGGCACCGGGCGGATAGATCGCTGCTGTCCAAACGTTCCATAGAATCTTGCTTTCCGGGAAAAGCTCTTTTCGCTGACACCATAGCAAAAAATGCCGTGGGTCGCCCGGCATTTTTGCATCAGAGAAGAAGAGATCGGCAGGCCCCGCCATGACAACGGTAGCCTGCCGACGGGATTTCGTCATTTTGCCGTAAGCGCCGCCTTGACCTTGTCGGGCGTGGCGGGCAGACTGCACACCCTCGCCCCGCAGGCGTGGTAGATGGCGTTGGTCACCGCCGGCGCGGTGGAGATCATCGTCATTTCGCCGATGCCGGTGGCCCCCAAAGGCCCGTTCGAACGGGGCGTTTCCCGTGTGATGATCTCGATATCGACGCTGTCGCGAATCGTGGGGAACTTAAAGGAAACGTAATCGGTTGTCTTGCCGATGACGTACTCCTCGCGAAGGGCATAACCGATCCCCTGGTCGATGCCGCCTTCCAACTGGCCTTCGAAGGCCTGGGGATGGATGATCGTTCCCGCATCCACCGCCACCGTGATCTTGAGCACCTTGACCGCGCCGGTTTCGGTGTCCACCTCCACCTCAGCCATCTGGATGTTGTGGACCTCCGTAACCTGGGCTTTGCCCTGCCCCGTCTGTTTGTTCAAGCCGGCGGGGCCCTCGTTCTTCTGCGACCCCTCATAGCGCGTCGGTTTGCCGGCCTTAATCAGTTCGTCGTAGGTCTTGGCCCCGGCCTCGGACATCGCCGTCTTCAAGGCGGCAATCGCGTTCAAGAGGGAATTGCCGGCCATGAAGGTCATCCGGCTGCCCGCCGCGGGACCCATCAAGACCGTCTTGTCCGTATCCCGGGTGTAGAGCCTCACCTTTTCCAACGGGAGCCCGAGCTGATGGGCGGCGATCTGGACGAGCATGGAGTCGTTTCCTTCCCCGGGATCCGCGCAGGCGGCGTAGATGGTGATGCCGTCATCGGGTTCGAGTTCGATCGAGAGCTTCGCCGAATCGCCGGCGCCACCGATTCCGAAGGAAAAGGCGGCGATTCCCACGCCCCGCTTGATCTTCCCGGCTTTGGCATTGAATGCCGCGGCCTCCCGCTTTGCCCGTTCGTAGGCCGGCTGAATGGCGTCGCAGACCTCGACGAAGGACCACTCCTTGACCTCCATTCCCGTCGCCTTGGACTGTCCCGGTTTCAGCGAGTTCATCCGGCGGAATTCCAGGGGATCCATCCTGATTTGTTCCGCCAGCATATCCAACGCCGACTCCGTGGCAAAGACCGTCTGCGGGGGACCGGCGCCGCGAGCCGAACCGCCGAAGGAATTGTTCGTGTAGACGTTCTTGCCGAAGGCCTTGATGTGAGGGATGTGATAGGAGCCCTGCATCATCATGATGGCCCGGCCCAGAATGACCGGACCGTTGACCGTATAGGCCCCCTTGTCCATGGTGAAGTCAAGGAACAGGGCGTTCAGACGCCTGTCCGCATCCGCTGAGAGCTTCACCTTCATACTGGGATAGGCGTGCCGTTTCGTGGTGATGAGCATCGATTCGGCCATGGTGGGACAGTAGCGAACGGGACGGTTGAAGTGCAGGGCCGCCGCGCCGGCGATCGCCTCGGTGATGATCCACACCTTGATGCCGAACTGCCCGCCGGAGAAGGCTTCCCTGTAGCGCATCTTCTCGTGGCCCAGCGTCTCCTTGAGCTGATTGAGATGGAAATGGATGTTGATGCTCCGGCCCACAACGACCAGTTCGCGGTTCTCCCCGTCGCCTTCGAAGTAGGCCGAGGAGACCTCCGGCTCCAGGGGCGCCTGGTGGACGGTCTGGGTCGCATACTCCCCTTCATAGACATACCTGGCCTCCTTCAGGGCGGCTTCGGCGTCTCCCTTGATGAGCGGTTGGGAACTGCAGATGTTGTCCGGTGCATGGGAATGGATCGGATAGGCACCGGGGGCCAGGGCCTCTTTCGGGATCATCATCACCGGCAGGAGGTCGTAGTCCACCTTGACCGCCGCTGCGGCGGCCCGGGCCTGCTCCCGTGTCTCCGCGGCCACGGCGACAATCGGATCGCCGAGGATCCGAACCTTGTCCTCGCAAAGCACCGGCTGGTCCGGGTGGACCTGGCGAAGACGGTTCGTTCCCTTGATGTCCTTGGCCCGCAAAATGCCGACCACGCCGGGCATCTTTTCGGCTGTGGTCGTGTCGACGGATTTGATGATGCCGTGGGGAATGGTGCTGCGGACCACGGCAATTTCGAGGGTGTCTTCAGGCATCGGAATGTCGTCGTTGAACTGGGCCAGGCCGCAGGCCTTGAGCATCGCCGTGGGTCTGGGATGGGAAACTCCCAGCATGCCTTTCTCAATCCTTGTCTTCACCGCCTCCGGCGTGGTTTCCCTGCGGAGGAAACGGCCGGCAAGCCGGATGGCCTCGATGATCTTGGTATAACCCGTGCAGCGGCAAAGGTTGTGGGCCAGGGCTTTTTTGATCTCCTCGACGCTCGGATCGGGATTCTTGTCCAGCAGGGCCTTGGTCGCCATGATCATCCCCGGTGTGCAGAAGCCGCACTGGATGGCGCCGGCCAGCACATAGGCTTCCTGGATGAAGTGGGGGTTTTCGGGCGTCCCGAGCCCCTCGACGCTGATGACCTCGGCCCCCTCCAGTTTCACCATCTTGGTGAGGCAGGAACGGACCGCCTTGCCGTTCACGATGACCGTGCAGGCGCCGCACTGCCCCTTCCGGTCGCAGGACTGCTTGGTCCCGGTGAGGCCAAGGTCCCTGCGCAGATAGTCAAGTAGGACCATGTCCGGACCGGCATTCACGTGGCGTTGAACGCCATTGATTGTTAAATTAACCTCTCTCATTTTACCCCCTTTCCCGGAGATTTCATTTTTCGCATGAGATAGTTTCGGTGGTTTTATATGCCAGGATTGACATAATGTCAAACGATCTGACAAAGCGTTCATACGCAGGTCATAAATGGTTCGTTATCGGTTCCGTCGGCTTTCGCACGGTTCCCGATGAATGGTTCCATGACAGTCGGAATGGGCTATTCCCTTTCGTCCGCAGAAGCTTGGGGATATGAATTTCGGAGATCTGGATGACAAACGTTTTTTATCCCCAAAAGGATTGCAATTTTTGCGGGGGGAATCCTGCAGGAAGGTCTTCCGATGCCTCCGGCTGGTTGATGAGCAGGGCCATTACACGGGAACCGGCCGGGTAGTCGCCCGTGCCTGCCGGCAGAACGAGCAATGCATTGGCTCCGGAGAGCGATTTGAGACGGGACGAACCCTGGGGTCCGTTTCCGCGGGCTGTAAAACCCTCCGGATCGCGTTCGACAATAGCACGCTGGAATTCGGTGCGGTCCGGATCATGTCGCAGGCCCTGCTCCAGACGCACATCCACGCATGGCCGTCCCAACAGTAGGAGGCCGCTCATCCGGCGCAACGCCGGCCGGACGAACTGCTCGAAGCAGACCAAGGATGCCACCGGATTGCCGGGCAGCCCGAAGACCGGCTTGCCGTGGATCATGGCAAAAGTCAGGGGCTTTCCCGGCTTGATCGCCACCCTTCCGACCAAAATCTCGCCGAGCCCGGCCAGCACGGATTTGACCAGATCGCGCGTTCCCATCGAAACGCCGCCCGAGGTGATCAGCACGTCACTTTTGGACAGGGCTTCGACAATGGCCCGTTCCAGCTCGGCCTCATCGTCGACCACCGGCTGCGGCAGGGCAATGGCATCAAATCCGCAGACCTTGACCGCGGCTGCGATGGCCGGTGCATTGGAATTGCGGATCTGACCGAGCCGGGGAATCGCATGGATCGGAACCAATTCATTGCCCGTGGCCATGACCGACACGCGCGGCCGGGGGTGGACCGGCACCCGGGAATGTCCGAGCGTGGCCAGCAGACCGATCTCGGCCGGTCCCAACACGGAACCCTTTTTCAAAACGGTTTCGCCGGAAGCGATGTCTTGGCCGATCGCGCGGATATTCTCGCCGGGACCGACTGCGGAAAGCAAACGGACCCTGCCGTCGGCTTCCGCGGTTTGCTCGAACGGGATCACGGCATCGGCGCCGGCGGGGACAGGCGCGCCCGTCATGATCCGCACAGCCGTTCCTTCCTTGACGGTCAGATCCAGCCTGAGGCCGGCATTCTGTTCTCCTGCGACGAAGCGTTCACAAGTGGTGTCGGCGCTGAGGACCCCATATCCGTCCATCGTAGATGCCGCGAAGGGGGGAATATTCTCCCGGGCGATGACATCCTCCGCCAGCACCAGCCCGGTCACGCTCTCCAACGGTTGCTGAGTCGGCGGGAGAGGCGTCAGGGCCCCGGAAATCCGGCGCCAGGCATCTTCAAAGGAGAGCATCGGGTAGTCGCAACTTCGTTTCGATCGGTTTTTCGCAGTCATCACAATCCTGTCGAACCGTTCATGAACGGTATTCCGGACGGTTTCGTTTGATGGTCAGATTGACGAATCGTAGCGCCGTTCGCATGGCCGGTGTCCCGCCGGCCTCGGAGATGATCCTCATGACGCGATCCGGCTCCGTCACAACCGCCCCGCCCAGGTGGGTCACCGGCGTGTCGTGGAAGATTTCCGGCAGCAGCGGTGTGGACGGCCCGATCACGGCCGTGCAGCGGGGCTTTCCCAATCGATGGATGATCTCTTCAAAGGTGTGGTTGAGGAGAGTCGTTGCGGTGATGACGGCAACGTCGCAGTGCCTCAAAGCGTTCTGTTGCTCATCCTCGTTCATCATTTCCATTCGTTCGGGGTTTTTCTCGATGATGGTGAGGGACGCCCCCGTGGAACGGATCCTTTCCACCAAAGGGGAAAAGAGGCCGATCATGACGACCCGCTCACCGGCCCGGAAATCAAGATAGCTTGTCGCTTCCCGGTCATCAATCGCTTCCCGGGGAGGATCGATGAGCGCGTTGGCCGTCGCGAGACCCATGGCCCTTTCCATTGGATTTTTCCCTTCCACAAGGTATGTCAGAAGGGACGTCGCCGAAGAACCGGCATGACTCCCCGCAGACCGGAGGACCGTGCAGCCCGGAGAAATCGAATCGAACAGCAAGGCGGCAAGCCCCATGGAATGATCTCCCGTCCTTGCGCCCACATATCCCAGACCGATTCGCAGATCCGACACCACTTTGCCTTCCGCCAAATGCACAGCCCTATCATAAAGCGCTTCGAGGATGGTTCCCGGTTTGTGCGTCACAGTTTTCCCCCGTTTCTTGACGGATCGGTTCATGATCACGTGCGGATGTCGGCAATTTCCGTGTAGGGGGTTTCCCCTCCGCAGTTCCGGCATCGCTCACCGTCTCTTGTGGGATAGGGCTCCCCGCAGGCAGGGCACAGCGCCACGGGCCCCATTTTCTTTCTGCGGATCTTCTCCGGCTCTACGCGCACCCGTTGAACGCCCAGCAGGTCGTGCCCCGCCTCCTTGATCTGCGCGAGCAGCCGTTCGAAGTTCTGTTCCTGTTTTTTCTTCCGCTTGAGATACCAGTCCCGGATTTCGGGCCAGTTCTCCAATTTTTTTGCGTCGAGGCAGACGCGAACACCCCGTCCCCCTTTCTTTTCGTACATCGTCACGGCGAATCGCCCGAGATCGAGGACCGTCAGCCAGCCGTTTCCGATCGTGCACGGCGTCAAAATCTGGACCGCGTCGGGCAGGCAGACCGGGGTTTCGCAGATGGCGTCGAAGAACTCCCCCTCTGGAAGATGCTTCAGGGCCAGATCGACGATGAAACCGCCGATGATCAATCCCGGCGCCAGGCTTCCGTGAAAGGATTTGACCAGGTGGAGATACTCTTCATAGGTGTAGGTGCAGATGTTCATGATCGATCGCACTCCATTAATAGGCCAGGGCCAGACGGGGTTCACGGGTTGCCCGCACAGAGTTTGCCGCTGCCGGTTCACGGGCAATGGTCCGCTGCATCCAACCCCGGTCAATCCGGCCCTCAACAATGGGCAAAATCTCGTCAGCGAGAAAGAGGGCTTCGCCGATGTCGTGGGTCACATAGAGAATCGGAAAGGTCAGGTTGTTTTTCAACGCCTTGAGCTCCTCCCGCAGTCCGCGTCGGGTCACCACATCGAGGGCGGAGAAGGGCTCGTCCAGCAGCAGCATCCGGGGCCGCCGGGCGAGGGCCTGGCACAGGGCGCAACGCTGGCGTTCCCCGCCGGAGACGAGGTGGGGTTTTCGCTTCCGCAGATGGGCGATCCCGAAAAGCTCCATCAGGCCGTCGACCTCTTTTCGGTCCACGGCGGCAAAAGCGGCGTTGTCATAGAGGTTCAGGTGCGGGAACAGCGTATACTCCTGAAAGACATAGCCGATACGGCGTTTCCGCGTCGGGAGGTTGATTCCCCGGCCGGAATCGAACCAGGTTTCCCCGTGAAAGTCGATCCGGCCTTCATCCGGCATGGACAGCCCTGCGACCATCCGCACAAGCGTGGTCTTTCCCCCTCCCGAAGGTCCGATCAGAACCACCATCCGGCCGTCCGCGCAGGAGAGGGATAGATCCATATCGAAGTATTTCAGCTTTTTTTGAACCTTGAGCTTAAGCGCCATGTCTTGCTTCTCCGTTGAGCCGGTTCACCAGCAGCAGAAAGATGTAGCTGATGGGGATGAAACAGAGGGACATCCACCCCGCCGTCCGGTAGTCCATGGCCTCCACGGCCTCGTAAACGGCGATCGATGCGACCTTGGTCACACCGGGAACGCTTCCTCCCACCATGAGCAGGACGCCGAAGGCCCCGATCGTGTGCAGAAAGACCAGGATCGACGCCGCGGCCATGCCGCCGATGCTGTTGGGAAGAACCACCCGGATAAAAGCGGCGAACCGGGAAAGCCCCAGGACGGCCGCGTTTTCGAGCAGTCGCGGATCGATCTTCAGAAAGGCCGCCTTAATGGGCTGCACGGCAAAAGGAATACTGTACAGAACCGAGGCCGCCACGATCCCTAAAAAGGTGAAGAGCAGGGAGCCGCCCGTGAGCAGCCCCCATGCACGACCGACCGCGCCCTTGGGTCCCATCGCCAGAATCAGGTAGAACCCCATGACCGTGGGCGGCAGGGCGATGGGCAGGTAGATCAGGGCCTCGAACAGCGCCTTCCCGGGGAAATGCGCATAGGCCAGAACATAGGCAATGGGCGCCGCGATCAACAACAGCAGGATCGTGGCGACCAACGCCAGCTTCAGCGTTACATAGAGCGACAGAAAATCCATGCTACCGGTACCCGTATTTTTCCTTGACCCCCACGGCCGGAGCGGAGAGGAGAAAGGCCGCGAAGCGTTCCGCACCGGCGCGGTTTTGGGTCTGTTTCACGATGCAGGCGGCCTGGACGATTTCGGGCGCTTCCGGGATTTCGTAATGGCATCCCTTCCGGCCCTGTTCGGAAACGACGGAGGAGAAAGCGCAAAAGCCCCAGTCCACGGCTTCGGTGGAGGCATACTGAAATGTCTGCGCAATGTCCTGGGCGGTCACCCGTTTTTCCTGAATCGAATTCCAGAGCCCCGCCTTCTGCAGGGCTGTCCTCGCCGCCGCGCCATAGGGGGCCGTCTCCGGGTTGGCGACGGCGATCTTCCGGACTGCCGGATCGGCGAGCGCCTGCCGCCAGTCTGTTGCGCTGCAGGACGATTTCCGGGCCGACCAGAGGACCACCCGGCCCCGGGCGTAGACGAAGGGCTTGTCCGTGTTGTCCTCCCGGTGGAGCTTTGCGGGACGTTCCTCATCGGCGGAGAGGAAGAGGTCGTAGGGAGCGCCGTTTGCGATCTGGGCGTAGAGGCTTCCCGAGGAGGCGAAGGTCGCCTCCACCTTGATGCCGGTCTGTTTCTCGAACTCCACGGCAAGCTCTTTTGTGGCCTGCATGAAGTTGGCCGCAACGGCGATTCGCAGCCCTTCCGCCGCCGCAGCCTGGAGGGGTAACCCGAGGATCGCGACGCACAAGACGGCGAGACCGGAAAGGAAACGGATTCCGCGGGAGCAGGAAATGGAACGACGAAGGAGCCGATACGTCAGCATTTGCGATGACACGGACATTTTCTCCTTTCTCTCATCAGAGACCAAATTATGTTTTATTTAGCATATATAATGACATGATTCAACCTTGATCGACTCGTCTGGAGGACTTTTTCGTTAGCCGGTCACGCCAGGCGGTCTTTACTTTCCTGCCCGGGACGCCTCAAATCGCGTCTGCATTTCCTTCCGGCAGGGGCCTGTCGTGCGAGGCAACCTGATTCCGGAAATATCCGTCACCCCTGACCGTGGGTGACTTTCTTTTCTTCCCCGTAGACCACGAGTTGTCCGGACTCCTCCATCTCATGGAGCCATTTCGGGTGCTGCTTCTCCAACCACGCCCGCGTCACCCAGCCGTGCAGCATCGCCGGAAGCGACCCCGGCGAACCGATCGTCC
>JAXDCM010000236.1:0-2520 GCA_034677965.1 Syntrophales bacterium
CCAAAAGGAAGTCGCGTCAAGGATGGGAATCAGCCAGGCTGCGCTTTCGCAGATGGAATCGGGAGAAAAAAAGCTCCGCAAGGCTTCACTGGAAAAATTGGCCTTGGCGTTAGGCGTCACCGTCGAACAATTGCGCGGCTGAGCTATTCCCTCCCCCCAAAAAATATCCCAGTCAATCCCGGCGATGCCTGCAACTCTTTGTACATGAGCGGTTTTTGCGCAGAAAAGCCGCCGGGTTCGATCATGGCCGATGATCCGGCAAGTGGGCATCCGGATCCTTCGGATCCGAATAGTGATTTGAAAATATTGTGGAATTCATTCATTTTCCTGTTGATTCATTGACTTTTTTTTGACAGAATTTCCCCTCACAAAGCGATTTCACTTTCGCTTGTCGCCGAAAAAGATCATCACAATCATACGAAGAGAACGGCATTTGAGAAATTGCCCCCTGCGGGCATCGAGGGAGGAGCGGTTCATATGAAGATCCGGATTCAGCGGGGAAAGGCAACGGCATACCGGACGGAGGCCCTGGTGGCCCATCACTTCGAGGACGGCATTCTGGAGCGGGAGCCCGCGGGGCTTGTGGACCGGGCCAGCGGGGGCCAGATCGGGAACCTCATCGCTTCAGGGGATTTTCGAGGGAAACTCTACCAGACGGCCGTGATCCGCACGGGGGGCGCCATGCTCGCCCGGCGCATCGTGGTCGTGGGGCTCGGCAAGCGGGCCGATTTCAGCCCGGAAAAGCTCCGGGGCGCCTATGCGGCCGCGGCCCGGCAGGCGAGGGACCTGAACCTGAAGGAATTCTCCCTTGCCGTGGATGGCGGCGTCCTGGATCTGCCGCTTCCGCAGGTGGCGGAGGCTGTCCTGGAGGGGGCGATGCTCGGGCTCTACCGCTTCACGCCCTACAAGACCGTCGATCGCGAGAGCATGACGGACATTCGGGATATTCATGTCATCGAGGACGATGAGGAGCACCTCAAGGCGATCGGGAAGGCCGCCCGAACGGCCGAAGCTGTTGCGAAGGCTGTGTTCCTTGCCAGGGACCTCGTGTCGAGGCCGGGCAATGATATGACCCCTTCCGATCTCGTCCGTGAGGCACGCACCGTTGCCGGGGGCAGGCCGGTGAAGCTCCGGATCCTCGATGATGCCCAAATGAAGAAAATCGGCATGAACGCGCTCCTCGGCGTGGCCAGGGGAAGCAGCGAGCCGGCGAAGTTCATCATTCTGGAATACGACGGCCGGCGCAAGGGCGATCCGCCGATCGTGCTGGTCGGGAAGGGGCTGACCTTCGACAGCGGCGGCATTTCCATCAAGCCGTCCGAGAAAATGGAGGAGATGAAAACGGACATGGCCGGCGGCGCTGCGGTGCTGGGAGCGATTGCAGCCGTTGCGGACCTGAAACTGCCCGTGCATGTGGTCGGGCTGATCCCGGCCACCGAGAATCTGCCCGGCGGAAAGGCCTACAAGCCGGGAGATATCCTGAAATCCCTTTCCGGCCGGACCATCGAGGTGATCACGACGGATGCCGAGGGGAGGCTGATCCTTGCGGACGCCCTGACCTACGCCCTTCGCTACAAGCCGGTCGCCGTCATCGACCTGGCCACCCTGACCGGCGCCTGCATCGTCGCCCTCGGCGATCACGTGATCGGCATGCTGGGAACGGACGAGGCGCTGAAGGCCAGGATTCGGGAGGCGGCCGACGCGACCGGCGAGCGGGTCTGGGAGCTGCCGCTCTGGGAAGACTATGACGAGCAGATCAGGAGCGACATTGCCGATTTCAAGAATTCCGGCGGCAGGGCGGGGGGCGCCATCACGGCCGCCGCCTTCCTGAGGAAGTTTGTCGGGGATGTCCCCTGGGTCCACCTGGATATCGCCGGGCCTTCCTGGCTGTCGAAGGACAGGCCATACATTCCGAAAGGGGCTTCCGGCGTGGGCGTCCGACTGCTGGTCCGGTTTCTGCGGGATGCGGCTGCCCGCCGCGGGGAGGGGAGGGGACGGTAGCCCGTGGGCGCGATCCTCGACATCGCCGGCCTCAGGACTTTTTTCGACACCCCGAAAGGCGTCGTCAAGGCGGTTGACGGCGTGGATGTCGCCCTCATGCAGGGCGACACCCTGGGCATTGTCGGGGAGTCGGGCTGCGGCAAAACGGTGCTGGCGCTGAGCGTGATGCGTCTCGTGCCCGATCCCCCCGGAAAGATCGTCTCCGGGCGAATCCTCTTCAGGGGCGCCGATCTCCTGCGGCTTGCGGAAGAGGACATGCGCCGGGTGCGCGGCAGGGACATCTCCATGATCTTTCAGGAGCCCATGACCAGCCTCAACCCGGTGTTTCGCATCGGGGACCAGATTGCGGAGGTGATCCGGCTGCACCAGGGCCTGTCCGGCCGGGATGCGCGGGACCGGGCCGTGGAGATGCTGAAGCTCGTGGGCATCGCCGCGCCGGAACGCCGCGCCCGGGAATATCCGCACCAGATGAGCGGCGGGATGCGCCAGCGGGTGATGATCGCGATGGCGATAGCCTGC